>CAXTAP010000034.1:0-31448 GCA_964241965.1 uncultured Mucilaginibacter sp.
GCCATAGCTACTAAGGCCAACGCTGCAATCATCAGGTTTTTCATGTGTATTGTTTATTGTTGTTTGGGTATAGTTACGGCAATTAACCGGGTTTGGATTTTTAAAAATGAATTTTATGGCGCAGCGCCAAACCCGGGCAGCCGTTAAAAGAAAAGCCCGGCGGCAATATGGTCGGCATACAGCTTACCGGCCGGGGTAAGTGAAACAATATCGCCTTGGTAGTCAAGCCACTGCCGCTGTATAAACGGCCCGGCATTTTTCAGCAGCGCTGCCGCGCTGCCGGCCTCAATATTTTGCAGTACGGTTAAATTAAGCCCCCACATGGTGCGCAGCGAAGTCATGATGTACTCATTAAGCCGGTTTTCTGTAGTTAGCACTTCAATATCGGCAGGCAGCTGGTTTTGGGCGATGTGCTGCAGGTAACGGGTATTATTGGCTATATTCCACTGCCGCTCGGCCCCGTTGTAAGAATGTGCCGACGGGCCGATACCCAGGTAATGCACCCCTTTCCAGTAATTGGAATTATGCCGGGAATAGCGCCCCGGCCTGCAAAAGTTAGAGATTTCGTAATGCTCGAAGCCCTGCGCCTGCATGGCCTGTATCAGATAAACCAGCTGTTCGGCACTTTGCTGCTCATCCATGGCCGGCTGCTGCTTGCGGCGGATAAAGGTATCGAGGGCCGTTTGCGGCTCCACCGTCATGGCATAGGCCGAGAGGTGGGGGATAGCAAGCTCAAACAGCTGCTGCAGGTTGTGCTGCCATTTTTCATTGCTGAGCAGGGGGTAGCCATAAATTAAGTCGGCGGTAATGTTTTCAAAACCGGCATCCTGCGCCTGCTTAACGGCAAGGCAGGCTTCATGGCTGCGGTGGGCGCGGTTCATCCAGGCCAGATCCTCATCAAAGAAGGATTGTATGCCGATGCTCAGCCGGTTAACCGCGGTTTGCCGGAGTTCATGAATCTTGCCGGGCGTTAAATCGTCGGGATTGGCCTCCAGCGTAATTTCCGCCTGGCTGCTAACCTGGTGCAGCTGGTGCACGGTATCCATAATCAGGCTGATTTCATCGGCATTAAGCAGCGAGGGGGTGCCGCCGCCAAAATAAATGGTTTCTACAGGCTCATGGCTGAGGTAGTGCTGCTGCAAATGCAGTTCCTTAACCAGCGCCTGCACCATTTCGGGGCGGTATTTCTGTGATGTGCTGAAGTGGAAATCGCAGTAAAAACAAGCCTGTTTACAAAAGGGAATATGGATATAAATACCGGCCACCGTGCAAAAATGCTAATAATTGCGCGCTTTTATGAGGGAAAGCCGCTGCCGGCATTAAAAGCTGTGCGTGTATAGCCGGCAAACCATCATTTTTTTACCTTAACTTTGCAATTCAATACTTTGCTGCGCAGGCCGGAATGATACGTTATGTTGTTTTAAGCTTATTTTTTTGTAGTGTTTTACTCAATTGCAGTTATGCGCAGCAGGCGGATAGTACGAACGTATTTACTGATACCGTAGCTGCCCCGGCAAGGCCATACCAGCCGCGCGTATATACCGTGCTCGATTCGGTGGCTGCGGCTATGCGGCTGCATGAGCAGCAGGTGTCTGACTCACTGGCCCATATTTTTGTTAACCAGCCGGATGCCCGCCGGCACAGCCAGTTTCTGGATCAGATGTTTGCCCTGCATGTATATAAGGGCTATGGCTTTTTAAGTATGCCGCTGGCCACCACCCACATTTTGCGCGAGGGCCGCAGCCGCCGCACGCGCGACCAGTGGGTGCTGAGCATCATTATCGGGCTGCTGCTTTATACGGCGCTGCTCAACCGGGTTATGAGCAAGGATGTAGGCAACGTACTGCAGTCGTTCTACAACAAGCGCATCCTCTCGCAGGTAAGCAAGGAAGAGGGGATGATTAATTCCTGGGCGTTTTTAGGGCTGTTCATCCTGTTTGGGTTCACCTTCGGGCTTTTTATATACCAGCTGGCCGCTTATAAAAGCGTTTTTTATACCATCAGCGGTGTGCGGCTGTTTGTTTCCTTCGCCGTGGTTATTATTGCGCTGTTTGCCGTAAAGTTGATTTTGCTGCGCTTTATTGGCTTTGTATTTGATATAAGCCGGCTGGTGGGCGAATATATCTCGGTATTATATCTAACTTATTTTAATATTACGTTTGTATTTCTGCCGGTATCAGTATGTTTCAGCTTATTGGCTGCTGAATATATACCGTATATGTTATATACGGCCCTGTTATTGATTGTGGTTATTTTTGTATGGCAGTACCTGCGCAGCAGCGTGGGCATTATTTCAAGCTTTAGATTTCATAAGTTTTATTTATTTATTTATCTTTGTGCCCTCGAAATCTGCCCCGTGCTGATATTGATTAAGGCGCTGAATATATAGAACTTAGGTAGTTAGAATAAACGAAATTGGAAGACAGAAAGAAAAAGGTTAAAAGCATACTGGTAACATTGCCCAAGCCCGAAAACGATAAAAATCCATATACTGAGCTGGCTAAGAAACTCAACCTGAAGATAGATTTCCGGTCATTTATTCATGTGGAGGGCGTACCGGCCAGCGTGTTCAGAAAGGAGCGGATCAACCTGGCTGATTTTACCGCCGTAATTTTTACCAGCCGTAACTCTGCCGATCATTTTTTCCGCATCTGCGAGGAAATGCGCTTCGAGGTTCCGGTAGAGATGAAATACTTCTGCCTGTCAGAAACCATTGCGCTTTACCTGCAAAAATATATTCAGTACCGCAAGCGCAAGATATTCTTCGGCAAGCAAACTGCTGCCGATCTGGCCGAGGTGCTCAAAAAGCACTCAGCTGAAAAGTTTTTATACCCCTGCTCTGACGTAGCTGCCGAGGAAACCCAAAAATTCTTAACGGATAACGGCTATAACTTTACGCCGGCGGTGCTGTTCCGCACCGTATGCAGCGACCTTTCGGATCTGGCTGAGGTGTTTTATGATATTATAGCATTCTTCAGCCCGTCGAGCATACAATCGCTCTACAAGAACTTCCCCGACTTTAAGCAGAACAATACCCGCATAGCGGCCTTTGGCGCTACTACGCACAAAGCGGTGCTGGAGGCCGGCCTGATACTGGATATACCTGCGCCAACGCCCGGAGCACCATCCATGACGATGGCTATTGAGCAGTATGCAAAGATTGCCAATAAATAATAAATTCCTTTTTTCATATCTCCCATAACCTTTTTTTATCGCATTCGTAATAGGTTACTAATAAGAGCAATCGGTATTGAAATAAACGCAGATTGCTTTCGTTGTACATTAATTTAATTGAAAGTATTATCCGGATATTATTTTTTGCGCAAATATATGAGGTATTAATGCAGCAAAACCAATATATTCGGGGACTATATTAATTAATAGTTGATTAACCTGATACATTTGTTGATAGATGAAACATAATTACATTCTTATTGTAGCAATGGCCTGTGCAGTTTTAGCAAGCTGCAGCATGGGGGGCGACAGGGGTGAAGTAAGAGGGGTGCCTCAGCGCTCTTTCAGGGCAGAAGTTCCTTACGGCATGGTATATATACCGGGCGGCTCGTTTCTGATGGGCCAGACCGATCAGGATGTTACTTTTGCGCAGATAGCTCAAACCAAGCAGGTTACGGTTTCTCCGTTCTTTATGGACCAGACCGAGATCAGCAACTCGCAGTACAAGCAGTTTGTGAACTGGGTGCGCGATTCTATTGCTATTACCAAATACCTGAACGATCAGAAATATTATTATACGCCGAAGGGTAAGGCGGCTAATGCCGGCGGCGTTAAATACATTAACTGGGATTACGTGAAGAAGCATCCGGTATTCAGCAACCGCAAGGGAGCTGATAATACGCAGAAGCTGCAGGCTATGTACTACCAGGGCGATGACCGTATTTTTGACAAGAATGAAATTGATACCCGTTCGCTGAAATACAATTTCGCTACGGTAATTCTGCGCACCGCGGCTGATTACCATAACGACAAATCAAAAAAACGCTCGGACTTCATTTTCAGGGATACCATACCGGTTTACCCGGACACGCTGGTATGGCTGAGCGATTTCTCCTATGCTGCCAACGAGCCGATGGTAGAAGGTTACTTTTCGCACCCGGCTTACCGCAATTACCCGGTAGTGGGTGTTACCTGGCGCCAGGCACGGGCCTTTAACATGTGGCGCGGGCGGTATAATGATGCCTATAAAGATAAACGCCGGCTGGCGCACCGCGAACAATACAGCCTGCCCACCGAAGCTGAATTTGAGTATGCTGCGCGCGGCGGCCGTATCGGCACTGATTACCCCTGGGGCGGCCCTTACATCAAGAATGCCAAAGGATGCCTGATGGCTAACTTTAAGCCCGGCCGCGGTAATTACACGGATGACGGCGGCGCTTATACGGTAAACGTACGCGCTTACTTCCCCAACGATTACGGATTATATAACATGGCCGGCAACGTAGCCGAATGGACAGCTTCTGCCTTTGACGAATCTGCTTCTACCTTCGTGCATGATATGTCGCCAACGTTTAATTACGAGGCCAAGGCCAGCGACCCTGAGGTGTTGAAGCGCAAAGTAGTGCGCGGCGGCTCTTGGAAGGACGTGGGTTACTTTCTGCAGAACTCCACCCGTGCCTATGAATATCAGGACACTGCAAAATCATACATCGGCTTTCGCTGTGTAACCCACTTCATCGGGCGCGATATTAAAGACAAACGCTAAAATCAGGCTTTACTTAATTAAAAACAAAAACACAAACTACAAACACTTTTATGGCTGTTAAGAAAAAATCGAAGTATGGGATGGGAAGCATCATTTCTATCGGTGCAACTGTGGTGATTATCGGACTATTATTTAAAATACAGCACTGGCCTTATGCCTCTGTGTTTATTACCGTAGGCTTAGGGGCAGAAGCTATCCTGTTTTTCCTGTTGGGTGTATTTCCTGAAGAAAACAATGATGTGGACTGGACCAAAGCCTACCCTGAACTGGCTGATGATTATACCGGCGAATTGCCAAAGGCATCAAGCCGCCTGCAGGTAGCGCCGGCTTCAACCGGGCATACGGCCGCGCTTGATAAGATGCTGAGCGATGCCAAGATTAACCCTGAACTGATCGGTTCATTAGGCGATGGCCTGCGCACCTTTGGCGACAAGGTAGCAACCATTTCAAAGGTGGCCGACGCCGGTTCGGCAACCAATGACTTTACTGCCAAGGTACGCGCTGCTTCTGCCAGTTATGACGGCCTGAGCACTGCCTTTGCCAAAGCCTCAGCCAACCTGAACGAAATGGCTGCCACTAATACTGATACCAAGGCCTACCACGAGCAGGTGAACAGCCTGGCCAAAAACCTGTCGGCCCTGAATGCCGTGTATGAGCTGGAGCTGCAGGATTCAAGCGCCCACTTAAAATCAATGAATAAGTTTTATCAGAACCTTTCATTAACCATGCAGAACTTCAATGAGTCAATGGAAGATTCCAAACAGTTTAAGGAAGAAGTGAACCATCTGGCCAAGAACCTGGCTTCGCTGAACGCCGTGTACGGCAACATGCTGACGGCCATGAACCAGCCGCGTGCTTAATTAATTTATTTTTTAAAACTACAACTTAATACAAGATAGCACATGGCTGGAGGTAAAGAAACCCCAAGGCAGCGAATGATCGGCATCCTGTACCTGGTTCTGCTGGGCTTAATTGCCCTCAACGTGCCCGACAGTTTGCTCAACGCATTCAAAAATATAAGCGACAGTTTGAATACATCGAAGAGTAACGTTCAAACCGGTATCAATAATACATATGAAGCATTTCAACAAAAAATAAAGGAGCAGCCGGATCGGGCAAAGCCTATTGAAGCTAAAGCAAAAGAGGCCAGCGCTGACGTAAAAGAACTGGAGGATTATGTAGAAGGGCTGAAAGCGGAGTTAGTTGCTAAAAGCGGCGGCTTTGATGAAAACTTGGGCGATTACAAAGGCCGTGATAATCTGGATGTTTCTGCCGATTTAATGATGAACCACAAAAATGGTGAAAAGCTCAGGGCAAAAATCAATGAAACACGGCAAAAGCTTATGGCCATTTTAGGCAAAGATTCTGTTGGTATGAAACTTTCTTTAGAAACTACTGCACCTAAGGCAAAGCACGGTGATGCTAAAGAAAGCTGGGAGGAAGCCTATTTTGGAGACGGTATACCCATGGGTGCAGCCATGACATCTTTTAACAAGGTACAGGCTGATGCTAAAAACGCGGAAAGCGAAGTTGTAAAGAAAATATTAGGCAAAGTAGATCAGGCTGTGGTTAACCTGGACAAATTCTCGGCAGTAGCCGTAGCGCCAAGCAGCTATATCATTGCCGGGCAGCCATACAAAGCCCAGGTGTTTCTTACCGCATCTGATTCCCGCTCAAATCCTGATATTACCGTAAGCGGTTCAAGGCTGCCAACTGCAGAAGGGGTTGGTACTTATAGTACAGGCACCAGCGGCGAAGGCGTGCGTACCTGGGTAGGTACTATCAGAGTCAAGCAAAATGATGGAACTATTAAAACGTATTCAACACCGCCGCAAACTTACACTGTTGCCAAACCATCAGCAGTAGTATCGCCCGATAAAATGAATGTATTGTACATCGGTGTGCCTAACCCTATCTCCATCTCTGCCCCCGGCATAGCTAAAGAGGATTTAAAGGTCAGCATTTCAGGCGGCTCTCTGAGCGGTTCAGGAGGGCATTATATAGCTAAGGTAAGCAGCATTGGTACAGCTAAAGTTACTGTATCGGGTAAGTCGGGCGTTATGGGCACAACCGAATTCCGTGTAAAACGTATCCCTGACCCTAAAGCTGTATTTGCCGGCAAAAGTAGCGGCAGCACCGGCTCGGCTAACATTAAGGGGCAGGACAGGATGTTTGCCCGCCTGGAGAACTTTGATTTTGACGCTAAATTTAATATCACCCGCTTCAGCTTGTCTATCGCCAAGCCGCGGCAGGATGTAATTACACTAACCAGTTCGGGCGGTGAGCTTACCGGCGCCATGAAATCGGCGCTCAGCTCTATCGGCCCCGGTACCCGGGTATTCTTCAGCAATATCATTGCGGTTGGGCCCGATGGCACACAGCGCGGACTGGATGATATCGTACTCACTGCAAATTAACAGAAAGATGAAAAAGAAAATTCTGGTATTTGGATTATGCCTGCTTTGTGCAGGGGCTATGGCACAGCGCCGCACCGCTAAAAAGCGTACTGCGGCCCGCAAACCGGCCACGGCCAAAGTACAGCAGAGCACCACGTTCAGCACGCAGCCGGCCGATGCAGCCGCTAAGGTGGCCGGTGCGCCCGCCAAGCCTTTTGAGCGCCCGGTTGATGGCTATTTTAAGCGGGCCAATATTTTAAGCGCCAAGGTAACGCCATATGCCAACATCCGCGAATCGGACGTGGTGTTTTCTAAGCGTGTATGGCGCGAGATTGACCTGCGCGAAAAGATGAACCAGTTTTTGGGTTCGCCAAAGGCCCGCCTCATTGACGTTTTGATGGATGCCGTTGCCGCAGGCGAGCTAACCGCCTATGACCCTACGCCCAGCAAAGATGATCCGAACGGCGACAGTTTTGCCGTGCCGCTGAAACCCGACCAGGCCAAAGCCCGCTTTGCCGACAGTACCGTGGTGGACAAGTTCGACCCCAAAACTGGCGATAAAATAGGCTCTGAGTTGAGGGCAGGCGAATTTAACCCAGACAGTGTAATCAAGTTCCGCATCAAGGAGGATTGGGTATTTGATAAGCAGCGTTCCATCTTTGAGCCCCGTATCATCGGTATAGCGCCCATGATGAAGCCTAAGGTAGGCGCCGGCGTAGAGGTAGATTACCAGCCCGTATTCTGGATTTATTTTCCTGAAGCCCGCCAGATACTAACCGTTAAGGAGGCCGTAAGCCGCAACAGCGATGCTACCGGGTTAAGTTTTGATGACGTGTTTATGAAGCGCCTGTTTGCCAGCTACATCGTAAAGGAATCAAACGATAAGGATGAGCGCATTAAGGATTACGCCCAAGGCATTGACCGGCTGTATGAGTCTGAAAAAATTAAAAAATCCCTGATGGATTGGGAACTGGGTTTGTGGAGCTATTAAGCTGAACTCAAGCCCCCTAACCCCCTAAAGGGGGGCTAAGAAAAGGCAGATAATGAGCAGCTTAAGTCATAGCTAACAAAAAAGGACAAAAGCCCATGGATGTAAAATTCATGGGCTTTTGTCCTTTTTGCTCATATCCCCCCTTTAGGGGGTTAGGGGGCTTGAGTTCAGGCAGTCTGTACAACATCCTTAGCAAAATATTCCATTACGGCTTTAGCCTGCTTCAGGTTAACAACTTCTAAAAGCACCTCTTCTGTAGCCTCCCTTATCTTTTTAACCGACTTAAAATACTTCAGCATCTTTTCGGCGGTTAGTTTGCCAATGCCGGGTATCAGTTCCAGTTCGGTGGCCAGGGTGCCCTTGTCGCGCTTTTTGCGGTGGGCGGTAATGCCAAAGCGGTGCGCCTCATCGCGCAGCTGCTGAATAATTTTCAGTGTTTCCGATTTTTTATCCAAGTACAGCGGGTACTGATCGCCGGGATAGTAAAGTTCCTCCAGGCGCTTGGCAATGCCAATAACCGTCATCTGCTTATCAATGCCCAGCAGCTTCAGGCTCTTCAGGGCCGATGACAGCTGGCCTTTACCGCCGTCAATAATGATGAGCTGCGGCAAATCCTGCCCTTCATCCAGCAGGCGGCGGTAGCGGCGGTGTACGGCCTCTTCCATAGTGGCAAAGTCATTCGGGCCTTCCACCGTTTTAACGTTGAAAAACCGGTAATCCTTTTTAGATGGCCTGGCATCCCTGAATACTACAATGGCCGATACCGGATATTTTCCCTGAAAGTTAGAATTATCAAAGCACTCGATATGCCGGGGCAGCTGGTTCATGCGCAAATCCTTCATCATCTGCGTCAGCAGCCGTTCGCTCCTTATTTCGGGATTCAGCTTTTCGTACTGCTCAATTTTTTCCCGTTTAAAGAAGGATACGTTTTTTTGCGATAAATCCAGCAGCTTCTTCTTTTCACCCAGCTTTGGTACCGTGAATTTAATGGCCGGGTCATCCAGTTCCATGTCAAACGGAACTATGATTTCCTTTGATTGGCTGTTATACCGGCTCCTGAACTCGGATATTGCAATTGACAGCAGTTCCTCGTCACTTTCATCCAGCCGCTTTTTCAGTTCAATGGTTTGGGTTTGGATAATAGTGCCGTTCATCACCTTCAGGTAATTTACAAAGGCGTATTTATCCTCGGAGGCTATGGCAAATACATCCACATCGGTAATAGAGGAATTAACGATGGTGGAGCGGCTCTGGTAGTTTTCCAGCAAGTCAAACTTACGTTTCAGCCGGTGGGCCTGCTCAAAGTCCAGGTTTGCAACGGCATTTTCCAGCTCTGTGCGCATGTCCTTGATAACGCCGCCTATCTTGCCGTTTAAAATATCCTTAATCTGGTTGATGTTGCCATTGTAATCACCTTCCGACTGGAAGTTCTGGCAAGGGCCTTTGCAATTGCCCAATTGATATTCCAGGCAAACCTTAAACTTACCGGCATCTATGTTCTGCCGGGTGAGGGCCAGGTTACAGGTGCGCAGCGGATAGGTTTCGCGGATAAGCCCCAGTATGGTATGCATCATACTGATGGAAGCATACGGGCCCAGATATTTGGAGCCGTCGCGGATGATGCGCCGCGTCCAGAATATACGCGGGAAGTTTTCATTTTTGATAACAATCCAGGGATAGGTCTTGTCATCTTTCAGCATCACGTTATACCGGGGCTGATGCTTTTTAATCAGGCTGTTTTCCAGCAGCCAGGCATCCACTTCGGTATCTACAATGGTAAACGTTATATTCCTGATTTTAGAAACCAGCACCCTGGTTTTTGAATTAACATGATGATCCTTCACAAAGTAGGAGGACACCCGGTTGCGCAAATCCTTGGCCTTACCGATATAAATCAATTCATTGTGCTCATCCCAGTACTGATAAACGCCGGGTTTGTGCGGTATCTTCTTTAATGCTTCCCTGTAATCAAAACGCTCCATAGTTTCCCTGACTTTAATTTTCCGGCCCCTCGAAAGGGGAGCAGGCATTGCCGGTAGACAGCAAATAAAGGATTAAGGGCTTGAAATTGTTGTTTCAAACCTTTAATCTTTTTAGCAATTAAATATCAGAACAGGCGCTGATTTGCTTCAGCAGCCTGAGGCCGGCCTAAAAACTCAGTTTGTTATCCACCTCATTGGTGCCCTGTACCTGCTGGCTGTAAGCCCCGCAGTTAAGGGTAATGCTTACGCCGCCCTTAGGCTGGGCAAAATCAACGTTCTGCTTAATGCCTAATGCTTTGTTGGCATAAACCTTTTTCATATAAAACGCAAAAATCGGCAGGGCAGTATTGGCGCCTTCGCCCAGGTTAGTAGAGCGGAAATGGATGTCGCGGTCCTCGCAGCCCGTCCAGACCCCGGTAACCAGCTGCGGGGTAATGCCAATAAACCAGCCATCGGAGTTATTCTGCGTAGTACCGGTTTTGCCGCCGATAGGGTTTTTTAAACCGTACTTGCTGCGCATGCGCCACCCGGTGCCCTCATCAATTACGCCTTTCAGCATGTAGGTCATTACATAGGCGGTTTGCTCATTCATGGCCTGTACTACCTTGGGGTGATTGGTATAGAGCACGTTGCCGTTTTTATCCTCAATACGCAGCAGGTAGGTAGGCTGCGTCCAGGTGCCTTCATTGGCGTAAGCGCTGTAAGCGCCGGTCATGTCATATACAGAGGCGTCAAAAGTACCCAGGCAGATGGATGGGTAAGCAGGCACATCACTGGTGATGCCCATTTTTTTAATCAGGTCCCTCACCGGAACAGGGGTTACCTCCTTCATTACATAGGCCGTTACCCAGTTCTGCGAACGGGCCAGCGCCGTACGCAGCGTAATGGCGCCCGGCACAGTTTCAGAGGCGGCCGAGCCGGGAGTCCACGGAGAGCCGTAGCCGGTTATAGTAACCGGCTCATTGTTCACCTGCATACAGGGCGAAAAGCCATTGTCAATAGCTACCGAGTAAGTAAAGGGTTTGGCTGTAGAACCTACCTGCCTGGTACCGCTTTTTACCTGGTCATACTGAAAATGGGCAAAGTCAATGCCGCCCACCCAGGCCTTTACATAGCCGGTGGTCGGGTCCATGCTCATCATGGCGTTGCGCAAAATCATCTTGGTGTAACGGATAGAGTCAATCGGCTTCATTACCGTATCCACGCTGCCGTGCCAGGTAAACAGGTTCAGCGTATCCCTGGTGGCAAAATTCTCACGGATTTCGTCATCAGATTTTCCCTGCAGTTTTAATGATTTATACCGGTCGGAGCGTTTCATGCCCTGGTCGAGCAGCAGCTTGTAATTGTCAATTTCCCGCCATAGGCTATGGCCGTGCCAGTGCTGGTTAAACTGCACCTGCAGTTGTTTCATATATTCGCGCTGCGCCTCCTCGGCGTATTGCTGCATAGTGTAATCAATGGTGGTATAAATTTTCAGCCCGTCTCGGTCCAGATCATAAGGCGTACCATCGGCTTTGTTAATGGATTGCGCATCCAGTATATTCTGCACATCTTTTTTCAGCACCGAGCGGAAATAAGTAGCCAGTCCATCCGTATGGTCAATCGGATGAAAATTGAGCCCCAGCGGTTTTGCCTTGAATTCTTCGGCCTGCCCGCCGGTCAGGTAACCTTCATCGGCCATGCGGCGCAGCACCAGGTTACGGCGGTTCAGCGCGTTTTGCGGGTGGCGGATAGGGGAGAAGATAGATGGCCCGTTAATCATCCCCATCAGCAGCGCAGCCTGGTCGGGCATTAATTTATCGGGTGTTACATTGAAGTAGGTACGCGCGGCCGATTTGATGCCGAAGGTGTTATAAGCGCCAAAATCAACCGTGTTGAGATACATGGTTAAAATTTCCTCCTTGGTATAATTACGCTCCAGGCGCACGGCTATAATCAGCTCCTGCAGTTTTTCCTCAATGCGGCGGATCACGTTGTGGCTGCGCTCGCCGGTAAACAGGTTATTAGCCAGCTGCTGCGTAATAGTACTGCCGCCCTGTTTTTTACCCATCAGGTTATAAAAAATGATACTGAAGGTGCGGCCAAAGTCAATGCCCGAATGCTGAAAGAACCGGTTATCCTCCGTAGCTACCAGGGCATTGATCACATTGGGCGAAATTTCCTTAAAGGTAACGTTACTGCGGTTCTGCACATAATAAGTACCCAGTACCTGATGGTCGGCCGACAGGACCTCGGAGGCCAGGTTGCTCTTCGGGTTTTCCAGGTCGCGGAAAGAAGGCAATTTGCCTAAAGCGCCAAAAGCCGTGAGCGTAATAATGAGTATCAGGAGGGCAAAACCGCCGATAACTATTTTCCATATCAGCCAGTTATAACGCCTGCTATCCTGCGGGGTAAGTTTAAAAATCATGGTTAAAAGTTTTTCTGGTAATAGTCAATGTAACTATCCAGCATTTTTCGGTCGGCTAATTTATCCAGATTTTCCTGAGTGATGATAAAAAAGCTGTATTTATCCGCCGGTACCTTCATTATCTGCGGCATCAGCGGTATAATATTACGGGCATAAGCCTTTGCATCGGCCAGATTATAAAAGCGGCCGACATAAACCAGTTGATTATCATTACCCACCGCCTTTAGCTGATGCCTGATGGCGCTGCCCTGATAGTTGGTACGGTTAAACTGCCCGATACCAAAACGCGAGGAAGATAAATTAGTATTGCCGCTGCTTACATTTACTACAAAATAATAGTTGGTGCTATCGCGATTATTAAAAATTGAAGGCACTGGCTTAGCAGTAATATCAGGAACAGCGGATGGCAGCCGTGCAGTTTGCTGCGCAGGCAGCTGCGTTTTTACAGCCGGCTGCCTGCCGGTTAACACCGGTGCAGGCTGAACCGCAGCGGCCCCGGGCGCTGCCGGCGCCTTAACCGGAGCCTGCTGTGCTACCGGCGCCGGTAGAAATGGTGCCTCGTTCGGGTCGCTGTCAACAATGGCAAAGCGGCGGGCAGCCATTTCGGCGGTATGGGCATCAATGTAGGCCAGGTGCTGGTTAACCAGCGGCGTAATCAGCCGGTCGTTTGGATAACTGGCGGCAATCTGCAGCAGTTCAGTGCGGAACGGCGGCAGCTTCTCCTGATGGCCGGAGGCAATGGCCCGCAGGTAAGCCAGTTGGGCGGTTAGCCTGCTGTCGGGGTACTGCCGTATTAACTGGTCTGCACGGGCAATAACTTCATTGTACCGGCGGTGGCTGTATAAATCATATACCTGGTTATATAATGCGTTAACCTCAGCATCACGGTCATCCAGGTGCCGGGCGTAGTCGGGGTCGGCAATTACTCTGGCAAACGGAGTTTCGGGGTATTCCTTTAATAAGGAATTCTTGTACTCTTCGGATTTTGCGGCGTCAACCGAACTGTACAGGCGGTACAGATTATAATAAATAACCGGTTTATTCAGATTGTCAGGGAAACGGCTGAGCAGCAGCTGATAAACTCCGATAGCTTCAGGCTTATCATCCAGCACATCGCGGTAAAAGTTGGCTATATCGAGGTAAGCATTATAGATGCGGGTATTGGATTGCGAAAGCTGCGCAGCTGTAAAGGGGATGTCCTGCTGTAGCTGCTGCCGGTAAGCGGCCGTAGCTACATCTTCTGCAGTTTTTTCAAGCTGGTCGGGCACGGCTGCAGGGTCAACATTCCTGGTCGTATTCTGGGCGTTAATGGTTATATTGCTGTTGGGCCTGCTGCTGCGGCGCCAGTTGTCCTCCAGCCTGCGGTCGCCCCAGGTACGCTTAAAGGAGGTATAACCCTGGCTTACTGCGTTAGCATTGTAAAAGTAAAAGTTATTACCGTCGGGCGTGCTGTACTGGGGTGCAGGGGCGGCGGCATTACTGAAGGGGTCGGTAGAAGTGTTGGCAGCCGCTGCAGCCTGCTCCTGCAGCTTAAATTTACCGACTAAAAAATTAATGCGTTTTGAACGGCTTTTATCATCCAGCCTGGCTAATGCCTGCAGGGTATCTTCGCGTGCGATGGTTTGCAGCCTGTCGCCCAGCAGCTGCAGGTTATCCGCTTTTTTTTGAATGGTGCGATAACCCCGGTAATTGGGCGACAGGTTAACCAGGGTGCTGTCGTAATAATTACGGGCCTGTACATAATCCTGTTCACTTTTAAAATAAATATCGGCCAGCCGCAGATAGGCCAGCCCTTTCTGATTCTGATTTTTGCGGCTGTAGCGGGCAGCCAGCCTGTAATTTTTAATCGCTTCGGTTATGTTTTTATCTGCCAAGTAAAGCTCACCGATCTGAAAATAGATCTGATCGGTAAAATCGGTATTGTTTTCATTGCGCAGCAAACCGCGCAGCCGGTCAATGCGGCTGATGTGGCGGCCGTTCTGCACGTCTTCAATACGAATGCGGTTCAACTCGGCATTGAAAGCCATTTCAAACAGGGCATTGCTTTTTACCACATGGCTATAATTAGCATAGGCTTCGGCCGGCTCATGGTTCAGCTCCTGCAGCTGGGCTAAAATAAACGTCCACCGCAGGCGCAGGGCTTTGTTGCCGGCCAATTGTACAGCCGCCCTGGCCATTGCTTCCCCATGCGGGTACTCCTCAGTTTTAATGTCATACTGCAGCCGGGCGGCATAAACATCAGCCGAGATGCTTCTTTTAGGATTAATGTTCAGCAGCGCTGTATCCAGCACCAGCTTGGCCTGCGGCAGCTGATTCAGGTAGATTAAGGCCCGGGCCTGCCAAACGCGGGCTTCCTGCACTAAATCTGCCTGCTGCGCAAAGGAGCGGGTTACATAGCTGCTGTATTCAACAGCATTGAAAAAATCGGCATTAAAAAAATTAGCCTTGCTCAGCAGCAAGTAGGCATCGCCGATGTAATGGCTCTGCTCCTTGATGCTGATAATGGTATTGGCCCTGGCAATAACTGATTGCATGTCCTTATCCGCCGTGCCGGGCATATGTAAGGCGGTGTCCTGGTAAACGCTCAGTATGTCGTTATAAGAGTCAACGTAGGCCGAGGCGTAGCTTTCCTGCTTTTGCTTCAGCAGCTCGTTGGCATTGAACAGAATGTTATAGCGTGCTGTTAAATTTTGCAGGTTGCGGTTTACGGCGCTTTTTTTTTCGAGGGAACAGGCCGGCAGCAGGGCAGCTACAGCTAACAGGTACAGGAAAAACGTTTTTCTCAAAGCCGGAGACAGAATTTTATAAAGCAACGCTAAATTACTAAATTGTGTGCATCAGGATTAATAAATTTGCGGATGCCAAAAAACCAGCCAGCCGGCAATGAAGGCCGGGAGATGAGCAATGCCCTTAAATATACCGGCATCGGCTTTCAAATGCTTGCCATTATCGGCCTGCTTACCTTTGCCGGTTACGAAATAGACAAGCACTACCGGCACACCACCCAGTGGGCTACCGCCGTATTTTCGCTGGCAGGTGTTTTTGCCTCCCTGTTTCTGGTTTACAAATCCCTGCAGGATTGATACGGATAGCGCTGCTATATGTTATAAGCATGGCTGCAATTGCCGTGCCGCCGGTATTGGTCAATTACTGGCACAGGCCTTTTCCGCTTATAGCTCACTTCTGGCTCCTGTATGTTTTTTTTGCGGCGCTTACGCTGATGCTGGTTGTATCAATTACGGCAGGGCAGCGGCTCAGCGATAAAACGGGGGCGCAGGTATTTTTAATTTTTACTGTTTTTAAGCTGTTGGCCTGCATGGGCTTTGCCTTATTTTATCTGCACAGTTACAAAGCCGACAGCGCCCGTTTTTTAATCTGCTTTTTTTATCTGTATTTCTTAAATACAGTCTTTGAAGTTTACGGTTTGTTGAGTAACTTGCGCGACCAAAATAAAACGTAAAAAGCTCTCTATTAATGGATTTTAGCCACATTTTGAAATCAAAAAAAATCGTTGCAAACGTTGTTTTAAGCGTTTTTCTGATCTTTTTTGCTTGTAAATCTTTTGCTACACAACCTGCCCTTACACATGATATAGCTAAGGAAGAGAAAAAATTCGACCCCAGCGAAACCATTCTGGAGCACATTGCCGATTCGCATTATATCCATTTAGGCGGCGAAAAATATATCCCGCTTCCGGTGCTGCTGTACACCAGCAAGGGCCTGGAGGTTTTCTCGTCAGCCCGTTTTGACCACGGCAAGGCACCCTACCAGGGCAGGTACGGCACCTATGCGCTGGTAAAAGATAAGGTGAAAGCCGTTGATGCAGACGGTAAAGTAAATGAAGCCGATAAGGTTTATGATTTTTCCATCACCAAAAACGTAATTACGCTTTGGATGTCGGTCATTTTATTGCTGATTATTTTTTTAGCCATAGCATCGGCTTATAAAAAGCGCGAGGGCAAGGCACCAAAGGGTTTACAATCGTTTTTAGAGCCGGTAATTATGTTTGTGCGCGATGATATTGCCCGCCCGAACATCGGCTACAAATATCAGCGTTTTATGCCGCTGCTGCTAACCGTATTCTTTTTCATCTGGATTAACAACCTGATAGGTTTGGTGCCTTTCTTTCCGGGCGGCGCTAACTTAACGGGCAATATTGCCGTAACGTTTGTGCTGGCAGTGGTTACCCTGCTGGTGGTAAACTTCAGCGGTAACAAGTATTACTGGAAGCACATTTTTGTACCCGGCGATGTGCCGGTATGGCTGTGGCCCTTATGGTGGGTGGTTGAACTGCTGGGCATCATTTCCAGGCCGTTTGCCCTCATGATACGTTTGTTTGCCAACATTACAGCCGGGCACATTATTGTACTGAGCTTAATATCGCTCATCTTTGTGTTCAGGAGCGCCTATGTTTCTTTGGTTTCCGTGCCGTTTGTGGTGTTTATGGATGTGCTCGAATTATTGGTAGCTTTGTTACAGGCGTTTATCTTTACGCTGCTTACTGCCCTGTTTATCGGTACGGCAGTTGAAGAGCACCATCATCATTAATTGTAAATAACAATTATACTATATATTAACTTTTAAATTTAAAACAATGATTGGAAGTATCGCTGCATTAGGTGCAGGTTTAGCAGTAATCGGTGCCGGTATCGGTATCGGTCAGGTAGGTGGCAAGGCCATGGAAGGTATTGCCCGCCAGCCCGAAGCTGCCGGCAAAATCCAAACTGCCATGATCATCGCTGCCGCCCTTATTGAAGGCGCTGCTTTGTTCGGTGTGGTAGTATCATTCCTGGGTTTAAGGTAATTACCCGGCCAGGTACAAACAGAAAGCCGCAGTTGAAGCGGTTGGCGGCAGCTGCGGCTTTTTAAGTTGAGCAAATACAAGATTTTTATATCATAAAATAACAATATGGAATTAGTAACCCCCGATTTGGGCTTGGTTTTCTGGACGACGGTTTCATTTGCTATTCTGTTCTTTCTACTGGCTAAGTTTGCATGGAAGCCTATTATGGCTGCCATTTACGACCGGGAGCGCTCTATTGAGGATGCTTTGCTGAAAGCTGAGGCAGCCAAGGATGAAATGGCCCGCTTAACTAACGAGAATGAGCAGCTGCTGAAAGAAACCCGTGCTGAGCGCGACCTGATTTTGCGCGAAGCCCGCCAGATGAAAGACCAGATTATCAACGAGGCCAAAAACTCGGCTAATGCCGAAGGCGCCCGTATGATTGAGAAGGCTAAAATGGAAATCAACAGCCAGAAAGCAATTGCTATGGCTGATGTAAAAAACCAGGTGGCTGTGCTTTCTGTAAACATTGCTGAAAAGATTTTACGCAAGCAATTTGAAAATCAAAGGGAGCAGGACCAGCTGGTAGCTGATTTATTAAAAGAAGTAACCATAAAGTAAGTGAATAGTGAATGGCGAGTTGTGAATAAAATTTCAAAATTCACCCTTTATCATTCACTGCTCACCATTCACAAATCACTAAATGTCAGATTTAACTGTTGCATCCAGATACGCCAAATCACTGATTGATCTTGCCGAGGAACAAAACACGCTCGAAGAGATCAGGACGGATATGGAGTTTTTTGTGCAGGTAGCCAAATCAAGCAACCAGCTGCAGGCGGTACTGCGCAATCCCATTATTTCGCATGATAAGAAGTTAGGGATTTTGAACGGTATATTTGCAGGCAAGGTACACCGCGCCACCATGTCCTTCTTCAAAATCATGGTAGATAAAAGCCGGGCAGAGATTTTATATTATACGGCACAGGAGTTTGTAAACCAGTATAATATTAAAAAGCATATCAATAAAGCCGTCATTACATCGGCAGCGCCGTTATCTGAAGCTAACAGGCAGCAGATTATTGCTGAGGTAAAGGCTATGGCAGGCGGCGAGGTAGTATTACAGGAAAAGGTTGACCCGGCCTTAATCGGCGGTTTTATATTAACCGTCGGAGACCGGCAGATTGATACATCCGTATTGAGCAATTTAAAAAAGTTAAAAAAGGAATTTGCCGAGCAGGCAGTTCTTTCAGTTTAAATATATTCTAAAAAGCAGAACAATATATGGTAGAGGTTAGACCAGACGAAGTATCAGCCATTTTGCGTCAGCAGCTGGCCGGCTTCAAGTCAGAATCTGAATTAGAGGAAGTAGGCACCGTGTTACAGGTGGGCGATGGCATTGCCCGCGTTTACGGCTTAACCCAGGTACAATTAGGCGAGCTGGTTGAGTTTGATAACGGCCTGCAGGGCATTGTGCTGAATCTGGAAGAAGATAACGTAGGTATTGTATTGCTTGGCGCCAGTGACGGCGTTAAGGAAGGTGATACCATTAAGCGAACCAATAAAATTGCTTCCATACAGGTAGGCGAAGGTATGCTGGGCCGCGTGGTTAACACTTTGGGCCAGCCTATTGATGGCAAGGGCCCTATCGGCGGCACTACCTATGATATGCCGCTGGAGCGCAAGGCGCCGGGCGTTATTTACCGCCAGCCGGTAACTGAACCGCTGCAAACCGGTATCAAGGCCATTGATGCCATGATTCCGATTGGCCGCGGGCAGCGGGAGCTGGTAATCGGTGACCGCCAGACCGGTAAAACTGCGGTTTGCATTGATACCATTATCAATCAAAAGGAGTTTTATGATGCCGGCCAGCCGGTAATATGTATTTATGTAGCCTGCGGGCAAAAAAATTCTACCGTAGCCAGCCTGGTACGTACTTTGGAGGAAAACGGCGCTATGCCTTATTCCATCATTGTAGCGGCATCAGCTTCCGACCCTGCTCCGATGCAGTTTTTTGCACCGTTTGCAGGTGCCGCTATCGGCGAGTACTTTCGAGATACCGGCCGGCCGGCATTGATTATTTATGATGATTTATCAAAGCAGGCTATTGCCTACCGCGAAGTATCGCTGCTGCTGCGCCGTCCGCCGGGCCGTGAGGCTTATCCGGGTGACGTGTTTTATCTGCACAGCCGCTTGTTAGAGCGTGCGGCTAAAATTAATGCCAATGATGAGATTGCCCGCGATATGAACGATTTGCCGGAATCCATTAAAGGTATTGTGAAAGGCGGCGGTTCATTAACCGCGCTGCCCATCATTGAAACACAGGCGGGCGACGTATCTGCCTATATACCCACCAACGTAATTTCCATTACGGACGGGCAGATATTCCTGGAATCAAACCTGTTTAATGCAGGTGTGCGCCCGGCTATCAACGTGGGTATTTCCGTATCGCGCGTGGGTGGTAATGCGCAGATTAAATCCATGAAAAAGGTGGCCGGTACGCTAAAGCTCGATCAGGCACAGTACCGTGAGCTGGAGGCTTTCTCAAAATTTGGCTCTGACCTGGATGCCTCTACTAAAAACGTACTGGATAAGGGTGCCCGTAACGTAGAAATATTAAAGCAGGCGCAATTCTCGCCTGTATCTGTCGAAAAGCAGGTAGCCATCATCTACCTGGGTACTAAAAACCTGATGCGCGCCGTACCGGTAAACAAGGTAAGGGAGTTTGAAAGCGAGTTTACCAGCCAGTTAGAACTGCGCCACCCCGAAACGTTAACCGCCCTGAAAGCAGGCAAGTTTGATGATCAGATTACCGGCGTACTGGAAACGGTAGCCAAGGAATTGACGGAAAAATATTAATCAGTGATGAGTGGCCGGTGTTCAGTGTCCAGATAAAACATTTTTCTGATCACTGGCTACCGGCCACCGGACACTCCATAAAGAATGGCAAATTTAAAAGAAGTAAGAAACCGTATAGCATCCGTAAGCTCTACACAGCAAATCACACGGGCCATGAAGATGGTTTCGGCTGCCAAGCTGAAGCGCGCCACCAATGCCATTATTCAGTTGCGTCCCTACGCTACCAAGCTGAATGAAATGCTGGCCAACTTATCGGCAAGTTTAGAGGAAGGATCATCTCCTTACTTGCAGGAGCGTGAGCCGGTTCGGGTTTTAATTGTGGTCATTACCTCTAACCGCGGTCTGGCCGGGGCTTTCAATGCTAATGCCATTAAAGCAGCTAACAACCTTATTGCCGCTAAATATAATGCGCAATACCGCGCAGGTAATGTATCCGTTGTGGCTATCGGCCGTAAATCACAGGAGTTTTATCAGCGCCGGGGTTACAACGTTATCGGCAACAATAATGAGGTGTATGCCGATTTAAACTTTAACAACGTATCGCGCATCACAGAAGATATTATGCAGGGCTTTATCAGCGGCCGTTATGACCGGGTAGAGCTGGTGTATAACCATTTCAGAAATGCTGCTGTGCAGATACTGACTACCGAACAGTTGCTGCCGGTACCTAAGGCAGAAACCGAAAAAAAGGATGCTGCTTCGCAGACTGATTACATCCTGGAGCCTTCGCAGGAAGCTATTGTAGAGCAGCTGATCCCTAAAAATATCAAGATACAGCTTTACCGCGCCGTGCTGGACTCCCATGCGTCGGAGCATGGCGCCCGCATGACAGCGATGGATAAGGCTACCGATAATGCCGGCGAACTGCTGCGCACCCTGAAGCTGGCTTATAACCAGGCACGCCAGGCAGCCATTACTACCGAGCTTACCGAAATTGTAAGCGGCGCGGCAGCCTTGTCGAGTTAACAAATTGATGAACTGATATTTATGAGGCTCTCCTGCAAGCAGGGGAGCCTTCCTGGTTTAAAGATATGCATCAGGTAACTTTTTAGTGATACAAGCTGCGCAGCGGTTACCTTTCCGGCCTGCCTGATATTAAGGTTAAACCAAATAACTAATATCATGCAAAAGAGAATTTTAATAATGTTCGTTGCAGCCGTGCTGCTGCTAAGCGCATGTAAGGGTAATTATTCTTCAGGTGAAAAAGTGCTGAGTGCAAATGCCGACAGCGCTTCAACTTCGGCAGATACAGTTGCCGGCAAGCCAAAACTTGTTAAAACGGCCGAAATGCAGTTTAAGGTTAAAAATGTACTGAAGGCAAGTGAAGCCGTTACCGCATTAACCAGTCAGTATGATGGTATGGTTATGAATAATCATCTGCAAACTACCGTTGACAACAGCGAAGAGGTTCGTTTGAGCAACGATTCTGTGATGCAGATATCGGCTTTTATAACCACAGCCGAGATGACTGTTAAGATACCCCAGCAGCACCTGAGTGAATTTATGAATCAGGTAAGCCACATGAGTATTCAGGTAAACATGATGAAGGTAGATGTTGAGGACCGCACTATTGATTATTTATCGGCCAGGATGAAAACCCAGAACCGCACCGATATGATAGCGTACAGGCAACAGGCAAAGGTAACCGATAAAAATGCCGATGGAATACTGGCCTTAAAAGATGACAAAGCTGACCGGCAGATCAGTAACCTGAAAACTGATGATGAGGTTAAATACAGTACGCTTAATTTAATTTTCTCTCAAAATGCAGGCATTAACAAACAGGTTGCCGCCAACACTGATTTGTCGGCGTATAACCTATCCATACCAAGCCGGTTATGGCTGGCTGTAAGTAACGGCTGGCTCATGGTAACTGAAGTAATTGTGTTGATTGCCAATTTATGGGCATTTCTACTGCTGGCTGTGTTAGGATGGTTAAGTTTTGGTTACTACAAAAAGCGGCAGTTAAATAAGCCGGCGCCAAACATCTGAAAAACAATACCAATAATCTGCTAAACATTTTTATTTTTGCAGCGTATTTAAACAAAGCATTCATCATGAGCTCAATAGAAAAAGCTAACGAAACCGGCAATTACTTACTTTTAACAGCGGCTATTGCTGTAGGTTTGGTAGGCGTTTATTTACGCTTCGCGCATGATAGCACCACCTTGTCTGTTGTTTCGTGGATTATTTTACTGGTGGGCGTATTAATAGCATTAAGAGCCGTATTTAAAATTTTACAGTAATCGGTTAATCCGCTATAAAAAAAGCGCCTCAAATGGTTGAGGCGCTTTTTTTATGCACGGTTATTTTGCTTCAGCTTTGGGCCGGTATCTGGATTTGTTGAGTATCTGCTGGGCATCGTTATCTGCCATCAGGGCAGTCAGCGTTATTTCCGGATGTTTTTCCATATAAGCCCTTATAATCTGCCAGCCGGCATAAACACCCAGCTTTGGGGCCGATTCATTATGCTCACCCAGGCCTGGCGTAAAGGGAGCTTCATTTAAATACTTCTGCGTTTTGGTAAAGTCAGTTTCATACAATAAGTTTTCTTCCAGGAAATATCCCCATATCTGCGCCTGGAAGCCGTTGCACCAGCTTAGCTGCTGCGGCGTATAGCCTATTTTAAGGCTGTCGGGCGTATCGGGCAGCAGTTGATCCATCAGGTACAGAATCTTACCGTTGTAAACCATTTTGCTCAGCAGTGATTTATCCTGCTCCGGTTCCGGGAACATATCCTCACGCACAATGGTCTCTACGGCTCGGGGCGCAATGTTGGCTGGTGTAAATCTGCGGGAAATGTAATGCGGATATGCTTCAATCAGCGCCGGGTAAAACTTAGAGTCAGCGCCCAAAAACATATCCAGCCCGATGGCGAAATACTGGTCGCCGACGGAAGTTTGCGCCTGAAAGCCTGAAAAATAGGCATATACTTTAGGCAGTTGCTGCTTCGGGAAATAATATTTAATTCTTCTGAAAGCGTCCGTCAGTTCCGCATTCTGCTGGTTCAGGTCAGGATATACCGAATCAACCTCATGCTTTAAATCATTATAAGCTTTAGTTGAAAAAACTTTGCGCAAAGTTGTAAAATAGCCGGTATCGCGCGTACTGCCGGCTGTTAAAATACGTTCAATAAAATCCTGATAGAAAATGCCGTACTTTTTTTGCAGCATCAGCGCGGCAGGCGCCATAGGGTGGGTTTGTAGCTGCGCAAAATCATGGTCGAACCGCTCAATGCTTACGCTGACAGGTATGCTGCTTACATCAACTTTTTTAGGGTGCCTGCAGGCCGAAAGCAAAAGGGCACTAAAAAAAAATATATAAATTTGCGTAAATCCGCTTCTGGTATAGTTCACCTTTATCATTAAGCAAAAATAATTGTTTTGAACCGCATTTATACCGCCGGTTCAAGTATCCGTAATATACATGAAGATTGCATTAGCACAGCTCAATTACCATATCGGTAATTTTGAAGCTATCACCGCCAAAATAATACGCACGCTGCAGGAAGCAAGGGCCCAGGGCACTGATCTGGTTGTATTTGCCGAACTTTGCATATGCGGGTACCCCTCGCGGGATTTTTTAGAGTTTAACGAATATATTACTCAGTGCGAGCAGGCCGCTCAGCATGTAGCGCAGGCTTGTACCGGCATAGCCTGTATTATAGGCATCCCTACTCCCAATTCTACTGCCGAAGGAAAGGATTTGCATAACTCAGCCTATTTTATTGCGGACGGACAGGTGCAGGCCACAGTGCACAAGGCGCTGCTGCCCAATTATGATGTTTTTGACGAGTACCGGTATTTTGAACCTGGCACCGGTTTTCAGTGCATTGAATATAAAGGCAGCCGCATAGCCCTCACCATCTGCGAGGATTTATGGAATACCTTTGAAAACCCGCTGTATGTAACCCGCCCTATGGATGAGCTGATTAAACAGCAGCCTGATATGATGATTAACATTGCGGCCTCGCCATTTGCTTATAACCATGATGAGGAGCGGATTGCCATTTTGAGCGATAACGCACGGCGATACCGGTTACCCTTATTTTATGTAAACCATGTAGGCGCACAAACTGAACTGATATTTGACGGCGGCTCCATGGTGTTTAACAGCAAAGGCGATTTAATAGATGAACTGCCTTACTTTGAAGAGAAGGTTACCTGCTATACTTATAGCAAAGCCGAAGGCATTATGCCTTTACAGCCTGCTGCTGTACAGCAGCAGCGTTCAAGCGATATTGAGCAGATATACAACGGGCTTATTCTGGGTATCCGCGATTATTTTCATAAATCAGGTTTTACCAAAGCTATTCTGGGCTTATCCGGCGGTATTGATTCTGCCATTGTGTGCGTGCTGGCTGCTGCTGCCTTAGGGCCGGAAAATGTAATGGCCGTATTGCTGCCTTCCCGGTACTCTACTGATCATTCTTTAAAGGATGCGGAAGATCTGGTTCAAAATCTGGGCTGCAAATCTGAAACTATTGCCATCAAAGCAGTCACCGAAGCTTTTGATGCGGCGCTGCAGCCGCATTTTAACGGGTTGCCGTTTAATATTGCCGAAGAGAATATTCAATCGCGCAGCCGTGCGGTATTGTTGATGGCTATGTGTAATAAGTTTGGGTATATTTTGCTTAACACCTCTAATAAAAGCGAAGCTGCTGTGGGCTATGGCACGCTATATGGCGATATGTGCGGCGGTATCTCCGTAATAGGGGATGTTTACAAAACACAGGTGTATGAATTAGCCCGGTACATTAACCGCCAACAGGAGATCATTCCGGAGAGTTCTATCAGTAAACCGCCATCTGCAGAATTAAGGCATGGCCAGAAGGATTCAGATTCTCTGCCCGAATATGAGGTGCTGGATCCGCTGCTGAAGGAATATATTGAACAGCGGCGTTCTTCAGCTGAAATTATTGCTCAGGGTTATGATGAGGCTACCGTTCGGCGGGTGATTAAACTGGTCAACTCGGCGGAGCATAAGCGTTACCAAACGCCTCCAGTGTTACGGGTATCGCCCAAAGCATTCGGCATGGGCAGGCGTATGCCAATAGTTGGATATTACCTGGCATAAGTGTGTTTTTCTCTGTTAATGTGGAAACTTTAAGGGTTACCATTTATTGAAAAATGATTGTCCTGCACTTTACACATTCTTCCGCCGGAAATATTTAAAAATTTTTAATAAAATCGGTTAAACTTTTCAGCAGTTAATTGTCTAATAAAATATAATTAAATACCCCAATGAAAAAGATAAGTTATATTTTACTCATTACCTTTATAGCTGCGGCATGGTCGGCCTGCACCAGCTATAATTATTATAAGGCCGGCGCTAATCAGCTTAACGTAAGGCAGTATCACACCTTTGCCCTGGCGCCGCAGGGTAATGCCAATACTAAAATGCCGCCTATTAACAGCGCTATGCCCCGCCAGCTAAATTATATTAATAACAATAAATATTACAACAACCCGGCTGCCGACAACCGTATTAAAGAAGCAACCATTGCTACCTTAACCGGTAAGGGGCTAACCTATGCAGCTAACGGCCAGGCTGATTTGCTGGTACAATATTCCACCATGGTTGACCGCGGCACACGTAACGGTTACAGCTATCCGTATTACGGAGGCTACTATGGCGGGTTTTACGGCGGCTTTGGATGGGGCTACGGCTGGCGCCCGTTCTGGGGCGGCTACTGGGGCGGCCCCTGGGGTGGTTATGGTTACGGCTACCCAGTTCAGGAGCATTTTAAAGAAGGCGTTATTACCGTTGATTTAATTGATGCCCGTACCCGCCGGGTAATATGGCGCGGTTTCGGCACCGGTGAATTGCACCGTAACCCGCAAAAATCAATTGACGATATTCCAAAGGTTATTGACGGCATGTTTAAACAATTGCCGGTAAGCATGAACGGACGGCAGGATATCTGATTTGAGCATACGGAATGATAAATATAAAGGCCGGTAATACATATTACCGGCCTTTATATTTTGCTGAAAAGTTGTGTGCGGGCTGCATCCCTGCCGCGCTGTTTGTATTTTTAAGTTAAAATTTAATAAAGGTCTTTCTTCCATAGTCTTTTCGGGCTGCAAGGTCAGTAGCCTCAATAATATAAGTGCCGGGTTTCAGGTTGCTGATATCTGATGAAGCCGTACCGCCCGAACTTTTAAAACTGCTGATGATCCGCCCGCTGGCAGCTATAATTTTAACCTGCAGGGTTACCGCTGATGGTTCGGTAACCTGGGGGTTCAGCGTTATCTGGATCCGGCTGGCTGCCGGGTTAGGATAAACCGAAAATAATACTCCCTCGGCATTATTGCCTATAGCTGGCGTTATGGTAACAACATTACTGTAGCTGTTGCTTCCAAAGGCATCGTTGCTTAACAGCCGGTACAGATTTGTACCTGCAGCAGGCGTTTTGTCCAGGTAAGTATAGGTGCCCCTGCCATTGCTTTGCAGCTGATAGATGGGTAAAAACTGCTTTGAATCATTCATGCGCTGCAGGGTAAAGCCGGTAAGCTTGTCTTCATGCTCAGTTTTCCAGCTGAGTTGCACACCCTGGCCAGCAGGAGTGCCTGTAAAGCTCAGCAGCCGGAAACCGGCGGCCTGGCTGTTTTTATGAAAAACCAGTTCAAAGCGGTTGGCACCAAAACTGCTGGTATCTGCCGGGTTAATATTAAACAGATACTTCGGGTATTTACTCAGCAGCAGCGAATCCTTCTTATAGTGGTCAATCAGGTAAACATTATAGCGGGCATCCAATGATTCTATTCCCGAAGCGGTCAGCGTATCTATACTGGCCGGCCCGCTAACGCCGGCATAGAGCTTAATCCGGGTGGTGAAATCCATACTATGCAGATGGTTGATAGCCAGTTGCACAGCACTGTTGCTGGCATAACTGGCCAGTGTAGCTACATTGCCGATGCCGGTCAGCCGGTTGGCATCCATGTTAGGTTCATAGGTATTTTGTGCGCCATCCTCAAACAGCATTATAATATCATCCGTATTAATGGTGTCTTTCGATAGTTTTAAACGCATGAGCTGCCTGGGTGCATTTATATTGTGCTGTGCTGCAAAAAGCAACCCGGTTGAAACTGGCTGTGAAGTTGTTTTGGCGCTCTCCGTAAAAGTGAGAGAGGCGCTTACGCCTAAACCTGTAGATTTTACAAAAAACCCCTGCCCGCTGCCAATTAAATGGCTTCCGTTGTTGGTGCCGCTGCTGCCCAGGCCGGCCTGGTAGGTGCCGTAATTTTTGCTTGAGTAATTAAAAACATAAATGGTCGGCGATACATTGGCGCCTATAATACCGGTTGTGCCGGTGGTTGTAAAAGTGTCCCAATCGATAGAACAGGCATACGGGTTGCCTGCCAGGTTATAGCCTGTTTGAGCTGTACTGAGAGCGGTGCTGCCCGTATTCCATATTTTTACCGGTATATTTCCCTGATTGAGTGTGCCTGCGGCAGTAATAACGGCGGCATCGGGAGCAATAAAGCTGCCCCCATAGCGCGACTGCTTATTCAGCGCTGAAGCAGCGGTAGTGTTAGCTGTATTGCTGCCGCAGTAATACAGCATGTAGCCATTGCCGGCATAAAGGGTAGTTGTGCTGGTAGCGGCAGCGCTGGCATCGGTGTAATAAGCTACATTGGCAGTTCCCTTAATATTAGTAAGCCCTTTAAAATTGCCGCCGTTAAACGTGGCATTGCTTGCCGTTGCATCTTCCTTATAAATATAAACAGTAGGTGTGGCATTGGTAACCGTAAACCCGTTAGCCGGGCCGCCGGGCCCGCCTGTAAAAACACCGGAAGCATTGCTTAGGTAAGCAAGGTTATAATAGCCGGAGCCGTTGGCTACCGGCGAGGAGAGCAGACGATAGTTGCGTGTATTATCGGCAGTAGTGCCGCTGCTTTGCGCCTTGAAATAACGTTCTGCATTTACAGTGCCTGTAATGGTGTAGGGAGAAGGTATGGCAGGTACAGAGGCCGTTAAGGCAGCCGTGCTTTTTAAGGTAAGGGCAGCAGGCGATGCACTTACAGTTAAATTACCCTTGGTGATAGTGAGCAGGTTATAAATATCCACCGGGCCGCCGTTTATAGCTACTGTGCCGCCCAGAGCATTATTTACAGTCATGCTGCCTAACTGTGCCGTTGCAGCCGTTGCCGAGCCGTTGTAGCTCTGAGCGTTTACCGTGCCTGAGCCGTTCCAGGTGATGCCGGAGGCCGTGTTGCCGCCATAAAGAATCTGCCCGCCTGATGAATTATAAATATTGCATCCTGTACTTAGCGTAAACCCATTCAGGTTGATACTGGCCCCGCTGTTAATCGTCAGGTTGTAAACATTTTGGCTGGCAGTGAGCGCCGGATATATATTCGAGCCGTTGGCCGGAATGATGATAGAGGTGGCGCCGTCAAATGGCGTGTTAACAACCACTGTTCCGGAGGAGGTATATTGCCAGTTGCTGGTTGTAGTAGGGTTAGTGGTGCCTGCCGCACCTGTCCAGGTAGCGCTTACGCCGCCAGGAGTTACAGTTGCTGATGAATTACAGCCGGTTGATGTGTTGGTGACCGTTAAAGTATAAGAGCCCTTGTTTGCACTCGGGAAGGTTGCGTTCTGGCCGGCCACCGTAGTTGTGCCATCCGTCCAGGAATAGGTTGCTCCGGTTATGGCAGGGGCATACAAAGTGATGGGGTTATTTACGCAAACCGGGTTACTGCCGCCAATCAGGTTCAGATCATTGGATGATGCAATTTCGGCAGCCGTCAGTTCGCGTTTATAAATGCTGATGTCATCTATCTGCCCGTTGTAGTAATAATTGGCTGAGCTGGCCGGCGCCGACGGCCAGCTCCCTAAATTATCATAACCGATACGCCAGTAACCGGTAGTGCTTTCGGGCACTGTAATGGCTGAGTTAGAAGCCTGCAAGGTGCCGTCCACATACAAGGTTGCGCCGTTGGTAGTACCCATGGTAACTACTACATGGTGCCAGTTGCCGTCATTGTAACTGGCCGCTGTATTGATGTATTTATAGCCGCCATTATATACGCCAAAATATAGCTGCCCGGCGTCACTCATATAAATATGGCGGTCGTACTGGCTGCTCGAACCTGTTTTTGCAGCCCCGAAACCTATGAGCTTACCGCCTGCAGTGGTGGTGTTAAACCATAAGCTGATAGAGAACGAAGTGGGGTTATTGTATTGAGTTGTGGTTGATATATACTGCAAACTGGCCCTGTTGAAAGTATAGGCCGAGCTGGCATTGCCATATCTGTCGGCGCTTAGAGTTGGGCTGGATTGCAGCACTCCGGTATTAACGTTGCCCGATACATCGCTGGCATTGCCGTTAAATGGATAGGCAAAGGTTAAGCCGCTGATCGGAGATGATACTATAGGGTTGATGGTAGCGGTAACTGCTGCCCGGGCGCTTTCAGTGCCGCCTGAGGGAGTGTAGGATACATATATGGTAGTGGTGGCCACAAAATTAGCTGTGTAGGTTGCAGCCGATGAATTTTGCAGTACCGTACCTCCCGTTGCCGCAGAGTACCATATATAGGTGCCGCCGGCGGTACCCGACGATGCCGTTAGCGTTACACTGCCCGCCCCGCATCTGGAAGCTGACGTAGTTGTTAGGGCTGCCTGTATTGCATCTGCTCTTTTACCTGAGCCAAGCTGATAACTTAAGGCAAGGCGGCTAATGGCAGGTTTAATGCCGCCGGCCAGTGACAGGTTACCTGATAAAACCCATGCTATGACAAAGCCGGCTTTCAATATTTTAATTAGTGATGCTTTCAAAGGTTGAAAAGGTTTGATGTGATAGCCTTTAAAACTAAGTATTTTAAAAGTAAGCAGTATATATTCATACGTAAGGTGCTGAAAACAAGTTATTAAAGTTTACAACTAATGGGTATATAGTAAACTTTTGAAAAGCTATATGCCGCTCAGCGCAAATAACTATAAATAATTAAGCTGAATATTTAATAAGGTTAACCAGGCAGGATAGCTTATTGCCTTAAATGCTAAAGTGCTGACAGCAAGCCGGCCGGGCATGAAACTAAATTTTACGTGTCTTCGTAAAAAGGTAAAAAGTACTAGCTGTGAACCTGATTAATTATTGAACCTTGAAAGCTTTTGCATTAAAAATCACGCTGCTTGCTGTTTTTATTTGCCTATCGGTATCTGTGAAAGCGGTAACCTTTGATTGGGTGGGCAGCACCAGCACCGACTGGACGAATTCCGCCAACTGGAAAGTCGGAGGCTCGGCTACAGCGTTGTACCCAGGGCAATCAGGTGTACTCACGGATGTAGTGCAAATTGGCATCAGCACTACGGCTTATACCAATTCCCCGACTATAGCTTCAGGAGTAAATCTTACCGTTTCATCTATCACATTTGGTAATGTGGCCCCCACCAAGGCTACAGGCTTTAAAGCTAATATTTTGATTGTAAACGGTGCCTTAACTGTATCCGGCAACATATCAGTTAATTATAATAATACTTCAAGCGAAATTGATACTTACCTGGAAGGAGCCGGAACTATAAATTGTACCAATATAAACTTTGGGGGCAACAGCACAGCTAAAAATGGTAACAATGATTATTTGTTTAGCTACATAAACACATTGAATATATCAGGCAATGTAAATATTGTTATAAATACAACTATAGCAAACGGCAGCGGGTTCAGGTTAGATAATGGTAATATGTACCTGGCAGGGCAAATTAATATTACCAACCCGAATAATGCTACAACCACCTCTCAGTACAAAAACTTCGGTTATTTTACTATTGAAAGAACTTATGGCAATTCATACGGCGGAATGACAAGCGGCGGCGCATCAAATCCTAATTTATATTTTTCTAATGCAAACCCTATCCTGGCCACAGCTACACCCTACGGTTCAGTTAACCTTAACGGTAACCGGTCGGGGTCAGGTACGCCAGGGGTGGCAACAGTTATTTACACCAATCCTGCTGCTAACATTGTTACTACCTCAATGCCGGGTTTTGGTTCGGGCGGCGGAACCATTGATGTTTCCGTTCCGACTTATGATAACTTAACCATTACCTCGGCCGTAACCAACGGTGTGGTAGGAAGCGGAGCCGGAAACTTGTTTTTAGACGGGGATTTTACCAATGCAGGTGTAACCAGTTTTGCCAGTTATACCACCGCTACGGATGTTAACGGTTCGCTTAATAATTCCGGCACCTTTAATATGGGCAGCGGAACCCTGAATGTTGCAGTTAATTACACTAACTCTTCAGTATTTGCACAGGATGCCACTGATGGCCTGGTTACTTTTGATGGCACTGCGGCGCAAA
>CAXTAP010000035.1:0-30849 GCA_964241965.1 uncultured Mucilaginibacter sp.
ATATACCACCGCCTCATAGGGCTGCAACTGGCCGCCGGTTGAAGGCTGACCATAGTTATCCAGCAGAACTCTGGCTTTCGTAAGATCAATACCTGTATGGGCTGATGCCGGCTTGCTCTTAAAATTAAGCAGTATCAATAACCTTTGACCGTTCTGTTCACGGGTATAGGCATATACATCAGGATTGCCTTTATCCAGTAAGGTATATTTTCCATAAACCAGTACTTTATTATCCATGCGAAGCTTCACTGCCCTGCGAAAGTAATTCAGCGGGCTGTTTGGGTCTTTTTCCTGTGCTGCAGCGTTCAGGGCAGTATAATTTTTATTTACCTGCAGCCAGGGCGTACCTGTAGTGAAGCCGGCGTTGGCGCTGCCGTTCCACTGAAAGGGCGTACGGCCGTTATCCCTCGATTCAAACTGAATTTTTTTCAGATACTGGTTTAGATCTCCGCCGGTTTCTTTCTGATGCTTGTACTCATTAAGGGTTTGCACATCGCGGTAATCCTCAATCTTGGTAAAGCCGGCGTTGGTCATAGCCAGCTCGTCGCCATTGTAGTAATAAGGAGTACCGCGCATAGTCATTAAAAAAGTGGAGAGCATTTTGGAAGAGATATCCCTGAACTGCGGACTATCATTGCCGAACCGGCTTACCAGCCGTGCCTGATCATGATTAGCCAGAAAGATGGACAGCCAGCCCTTTTGCGCAAAGGCGCTATCCCAGCGGCTGAAAACCCTTTTGAATTCCAGCAGGCTGTAGCCGCCTTGTTTGGCAAGGCCTACGCCATCAAAGGCATAAGCCATATTCAGCTCGTGCCGGTCGGCATCAACCATGTTATGGGCATCTTCCAGTGTGTTGCCTGAGCCTTCGGCCACGCTCATTACCTTGTACCTGCTTAATACTTCTTTGTTCATCTCCTGCAGGTAACCGTGCAGATTTCCCTGTACGCCATAGTACAGATTAAAGTGCTTTTCAAAGCCCTTCGGGAAGGCCGGGAAGGTAGTATCCTTCGCCGCAAACTGAAAAGCATCCAGCCGGAACCCGTCTATACCTTTGTCCGCCCAGAATTTCATTACATCATACACCTCATGGCGCACTTTCGGGTTTTCCCAGTTTAAATCAGGCTGCTTGCGCGAAAAGTAGTGCAGGTAATAGGCGTTGGTAACTGAATCATACCGCCAGGCATCATGGTTAATATCAAACAAGCTGTAGCGGTAAGGCGGCTTGCCGCGCTCTGCATTCCACCAATGATAATAATTGCGGTAAGGGCTGGTTCTGGAACTGCGGCTTTTTTTAAACCACTCATGTTCATCACTGCTGTGGTTCACCACCAAATCCATTACCAGCTTAATGCCCCGGCTGTGCATACCTTTCAGCAGGGCATCAAAATCATGCATGGTGCCAAAGTCTTTCATAATGCTGCGGTAATCGCTTACATCATAGCCATTATCATCATTAGGCGAACTGTAAATGGGATTGAGCCATATTGTATTTATCCCTAAACTTTTAATATAATCCAGCTCAGAGGCGATGCCGTTCAGGTCGCCTATGCCATCGCCGTTACTATCTTTAAAACTTCGCGGATAAATCTGATATACTACCGCTTCCTTCCACCAGGTACTATCGGCTGCTTTGAGCTGCTGTTCTGTAATTGCAGGCCGGGCTGATGGTTTGCAGGAACTCAGCATACCGAACAAGGCAGCAGCCGGCAGCAAATATTTCAATGGATTATACATAGTATGAAATTGCTGTAATGGTTAACCAAAGCTAATAAATTAACCGCAGATGTCAGGAGGCATAAAACAGTTGTCTTTTCAACTTTCTGGTAAGCGGTGAGCTGTAATTAAAACCAGCAACTTACAGGGTAGTAGAAGAAATTACTGAGCATTATGTATTTCAGGCAGAAATCACAGGTATATCCTGGTAGCTGTTTGTAGGCAGGTTTTGAACGGTTAAAGGCGCAGGCGGATAATAGCCGCCCATTACCTGGATACAAAAAACCAATCCGGGAGTGAAGTTTGCAAAAAAGTAAAATCCATCATTACCGGTGATAGCATACGCCCTGAATACCCATTGCTGATTATCCCAAACCATAAAGTTCACCCTTGTATTAGCTAAAGGATAGTATTTGCCGCTAACATTATGAACAACCTGCCCCCGCAGGTTTGTAGCGTTAGCAGCTTTATAAGTCAACATCAGCAGGGCAACAACAATAAGGTATTTCATAATACAATGATAATGCAGTTAATGTGATACTAATGGCGGTTTTACACGTGCAGCGCTTTTTTCAATCGGGGCTAACTGGTGGTTGTTCAAAGCAGTTAACTGCGATGGCTTTGAACGCTGCTTATAAAAAACACTCCTCAGCGTAATTGTCCGGTTACCGGGGTCTTCCAAACTTTTAGTAATATTTAATGATGTTGTTCCGTAACCGTTTCTCAATAAAATCTGGCTGTTAATCGTATCATCAATGTTAGCCAGCGCTTTGTTATCCAGGTAAAAGGAAAGTGTCTTGTAGCCATCAAATGTCATGGCCTGCGGAAAGCAAACAATCGAATCAGGGTCTATATATTTTGCATACTCTACCGGGCTTATTTCATGCAGGCCGTCATCGCTCATAATTTTCAGTATGTATTTAACCTGCCAAGGCCGGTTACTCTCGAGGTATTGTATTCTCTTCACCAGTTCGCTTGATGAATCAATATTCTTTGTAACGGCATCTGTTTGATGGTAAAGCGCAAGAAACAGCACAATGTATATAGCCGAAGCGCCTGTTGCATTTATCTTAAACCCGCTGAAAGTTCCCTTGGCTAAAAATCTTTCAGAGGGGGCAATTTTGTACAGGGCCATTGCAGGGAGCAAGGGCACCAGAAATATTATAATTAAACATAGCAGCTTATATAATGGATCTAAATTAATATATTCCATAAGCTTGATAATTAAATATTTAGATATACTAAATTAATAAATATTTAATTATTTCAGCAAAACTGCAAATAATTTTTGTACACATGCCGCACGGTAATTGCCTGTAAAAGCAGGTAATTATTACTTGCATACTGAGCAACTATGTGCCTGCAGCCTTGTTAAAGTAATTAATTATTGTGCTGTAATGATTAAAACCTATTTGCTGATCAGCGTCTTTTTGACAGTTGCCGTTATACAGGCCGGGGCGCAAGCCACTAAAATCAAGCGCCGGAGCGATAGCTTTTTCGGTATTCATTTTGATTTTCATGCCAACCCCGAAGATAATCAGATCGGGCGCGGCCTGCAGCCTTTGGAAGTAGCTTCGTTTTTGAAAGAAGTTAAGCCGGATTATATACAGGTTGATACCAAGGGCCATCCCGGTATAGCCAGTTACTCCACCCGCATAGGTATAGCAGCATCTGGCATCGTTAAAGACCCCCTGCGGATTTTCAGGGACGAAACGCGCAAGCAGGGCATCGGCCTGTATTCGCATTTTTCAGGCGTGGAGGATATAGGCGCGGCCAGGAATCATCCTGATTGGGCCAGGGTAAATGCCAATGGTCAGCGCGATGGCGCTTCTACTTCCCTGTTCAGTAATTACTGCGATCAGTACTTTATTCCGCAACTGGAAGAAGTAAGCAAAAATTATGGGGTGGATGGTTTCTGGATAGATGGCGAGTGCTGGGCCGTACAGGCTGATTTTTCAGAGGCTGCCAAAAAAGCCTATACCCAGGCCACTCATAACCAGCCTGCGCTGAACAATGATTATATGCAGTTTACCCGCCAGGCGTTCCACCGCTACCTGGCTCATTATACCAGGGTTTTGCACCAGTTTAACCCGCAGCTGCAGATGGCCAGTAACTGGGCGTTCAGCAGTTACATGCCCGGCCCTGTTGATGCCGGGGTTGATTTCCTGTCCGGCGATGTAGTGAATGATGATATCAACAATGTGGAGTTTCAGGCCAGAACTATTTCTGAGCAGGGCAGGCCTTGGGATTTGATGATCTGGGGTTTTATGGGCGATAAAAACGGGCAGGGTCATTACTGGAAAAGCGCCCGCATGCTGGAGCAGAAAGGGGCCGCCATTATAGCGCAGGGCGGCGGCTATGAGGTTTATATCAATCAGAACCATGATGCCACAATTCCGTTAAGCACCGCAGGCACCCTGAAAGAGGTTGCCGGCTTTTGCAAAGCACGGAAGACCTACTGCTTTAAATCGGCCCCGGTACCGCAGATTGCCATGCTGTTTTCGGGCGAGGGGCATAACTATGATTTAGGTACGGCTACCGCCTTTAACCAGGACAATGGCGGCAACGATAATATTAAGGGAACAATGGCTATGCTGTTAGGGTCGCAGTATCCGGTACAGGTATTACAGGAATACAACCTGACACCGGCTAACCTGAGCAAATTTCCCCTGCTGGTAATTACCGAATGGAATTACCTGAACCCGGCATTTATAAGCGAGGTGGAGCGCTACGTTTATAATGGCGGCAAGGTGCTGGCTGTGGGCGGCGTAACCTGCGGCTTGTTTAATCAGATACTGGGTCAGGCTGGCAATCAGCAGGCAGGGCCGCTGCCGGTAAAAGAGCAGCGGTACGGTAAAGGGGTTATGATAGGCATTCCTGCCAATATTTCTTTGAAATACCTGAATGCTCCCGACGTGCAGACTAAGCAAGCCGTTGCCGGTTTGGTTAAAGAGCTATTCCCTGCGCCTCTGGTATCGGTAACGGGCTCTGATCAGGTTCATGTGGCTCTGAGGCGAAAAAACAACACGGCTATGATTCATCTGATTAACGCCGGCAGTCAGTTTAAAGTGCTCGGTAATAATCAGCTTGAATTTCAGCTGCCGCCTGTTGGCAGCCTGCATATCATGTATGCAACGCACAGCAAACCGGCCGCCGTTATCCTGCAGCCGGGCAATGTTTCACTGAAATATACCTATGCTGGTAACTCGGTTAGTTTCGATGTACCTGGTGTGGATATTTACTCTATTGTAGAAATAAAATAAATTTTTTTGATCGGAATATGTAACTTGCTTTAAATCAAATATAAAGCTATGAAGGTAAGTTTACGTATTATTAGTTATGCTTCATTATTACTGGTACTGGTTGCCGGCTGCAGAAAAAGTTCTCAGAATGATACCGGCAGTACCGACCCGGGCAAAGCCGTTTTTGTTTCGGCTGCATCATCAGGTAGTTTTACCAAAACGCAGCTGCAGGCATTTGCCGCCCTTAAGGGTTTCAGCAGTTACATTCCGCTGATACAGTATGATGTTGATTTTTATAAAATCACCTATCAAACTACCTACAAAGGGAATAAAATAAACGCCTCCGGTTTATTATGCATTCCGAAAGGAATGACCACTACGCCTGCATTACTCAGCGCACAGCATGGCACCATGTTCAGCGATGCAGATGCACCCTCCAATTTTCCCAATGCATTTACAGGCTTTGAATTATTTGCCTCCGCCGGTTTTATTACCGTTATACCTGATTTTATTGGCTACGGCGTATCAAAGGATATTGTGCATCCTTACTATGATATGCAAAGTTCCGGGCTGGCCGTTGCTGATATGCTGGTAGCTGCCAAATATTATTTGAAGACGCAGAGCGTGGCTGTGAGCAGCAAGCTATTCCTGGTAGGCTACTCTGAAGGTGGGTATGTAACTATGGCAGCACAAAAGGAGGTGGAAACCAATACGGCGCACAACTTAACCCTCACTGCCGCTGCCGAAGGAGCCGGGGGATATGATATTACCGGTATGCTGGCCAAAGTAGGTACGGTACCCACTTATGTTGATCCTTCCTTTTTTGCCTTGTTTATACAGGCTTATAACACCACCTATAACTATAACAGGCCGCTGACCGATTTTTTTAATCCGCCGTATGCAGCCGGTATTCCGGCATTGCTTGACGGCAGCAAGAACAGTACCCAGATTGACAGCGCTTTAACCACTTCGCTTACCAAACTCTTTAATCCCACATTTTACAGCAGTTTAACTACCGCTGCAGCGGAACCTGTTTTTAAGGCGCAGGTAGCGGCCAACAGTTTTCCGGGCTGGCACCCGGTTAGCCCCACAAGGCTTTACCATGGCACGGCCGATGCTGATGTATTTTTTGAAACGTCGCAAACTACCTATGCTAAATTTATTGCGGCAGGGTCGGCCAATCTTACCCTAATCCCGGTTCCGGGCGGCACACACGCTACCAGCGTTGCTCCCATGATGGTAGATGCCCTGTCGTGGTTCAAAACTTTATCGCAGTAAAGCTTAGCCGGTCAGCAATGCTTAAAAGGGCCGGATTAAAATACCTTTTAAAAATAAAAAGCCTCCTTAAAACTTTTCGAAAGTTTTAAGGAGGCTTTTTAATAGCGAACATTATATAAGCCGCTTACCTGCCTGCATTGCGCGGATCGGGTTTGGTTTGCAGCGTGTACTCGTGCGGCGGGGTGGCGCCCAGCAGGTTACGCACAAAATAATCCCAGCGGCGGCGCATCATGTAAGAGGAATAACTGCCGTAACCATGAGCGCTGTTCGGAAACACAACCAGGTCATAGTCCTTGTTGGCCTTTTCCAAGGCTTCCACCACCAGCAGGGTATTTGATGGCGGTACATTGTCATCCATTAAACCATGCGCCAGCATAAGTTTACCTTTCAGGTTTTTAGCATAGTTTTCATTGGCATGCGCGTCATAATCCGAAGCGGTAACTAGGCCATCATATCGCTCACCCCAATCGTCCTCATAGTTACGGTTATCATGGTTTCCTGATTCAGAAATACCTACCTTGAAGAAATCAGGATACCGGAACATGGCCGTTGCTGTGGCAAAGCCGCCGCCTGAATGGCCCCAGATGCCTACCCGGCTGGTATCCAGATAACCGTATTTCTGTGCCAGCTGACGAATACCCGTTACCTGGTCGGGCAGGGTATTCTGTGACATATTGCCATAGCTCATATCATGGAAGCTTTTAGAACGGAGCGGGTTGGATGAACCCTCTAACACCACGACCACAAAGCCCAGTTCGGCAAGCGCCTGGTTATCGCCCCGCGAAGCCGCGAATGACCAGCTGCCTACACTGCCGCCCTGGGGACCGGGATAAATATAATCAATAACCGGATACTTTTTTTGCGGGTCAGCCTGCGTGGGCACAAACATCAGGCCGTATAGGTCTGTCTTGCCATCATGTGCCTTTACGGTAACAGGCACAGGCGCTTTCCAGCCTGTGGCCGCCAGGCGCGATACGTCTGTTTTCTCAAGCGCAGTTACCTGCCTGCCATTCAGATTACGCAGCAAAGTTATTGCAGGCACATCCGGCTGTGAGTAACTATCTATAAAATAATTGCCGGCAGGCGATAAGGTTACCTGATGATTGCCTGTTTCGGGCGTAAGCACCGCAAAGTGCTTACCATCGAACCCTATTTTACACAACTGGCTGAAGTAAGGGTTTTCCTTTTCCCTGCCATCGGCAATAAAATAAAGTGTTCTGTTCTGCTCATCAACTTTCAGCAGCTGCGTTACAGTGAAATCGCCTTTGGTTATTTGATTTTTAAGCTTACCGGTGGCGGCATTATATAAATATAAGTGCCCCCAGTTGTCGCGTTCCGAGAACCAGATAATCTCATTGCTTTTAGCCAGATACCGCCAGTTGATGGCGCCCTGCCCCGATTCATACTGGGTGGGCACAGTTTCCTCAAACACTTCACGCACAGCACCGGTAGCTGCGTTGGCAATACGTAATTTTTCCTGCTTATGATCGCGAGAGGTAGATACAAAGGCTAATTGCGAAGCATCAGCATTCCAGTCCACATCATCAAAGGTGCCGCTGCTCGATATATCATCACTCAGCGTAGCCCGGTGCGGATCGGGCGGCACCTGCAGCATAATCACCTTTGGATTATCTACATTAATAATTACCCGGTGTATCATGGCAATTTCCTTATCACCCGGCAGCGGGTATTTCCAGCTTTCCAATGTCGGGTGCCCTACATTGGTAGTTACGAGGTACATATTGCCTGCATTGCGCTGGTCTTGTTTAAAGGTCGCTATCTTTTTAGAATCGGGCGACCAGCGCAGGATGGCTGCATCGCTGTGTTTCCAGCCGGCATTGTCAGTAGCATAGCCAAAATCTTTGATGCCATCCGTAGTCAGCTGAGTTTGCTTTCCGCTGGCTACATTTCGTACCCATAAATTATAATCCTTAATATAGGCAGATAGCTTTCCATCGGGCGAAAGCACTTCATTACTGGCATTGCGCCTTCTGAATATGCCGCCGTTACCCATACGGTTGGGCTGTATCTGGGTACTGTCCAGGGCAAGGTTAGCGCTTTGCAGAGTATAGCGCCATTGCTTGTTGCTGGCCCTGAATATAACAGATTTGCCATCTGCAGAAAAATTGATGGTCTGGAAAGGCAGCATCGCTGCCTGATAAGCCGATCCCGTGGCTGCTGAAAGCGCTGCAGCCAGCTTTTGATGGTCAAAAACCGGCTGGCGGCTGCCCCTGGCCGGGTCAACCAGTATAAATTCGCTGCCCTGTGCGGTTAAGGTGCGGTACCAGAATTTATCGCCGGGCAGCCAGTTGGGCGTTACAGCGCCATGATCAACCAGCGGCGCTGTGCCATAACCCAAAAAACTCTCGGCACGGGTATAGTCCTGATCAGTTAAAACTTGGGCTTGCTGTGCTTTGGCCTGCAGGCCGGCAGCAAGCAGCAGTACCGGTACTAAATATTTATTCATGAACAGTTAAATTTTATAACTCTGATTTACAAGCTGTTAATTGTAAATAATTTCATGTCTTTCCGGTTATGAACCGAAACTACATGATGCATAGTTTTTTAAACAGCTTGTCTATGGGTGCAAATTAATAGATTTTCAATCACAATCAGCTTAAGCAGCTATGTAACAATACTATCTAAGTTATAAATCGGGCTGTAGAACCTTCCAAACGTTGGCTGCCAGTATTTTAGCGCCTGCTGCCGTAGGGTGTATGCCATCGGCCTGGTTAAGTTTGGGGTTGCCGCCTACGCCATCCAGCAGGAAAGGCACCAGTTGAATGTGGTTCCTGGCTGCCAGATCAGGAAACATCTTTTTAAAATCGTGCGTATATGCAGTGCCCATGCTGGGCGGCACCTGCATACCCAGCAAAATAATTTTTGCTTTAGGATATTTAGCCTTTACCTTATCAATAATACCCTGCAGATTATTAATAGTTTGCGATACTGAATTGCCGCGCAGCCCATCGTTAGCGCCCAGTTCTAATAAAAACAGGTCCACCTTCTGCTTTAACGTCCAGTCAATCCGGCTCAGGCCGCCTGCTGAAGTTTCACCGCTGACACCAGCATTTATTACCGCATAAGGCAATTTTAAGGAGTCAATTTTTGCCTTGATTACACCCGGAAATGCCTGGGCGGGGTCATCCAGCCCATACCCCGCAGTAAGGCTGTTGCCAAAAAACAGAATGGTTTTACCAGCCGCTGAGGTGGCCGATGTTTGTGTAACTGTGCTTGCGGTACTGTCCGTTACGGTGGTGCTGCCAGGTTTTTTGCCGCCGCAGCCCGCCAGTGCGGCCAGCATTATACCACAAAAGTATTTTGAACAATTCATAAGGTGCAAATTAGTCAATTATCCGTCTCCCCTCAAAATTTCCAAAGGCGGCCGGTTTAAAATTCCCCGGCTGTTGAGCAGCCCGATAACAACAGTAAGCAGGCTGATGGCGGCAAATATGCCGGCAGCAGGCCCCAGATCTGCCCGGAACGGGATTTCAAAGCTATACTTAGCCAGCAGGTAGCTGCCTGCAAAGGCAATCAGCGTACCCGTCAGTGCCGATAAGGCGCCCAGAAAGAAATACTCCAGAGCACTAATGGTTAATATCTGCCTGCGGCTGGCCCCCATGGTACGCAGCAACACGCTTTCCTGTATCCGCTGATACTTACTGATGCGTACCGAAGCGATCAGTACTACGATACCTGTAATGATGCTGAAGCCTCCCATAAACTTGATAATGTCGCCTAACTTATCCAGTAAATCATCCAGCACGGTTAAAATCTGGCCCAGATCAATCATTGAAACATTGGGGAATTGCTTTACTACGGCCTGCTGGTAGGCTGCCGAAGCCTGTTTAGAGGGGGTATGCGTAAGCATAGCAAAAAACTGCGGTGCATCCTCTAATATTCCGGTAGGGAAGACAATCAAGAAGTTGGTTTGCATCTTGCTCCAGTTTACAGAACGGGTACTGGCAATAACAGCCTGCACCGGCGAGCCCTGTACATTGAACAGCAACTTGTCGCCCACCTGCAAGTGATTGCGTTTGGCGAACTTATCCTCTACCGATACAGGTACTGCTGCCCCGGCAACCGCCCTGCCTTTCCACTCGCCGGCAGTAATTTTTTCTGTCGGAATGAGCGTATCGCGGTAAGTGGCCCGAAGCTCATTGGCAAACACCCGGGCCGAAACCCGGTAGGCAGTATCCTTCTTAATATCTGCAGCGGTTTTGCCGTTGACCTGATCGAGCCGCATGGTTACTACCGGCACCTGCTGCAATACAGGTAAACGATAGCGGGCGGTTAGTATGCCCAGCGGCTTTTTCTGACTGGTTTGTATATCAAACAAAATCATGTTGGCGCTATTGGCGCCGGCCGAAAGGCTTACCTGCTTTACCAGCATACTTTGTATAAAAAACAAGGTGCCAATAAAAGTAGTGCTCAGGCCGATAGAAACAATTAAAATAATGGTTTGGTTATTGGGCCGGTACAGATTGGCAAACCCCTGGCGCCACAAATAACTCCAGGAACCTGATATAAGCCATTGGGCCAGTTTCATGAGCGCCCGGGCTATAAGCGTTAACAGCAGGAAGGCAATTAATATACCAACGGTAAATAATACGCTTCCGAGCCAGTTGTTGAGCTGGAAATAGGTGAACAGCACAATAAAACTTACAATGAGCGCATATACCAGCCAGCGCAGCGGATCTGCCAGGAGGTTTATATTTTCGTAGGATAGCCGGAGCGTATTCAGCGGCGATATGTTGCGGATGGCAATTAAGGGCAGCAGCGCAAACAAAACAGAAATGATTACGCCTAATAAAATGCCCTGCCCTACAGCCGCCCATGAAATAGCGGTAGATACGGTAATCGGCAAAAAATCCTTAAATACCAAAGGCAGCAGGTGCTGTATCAGCGTGCCTAATGCGGCTCCTATAACAGAGCCTAACAACCCAATGCCGACAATTTGTATCAGATAAATAACAAAAGCCTGCCCGGCACGCACACCCAGGCAGCGCATAATGGCAATAGAAGGTATTTTTTCGCGGATGTAGATGTGGATAGCGCTGGCTACACCTACGCAGCCCAACAGCAATGCAATAAAACCAACCAGCGATAAAAATTTAGTTAAGTCCTCAAAACTGCGGCCGGTGTTTTCCTTACGGGTATCAATCGTATCATAATTAAGCCCGGCCTTTTCCAGTTTAGGCTCCAAACCCTTTACCAATCGGGTAACATTTACCTGGCGGCTGTATTTATAATAGTAAGTCGAGGTGATGCGGCTGCCCTTTTCGAGCAGCCCGGTTTTATCCAGGTACTGCAGCGGGATATATACAATGGGCGCTATACCGGCAGAGATGCCGGTTTGTCCGGGCGCTTTGTTCAATATTCCTGCTATCAGGAACGTAATATTGCCCACCTTAATGGAATCATTCACCCTGGCGTTGAATTGCAGCATCAGTGTCTGGTCAACCAGTGCTTTTTTGCCGTTTTTAAACCCGGCCCCTGCAGCGGCAGGTATAGTTTCCAGGTTTCCATAATAAGGAAAATCGCCCTGCAGGGCACGTATCTGCACCAGCCGCGTCCCTTTTCCCTTCGGAAAATATACCATGGAAGCAAAGCTGCGCTCCTGTGAACGCTTATCTCCTAATGAATTAAGCATTGGCAGCACCTTTGCATCTACCGGCTTGTTGGAGGAGATGGATAAATCGGCCCCTATCAGCGTAGCTGCCTGGTCGTCCACATCCTGCTTTACATTGTAGCCAAAAGTGTAAATAGCAACCAGCGCCGCAATACCGAATATAATAGAGGAAATAAACAGGAACAGCCGCGAACGGTTTTTGCGGCTATCCCGCCAGGCCATTTCAAAGAGCCAGCCTGTACTCAATTTTTGCGAAGGTATAATCGGCTCAGGCATTGGCGGTAGTTTTCTCGTCCGCTATCAGTTTGCCGCCCTTAATCCGGATAATGCGCTGCGTTTTAGCGGCCAGTTCCAAATCATGCGTTACCACTACGAGGGTAGTGCCGGCCTCGCGGTTCAGGTCAAATATCAGCTTTATTACCTTTTCGCTGGTCTCAGCATCAAGGTTACCGGTAGGTTCATCGGCAAACAGAATTTTAGGCTGATTGCTGAAAGCCCGCGCCAGTGATACTCGCTGCTGCTCGCCGCCCGAAAGCTGCGCCGGGTAATGATGGCTCCTGCTGGCCAGGCCAACCTTATCGAGCAAATCAAGCGAGCGGCTCTTTATATTTTTTTCGCCTCGCAGTTCTAAGGGCACCATCACGTTTTCCAGCGCGGTAAGCGTTGGCAGCAACTGAAAATTTTGAAAAATAAACCCTATATACTGGTTACGCACCTGTGCACGCTTATCTTCACTTAGCCGTCCTAAATCAATGCCGCTCAGCTCCACCATACCGGCGGAAGACCGGTCGAGCCCGGCGCACAGGCCCAGCAGTGTAGTTTTGCCGCTGCCCGAAGGGCCCACAATAGCATTGGTTGACCCTGCGGCTACCGAAAAATTAATGTCGTTGAGCACAGTCAATATACTGCCTGCACTCTGATATGTTTTGCCTAAACCGGCAACTTTTAAAATGTTATCCACCTGATATTATACAGTTTTATACTACTCTGACTGCCTGCCCCGGCAAATGTTACCCGGAAAAGCACGGAAAGTTCCCCGCAGGTTTATTTATGATAATTTGATGATATAGCGGCGGCCGGTTAAAGGTTTAAGCAGTTGCCTTGTTTAAAAGCGGTGTAGGGTTGTAATTGATAATTTCGCGGGCCATGCCATTGAATATAAAAATATGGAATGGAAACATGGCTGCCCAGTACAGCCTGCCCCACAGCCCGTTGGGCCTGAAGGTGGCTATCTGGCTCAGAAACTTTTGCCCCTGCCGCTCTACAATTTTAAATTCGAGCCAGGCCTCGCCCGGCAGTTTCATTTCGGCATACAGCAGCAGCCGCTTGTTAACCTTATCGGCTAATAATACCCGCCAAAAGTCAATAGCGTCGCCAGCCGAAATGTGGGCATTGTTGGTGCGGCCTCGCCTTACGCCTACGCCGCCTACCAGCTTATCCAAAAAACCCCGAAGATTCCATATCCAGTTCCAGTAATACCAGCCCCGCTTGCCGCCAATTGACCAGATATTGCTGAGCACCTTGACGGTATCCTCCTTAAAGGCCATTTTCACCTTGTACTCCTGCGTACCATGCTGGGGCACCTTAACCCGATCCATAAATGCAGGGTTTAAATACCCGATGTTAATGGCATCCTTCCAGCTTGAGGGAATAGAGTTTTGCTCCACCTTAATAAAAGCCAGTTCCAGCGCTTCTTTATAGGTTAAACACTGATGCGGGATGATGTCGTTGATGGCATGTTCATGGCAGATGGTTTCATTCTTCATACTGTCAACCAAGCTTTTAGCCAGCGAGTAGCTGGTTGAGGTTACAAAATACAACCAGTAGGAAGATATTTTGGGCGACAGGAAAGGCAGCGTGATCATGTAGCGCTTTAACCCGCGCACCTCGGCATAGGTAAGCATCATTTGCTTGAAGGACAAAATGTCCGGCCCGCCGATATCATAAGTATGATTAAATGTTTTTTCATTGAGCAGTACGTTTTCAAGGTAAAACAGTACATCGCGTATGGCAATGGGCTGGCACCGGGTATTTACCCAGCGCGGTACAGTCATCAGCGGCAGCTTCTCTGTCAGATCCCTGATAATTTCAAACGAGGCGCTGCCCGAGCCGATGATAATGGCTGCCCGCAATACCGTTAAGGCTGCCTTACCTGTACACAGTACCTCCTCTACATGGCGGCGGGAGCGCAAATGCTCCGACAGGTTATGATCGTTGGTAATACCGCTCAGATATATAATCTGCTTACAATCCGTTTTATTCAGAAAATCTAAAAAATTTTGTGCCGATTGCTCTTCCAGATTGGCAAAGTTGCTGGACTGCGACATGGAATGCACAAGATAATAGGCTGCATCAATATTTGCAGGAAAGGGTTCCATAGTGCTTTTTATCAGCAAATCACCGGTAATCAGCGTAACACGGCTGCTGTATTCACTGCTTTCATGAAAACGGCGCTTATCCCTTACCAGGCATACCACCTCATAACCCTTGTCCAGCAAAACCGGGATGAGCCTTGTCCCGATATAACCATTAGCGCCGGCCAGTAATATTTTCATATAAATAAAACAAGCAGGAATGAAAAGGTTTGTACGAAGAGGCCGGATATCAGCAGTTTAATGCCGGTTTTTATAATTAGCGTATTACCATCAGGTATAGCCTGAAGCAGCCGCTGATTTATCGAGCATTCTACAACTTACTCGCGGTTTCTTGTGTCAATCACGATAGTTACCGGGCCATCATTAACCAGGCTGATCTTCATATCGGCGCCGAATATGCCGGTTTGGGTTGGCCGCCCGGTTAGCTCATTCAGCTTTTTAATCAGGTACTCATACAAAGGGATCGCTGTTTCCGGCCTGGCGGCCCGGATAAACGAAGGCCGGTTTCCCTTTTTGGTTTGCGCAAACAAAGTAAACTGCGAAATGAGCAGAATGCGCCCGCCAACATCAGCCAAAGCTTTGTTCATCAGGCCGTTTTCATCACCAAAAATGCGCATGCCTGTAATTTTTTGGGCCAGCCAGTCGGCATCTTCCGGTGCATCTTCGTGCTCAATGCCTAACAATATTAAAAACCCGGCATCAATCTGCCCGGTTACTTGCTGGTCAACAGTACAGCTGGCGCTGGTAACACGCTGAATAACGGCTCTCATTAACTATATTGATGTTATTGTATTATATCATGATAACGATAAAACAGTTAAGCCCTTGTATCATTACCATGGTAAATGCTCAGGTAACTTTCATAGCGTGAGGATTCAATCTCACCGTTTTCCAGTGCGGCTAACACGGCACAGCCCGGCTCATTAATATGGCGGCAGTTGTTAAACCGGCAATCGTGCATCCGCGAGCGCATCTCCGGAAAAAAATGCCCCAGTACCTGCGGCTCAATATCAATGATACCCAGCTCCCGTATGCCGGGCGTATCAATAATAAAACCGCCGTAAGGCAATTCATACATTTCGGCAAAGGTGGTAGTATGCATCCCCTTGTCGCTCCATTCGGATATTTCAGTGGTGCGTAAATCCAAATCGGGCAGCAAGGCATTCATCAGGCTTGATTTGCCCACACCGGAATGGCCCGACAGCAAGGTGGTTTTATCTGCCAGCACTGCCTTCAGCTGCTGAATGTTGGTGCCCTGCAAGGCAGAAACTTCATAACAGGGGTAACCAATATTTTCGTAAATCTGTTTATAGGCGGCTAATATTTCCAAACCCTCCTCGCTGAATAAATCGAGCTTGTTAAAAATCAGCCTCGCCGGAATATCGTAAGCCTCGGCCGTAACCAGAAAGCGGTCAATAAATCCTGCCGAAGTGCGGGGCGAGGCCAGTGTAACCACTAAAAAAGCCTGGTCGAGGTTGGCTGCAATAATCTGCGCCTGTTTCGAGAGGTTAATAGATTTGCGGATGATGTAATTTCTACGCTCCGTCAGTTTGGTAATTACGCCTGTTTGCTGGTCGGGCTCCAAGTCAAAATCAACCTTGTCGCCAACGGCTACGGGGTTGGTAGTCGTCAGGCCCTTGATGCGGAACTTCCCTTTGATGCGGCAGTCGTATTTTTTGCCGCCGGGCGTTTGCACCTGGTACCAGCTTCCGGTTGATTTTGTAACTATTCCCTGCATATCGCGGCAAAATTACAAATTGCCTTAAAGGGCTGTGTTATAAAATTAATTTAATGCTTGTATTTTTAAAAAATAAGCCCTTAATTTACTGCCGTTGCTGCAAGCAACTGAAAACATGATTATTAACTGCACCATGATTACTATGATAATTACCACCGGGCCCCGATCCGGAGGAAGATAGGGTTATGGTATAACAAAATAAGAAACCATTAAAGCGCCTTCCTCCAGCAACAGGGGAAGGCGCTTTTGTTTTAATGATAACACCTCATGAAAGTTCTGAAATTTGGCGGCACCTCGGTAGGCAGCATTGAAAGCATTGCCATGGTAATTGATATTTTAAAGCAGCAGCAACCGCCGCTGCCGGTTGTGGTGGTATCGGCCATGAGCGGCGTAACCAATTTGCTGCAAACCATGGCTGAGGATGCTGCACAGGGCCGGGACTTTGCCCATCACCTGACCAACCTGCAAAACCGCCACTTTGATGTAATTAAAGCCCTGCTGGACATTCAGCAGCAGAACCCTGTGTTTACCCGGCTTAAAATTTACTTTAATGAACTGGAGGATTTACTGCAGGGCGTTTATACGCTCAGGGAGCTTACCCCAAAAACCAAAGACCTCATATTGAGTTATGGCGAACGCTGCTCAGCCTTCATGATTGCCAGAATTGCAGCGCAGTATTTTGATCATATTTTATTTACTGATGCCAGCGAGCTGATTAAAACCGACAGCGCTTTCGGCCAGGCTAAAGTAAATACGGAATTAACTGAACTGCTGATTAAAAGTTATTATCATACGCATCGAAATAATTTACTGATAGTAACCGGCTTTATTGCCGGCAACGATGCCGGGCAGGTAACCACGCTGGGCCGCGGCGGAAGCGATTATACAGCCGCTTTATTTGCCGCAGCCCTGAATGCGGAAGAGATACAGATATGGACTGATGTAAACGGCATGATGACCGCCGACCCGCGCATTGTGAAAAAAGCCTTCCCGCTGCCGGAGCTTACTTATACCGAAGCGATGGAGCTATCTTACTTCGGAGCTAAGGTGATTTACCCGCCTACCATGATACCGGCTTTTTTAAGGCAGATACCCATTGTTATTAAAAACACCTTTGAGCCGGGCTTTGCAGGCACCGTGATACAGCACCATTGCCAGGCATCAGCATTGCCTATTAAGGGCATATCTTCTATAAATAAGGTAAGTATTATCAATATACAGGGCAGCGGTATGGTAGGCAAGGCCGGTTTCAGCGGGCGGCTGTTCTCATTGCTTTCGCGCGAGCAGATCAACGTAATTCTGATTACCCAGTCGTCCTCCGAGCATAGCATTACGTTTGCCATCAGCCCGGCGGAGGCGGACAAGGCCCGCCTGCTCATTGAACAGGAGTTTGAACTGGAATTGATAGCTCAGAAACTGGAAACTCCGGTAATCGAGAGCAGCCTGTCCATCTTAGCCATCGTGGGCGAAAACATGAAGCAAACCCCGGGCATGTCGGGCAAGCTGTTTCATGCACTGGGGCGCAACGGCATCAATGTGCGGGCCATTGCGCAAGGCTCATCAGAGTATAACGTTTCGGTAGTAATCAATGAAAGCGATCTGGCCAAAGCGGTAAACGTAATACACGAAGCCTTTTTTACCAATCTGAATAAAACCCTGAATGTGTTTTGCCTGGGTACAGGCAATATAGGCAAAACACTGCTCAAGCAACTGCATGAGCACCGGGCCTACCTGGAAGAGAACAATAAGATACAGGTAAAGATTGCCGGCATCAGCAACACCCGCAAAATGCTGCTGGATGCAGAGGGCATTTCGCTGGATGACTGGCAGGAACAGCTGGACCATAACGGCTGCCCGGCTAACCTGAAGGAATTTGTGCAGCAAATGAAGCAGATGAACCTGCCCAATTGTGTATTTGTAGATAATACAGCCAGCCCGGCACCCGTTCAGTATTATGAGGAAGCCTTTAAGGCCAGTATATCGGTGGTAACCTGTAACAAACTGGGCAATTCGGCTGCTTACAGCCAGTATAACAACTTCCACAGACAGGCTATACAGCATGGGGTAGATTTTTTTTATGAAACCAATGTAGGCGCCGGCCTGCCTATCATCCGCACCCTGAAGGATTTAATGATCAGCGGCGACAGGGTACAGCGTATGGAGGCTATCCTGTCAGGCACCATTTCCTTTATCTTTAATAATTATAAAGGCGATGCCAACTTTCATGATGTGGTAAAAATGGCACAGGAGAAGGGTTATACCGAACCTGACCCGCGCGATGATTTGCGGGGAACCGATTTTATGCGCAAGATGCTCATTTTAGCCCGCGATGCCGGTTACCAGATGGAGGCGGAGGACATTCAGCTGGAAAACATCCTGCCGCAGGCCAGTTTAAATGCACAAACAGTGAGCGATTTTTACACTTCACTACAAACGGAGGATGCCTTTTTCAATGATTTGAAACAGCAGGCCGAAAGCAGTAACAAGGTGTTGCGCTACATTGGCAAACTGGAGGATGGCAAGGCAGTAATCAGTTTGCAGATGGTGGACGACCAGCATCCTTTCTACATGATGTCGGGTGCGGATAACGTGATTGCCTTTACCACCGACCGTTACCGCGAGCGCCCTATGGTGGTTAAAGGCCCTGGTGCGGGAGCCGAAGTTACTGCCGCAGGCGTATTTGCCGACTTAATTAACGTAGGCGCAAATTAAGACAGAAGCAGCCAGAAATTAACAAACAAAAATTAAAATGGAACTGAAATATCATGGATGAAGGTAGCTCAGGTTTAATAAAGCCGCTTCAAAACCTGCAGGCTGCTGCTTCCTTATTAGGCAATAAAGGCGGCTCTGTACGCGTTTTTGCACCGGCTACTGTGGCCAACGTTGTTTGCGGGTTCGATGTGCTCGGGTTTGCCGTAAACGAGCCGGGCGATGAAGTAATTATGCGCCTCAAAGGCAAGCCGGGCATCACAATCAGTAAGATTACCGGCGATGCCGGCCGCCTGCCGCTCGATGCTGCCAGAAATACAGTCAGCGTAAGCGTACAGCATTACCTGCACCATATCGGCCGGCCGGATTTAGGGCTGGATATTGAGCTGCATAAAAGAATGCCGATAGGCAGCGGCCTGGGATCAAGCTCGGCAAGTACCGTGGCGGGCCTGTTTGCTGCCAAAACCCTGCTGGGCGATGAAAGCAGCCTGATGGACTTACTGCCCTTTGCCATGAAAGGAGAGGAAATGGCCTGCGGACACGGCCACGCCGATAATGTTGCACCGGCCTTGCTGGGCGGCTTTATACTGGTACGCAGCTACGAGCCGCTGGAGGTAATCCGGCTGCCGCACCCGCCCGGCTTGTATTGTGCCATCGTTTTCCCTGAGGTGGATGTGCCTACCCGGGAGGCCCGGCAGATTATCCGCAGTAAAATATTGCTGAAGGATGCCGTAACGCAGTGGGGCAACATTGCCGGGCTGGTAAGCGGCCTGTTTATGCAGGATATTGACCTGATAGGCCGCAGCATGCAGGATATTCTGGTAGAGCCGGTGCGCTCTATGCTCATCCCCGATTTTTACCGGCTGCGCGAGCTGGCGATGGCCGCCGGCGCAGTTGGTTTTGGTATATCAGGCTCAGGGCCGTCTGTGTTTGCCTTAGCCAAGGGCGAAGATGCAGCCAAGAAGATTACCGGGCAGTTACAGCACCATTTAACCCAAATTAAAATACCCTCTCAGGCCTATGTATCGCCGGTGAATGCAGCCGGCCCTAAAGTGCTTGATTGATAAATTAACAGTAATTACCTTGAAACTTTACAGTACCAATGATGCTGCCCGGCAGCAGGTTGCCTTTAAGGAAGCCATATTTAACAGCCTGCCGCAGGACAAAGGCTTATACATGCCTTTAGAGATTAATCCCCTGCCCGAAACTTTTTTCCGGCAGCTACCCGGATACAGTCTGCCCGAAATTGCTTTTGAGGTAGCGCACCATTTGTTACAGGAGGCTATACCTGCGGAAGATTTAAGGGCCATTATTAACGATGCCATCAATTTTGAAGCGCCGCTGGTGCAGTTAGAACCCAATGTTTATGTTTTAGAGTTGTTTCATGGCCCTTCCCTTGCTTTTAAGGATTTTGGCGCCCGTTTCATGAGCAGGATTATGAGCTACTTTTTACAGCCCGGCGAGCGGCAGCTGGATGTACTGGTTGCTACCTCCGGCGATACCGGCGGCGCTGTGGCTCTGGGCTTTTTAGGCGTACCCGATACCCGGGTAACCATTTTATACCCTAAAGGCAAGGTGAGTGATATACAGGAACTCCAGCTAACTACCAATGGCCAGAACATCAGGGCTGTAGAAGTTAACGGCACTTTTGATGATTGCCAGACCCTGGTAAAACAGGCATTTACAGATGAGGATCTGAACAGGGAATTCCGGCTTACTTCAGCCAATTCAATCAACATTGCCCGGCTCATTCCGCAAACCTTTTATTATTTTCATGCCTATGCGCAGCTTTTGAGGCAAGGCGGCAAAAAACCGGTGTTTGCTGTACCCAGCGGAAACTTTGGCAATATAGGCGCCGGTTTATTAGCCTGGAAGATGGGCTTGCCGGTACGGCAGTTTATTGCGGCTACCAACGCTAATGATACTGTTCCGCAATATTTAAGAACCGGCAGCTATCAGCCCAAGCCATCGGTGCAAACTTTATCCAACGCTATGGATGTGGGCAACCCCAGCAATTGGGTACGCATCACTGAATTGTTTAAAGCCGATGCCGCTAAAATTAAGGAACTGATTACAGGGTGCAGCTATACAGACGAACAAACCCGGCAGGCTATTGAGCAACTACATCATAATGATAACTACATTGCCTGCCCGCATACCGCTATTGCCTGGCAGGCTTTGAAAAACTGGCAGCAGGAGCAACCTGATCTTCAAGATACAGCAGGTATATTCCTTTCAACCGCCCATCCCTGCAAGTTTCCGGAGGTGTTTCCCGAAGAAGTCAGGCAGCGAATGGTTATCCCGGCACAGGTAGAGGAGTTAAAGAACAGAAAACGGATGGCCGTGAATATGGAAAATGATTTTGATGTATTTAAAAAGTATTTGCTTAGTAGCTGACCATTGATCTTGCATCGTTCTGATGATTAGAAAAAACTGTACGTAAGCATAACACCTTACAGGTTTTCGCTACTGCTCAGCACGACAATGCTTTTTGTTTTATTTAAAATATTGCCTGTGCAATCCGTTTGGTTGGCTCGGCATTGCCCATAGTATAAAAATGAAGTACCGGTACGCCAAAATCAACCAGGTCCTTGCATTGCTGTATCATCCACTCAATGCCCACCTCCTTTACTTCCTTATCATTTTTGCAGGCCTGCACCGCATCACTTAAATCTTCAGGAATATCAATATGAAATATTTTAGGCAGGTTGATGAGCTGTTTGGCAGAGGTAATGGGCTTTAAACCCGGAATGATGGGAACGTTGATGCCATGCTCCCGGCACTGGGTTACAAACTCCTTGTATTTATTCACATCAAAAAACATCTGGGTCACCATAAAATCGGCCCCGGTGTTGATTTTATTTTTAAGGTGGTTGAAATCCGTCTTCAGGTTTGGCGATTCAAAATGCTTTTCGGGGTAGGCGGCTATCCCGATGCAGAAATCCGTTTTATAGGAAGTATCCTGATATTCGTGCAGGTAAATGCCCTTGTTCATATTAACAATCTGCTGCTGCAGTTCAACGGCATAGGCATGGCCGCCCGGCGTGGGCACAAAGCCGGGATCGCCCTTGCGGGCATCGCCGCGCAGGGCCAGTACATTATCAATACCTAAAAACTGCAAATCGATCAGGGCATATTCTGTTTCTTCCTTGGTAAAGCCGCCGCAAATTAAGTGCGGCACGGCATCTACCTTATAACGGTTCATGATGGCTGCGCAAACTGCTACAGTGCCGGGGCGCTTGCGGTAGGTGACTTTTTCCAGCAAACCGCTGGCATGCTCTTTATACATATGATCCTCGCGTGAGGAGGTTACATCAATAAAAGGCGGATTAAATTCCATCAGCGGATCAATGGCATTATAAATTCCCTGCAGGCTCTGCCCCTTCACAGGCGGCAAAAGCTCAAACGAGAATAAAGGTTTTCCGCCGGCATTATTGATATGTTCAGTTATTTTCATTTATTTAGTGTTCGGGGTCGTGTGACGAGTGATCAGATTGATTTTCAATTTGAATTTTATAATAGTTGATTAAGCCACTGAGTAATTTTCTGACCTGTTTTACTTGGTTTAGTAATCTTTCTAATCTATCATTGTTAATATAGCTAAGATCATTAGAAAGGTAAATTTGAGTTTCTAATTCATAAACTGAACCTCTTGCAATGTAGAAAAAACGTAAAGCATCTTTTCTATAATTTCGCCCGCATCCCTCAGCAATGTTTGAAGGTACAGAAATAGCAGCGCGCCTAATTTGCGATTGCAAGCCAAACACTTCTTCTTTAGGAAATAGTTTCGTACATTCATAAACTGCCTTAACCAATGATCTGGCTTCTTTCCAGGCATCTAAATTATTATAAATCATTTCATTATTATACAAATTCGGTTCCTGAAAACTGATCACCGGCCACTTCCCGCTCAAACCTGATAATTCAAATTCGGCCCCAGCCAGCGTTCTATGGTATCGATGGACAGGGCCTTGCGGGAGGCGTAATCCTCCACCTGGTCCTTGCTGATTTTGCCCAGGCCAAAATAGCGCGACTGCGGATTGGCAAAGTAGAAACCGCTTACCGAGGCAGCCGGCATCATGGCCAGGCTTTCGGTGAGGTACATATGGGCATTATCCTCCGCTTTAAGCAGGTCGAACAGCGTAATTTTTTCTGTATGATCGGGGCAGGCCGGATAGCCCGGCGCCGGGCGGATGCCCTGGTATTCTTCCTTAATAAGCTGCTGGGCATCGAGATGCTCATTTTCAGCGTAGCCCCAATAGTTTCGGCGCACCAGCTCGTGCATTTTTTCGGCAAAGGCTTCAGCCAGGCGATCGGCCAGGGCCTTGGCCATAATACTGTTGTAATCATCATGGTCGGCCTCAAATTGAGCTACCAGTTCATCACAGCCAATACCGGTAGTAACGGCAAACCCGCCAAAGTAATCAGGAATGCCGGTTTCCTTAGGCGCTACAAAATCAGCTAAAGCATAATAGGGTTCGCCCTTCACTTTTTCGGCCTGCTGGCGCAGGGTATGGATGCGGCTCAACAGCTGCGTACGGCTCTCGTCAGCATACAGCTCAATATCATCACCTGCTGCATTGGCCGGCCAGAAACCAATAACCCCATTGGCCTGCAGTAAATTTTCACTCACTATTTGTTTCAGCAGCGCCTGGGCATCATCAAACAGCTTTCGGGCTTCAGCGCCGATATTTTTATCACCAAAAATTTTAGGATAACTGCCCCGCATTTCCCAGGTATGGAAAAACGGTGTCCAATCAATGTAAGGCAGCAAATCCTCCAGAGGGTACGCTTCAAAAACTTTAGTGCCGGTAAATTTTGGCTTTGGCGGTAATTGCCCGTTTAATTCCAGCCGGAACCTCTGTGCACGGGCTTCTTCAATGGTAACAAATCGCTTATCCGATTTTTTGTTCAGATGCGCTTCCCTGGCTTTTTCATATTCTTTTTTGATACCTTCAATATAATCTTCCCGGTTATCCCGGTTCATTAAATTGCTGCATACGGTTACGCTGCGTGAGGCATCCAGTACATGTATGGCAGCGCCCGAATAATTAGGCGCAATTTTAACCGCTGCATGAATGCGCGAGGTAGTAGCCCCTCCCACGATAAGCGGCATGGTAAAGCCTTCACGCTCCATTTCCTTAGCAAAATGCACCATTTCATCAAGCGAGGGAGTAATTAAGCCGCTCAGCCCGATAATGTCCACCTGCTGCTTTTTAGCTTCCTCTATAATGCGCTGGGCGGGCACCATTACCCCCAGGTCAATAATCTCAAAATTGTTGCAGGCCAGCACTACGCCCACAATGTTCTTTCCAATGTCGTGCACATCGCCCTTTACGGTGGCCAGCAGTATTTTACCGGCGTTGCTGCGCTGGTCGGCGCTAACATTATTCTTTTTTTCCTCCTCAATAAAGGGCAGCAGGTAGGCTACTGCTTTTTTCATTACCCGGGCAGATTTAACTACCTGCGGCAAAAACATCTTACCCGAGCCAAACAGGTCGCCCACTATATTCATCCCGTCCATCAGCGGGCCTTCAATTACTTCCAGCGGTTTGGCATATTGCTGCCGGGCTTCCTCTACATCGGCATCCAGATATTCAACAATGCCTTTTACCAGTGCGTGTGAGAGCCGGCCGGCAACCGGCTCGTTACGCCAGGCCTCGTCGCGCACAATTTCCTTGCCTTTACTCTTAATGGTATCGGCATACTCCACCAGGCGCTCAGTGGCATCTTCGCGGCGGTTCAGCAGCACGTCCTCCACCAGTTCCAGCAAAGGCTTGGGTATTTCCTCATATACCTCAAGCATACCGGCATTCACAATGCCCATATCCATACCGGCCTTAATGGCATGATACAAAAAGGCAGAGTGCATAGCCTCACGCACCACATTGTTACCGCGAAAGGAAAAGGAAATATTGCTTACCCCGCCGCTTACCTTGGCATGCGGCAGGTTATTCTTAATCCAGCGGGTGGCGTTAATAAAGTCCACCGCATAGTTGTTATGCTCTTCCAGCCCGGTAGCTACGGTCAGAATATTAGGGTCGAAAATAATATCCTGCGGCGGAAAGCCAAGCTCATCCACCAAAATGAGATAAGAACGCTTACAAATCTCGATCCGGCGCTCGTAAGAGTCGGCTTGTCCCTGCTCATCAAAAGCCATAACTACAGCCGCTGCGCCGTAGCTCATAATTTTGCGGGCATACTCCCTGAACTTGTCTTCGCCCTCCTTTAATGAAATGGAGTTGACAATGCCCTTGCCCTGTAAACACTTCAGTCCGGCTTCAATAACGCTCCATTTGGAAGAATCCACCATGATGGGTAGTTTAGAAATATCCGGCTCGGAGGCCACCAGGTTCAGAAACTTTACCATCACGGCTTCTGAATCAATCATGCCCTCATCCATGTTAATATCAATTACCTGGGCCCCGCCTTCTACCTGCTGGCGGGCAACGGTAAGGGCTGCTTCATAATCCTCGGCCAGTATAAGCTTAGAGAACTTGGGGGAACCGGTAATATTGGTACGCTCACCCACATTTACAAAATTGGTTTCCGGGGTTACGGTAACGGCTTCCAACCCGCTCAGGCGCAGATAATCTTCAGCCTCGGCAATAATCCGGGGCGGATGCAGGGCGGCTTTGCCGGCTATGCAGCGAATGTGCTCCGGCGTGGTGCCGCAGCAGCCGCCTACAATATTAACCAGGCCGGCCTGCATAAAATCATCCACCAAATGGGCTGTTTCATGAGGTGCCTCATCATAAGCGCCAAATTCATTGGGCAAACCGGCATTGGGATATGCGGAGATGTAAACATCCGCCTTGGCAGAAAGTTCCTCTAAGTGCGGCCGCATTTCCCTGGCGCCCAGTGCACAGTTTAAACCTACCGACAGCAGGCTGGCATGGCGGATGGAATTCCAGAAAGCCTCCACGGTCTGGCCGGATAGTGTGCGCCCGGAGGCATCAGTGATGGTGCCCGATATCATGATGGGCAGGCGCTTATTACTTTCCTCCGCATAGCGGTTAATGGCAAACAGGGCGGCCTTGGCATTCAGGGTATCAAAGATGGTTTCCACCAGTAATACGTCCGAACCGCCATCCACCAGGCCGCGCACCTGCTCATAATAGGCTCCGGCCAGGTCATCAAAGGTAACGGCCCGGTAACCAGGATCATTTACATCGGGCGACAGGGAAGCCGTACGGTTGGTAGGGCCTACTGCGCCAGCTACAAAACGGGGCTTTTCGGGCGTTTTCAGGTTATACTCGTCAGCCGCCTCGCGGGCCAGCCGGGCACCTTCGTAGCTTAGCTCATAGGCCAGCTCCTCCATATGATAATCGGCCAGCGAAATGCGCTGCGTACTGAAGGTGTTGGTTTCAATAATATCCGCCCCGGCATCCAGGTATTCGGCATGGATAGCTTTAATTACATCCGGGCGGGTTAAGTTCAGCAGGTCATTATTCCCCTTCAAATCTGAGGGATGGTTTTGAAAACGCTGCCCCCTGAAATCTTCTTCAGTTAACTGGTAGCGCTGTATCATGGTGCCCATGGCACCGTCAATAATTAAAATACGCTTCTGTAATTCTCTTCTGATATCCATTAATGTAGTATCAAGTAATTAGTATTAAGTAACAAGAATTTGCATCGGATATAATACCCGATACTAAATACTTGATACTAACTACTAAAACGCTTATGCAGAAAAAGTCGGGGGCTGTTACACATTGCTGACTTTCGCTTATCTGCCTCGTAGCCTGATGGTTTTTGGCTATGAGTAGAATGTAGCACCTTGTAAGTACAGGTTGCTAAGATTTCGCAGGGTCCAATCCCTCCATCTTTCTGTATAAGCCCTGCAAAAATGCGAAATCTAACAGTGATATACAAGTTTGGCCGGCAGTATTCGTGTAATGCCATTGCAAAATTTCCGCATAAAAAAAGCTGCCCTGATGAGCAGCTTTTCTTTATATCTCAATGCCTTATTATCTGCGGCGGCCGAACAGGCGCAGCAAGAATAAAAACAGATTGATAAAGTCGAGATAAAGGCTTAAGGCACCCATAACAGCCAGCTTGCCGGCAGGCAGATTCTGATTTTCGATGCTTTGCCCCATACGCTTAATGCGCTGAACATCATAAGCGGTTAAGCCCACAAAAACGATAACGCCGATGTAGGTAATCGCTTTATCCAGATGCAGGCCTGGGAAAAACATGTTTAACAGGGAGGCAATCAGCAAACCGATCAGGCCCATAATCATCAGCGAGCCGAATTTGGTTAAATCGGTATGGGTGGTATAACCTGCTACGGCCATAATTCCGAAAACTACCGATGCGGTGATGAATACCCCAAGGATAGATGCTGCCGTGTAAGCCAGCAAAATAAAGCTTAGACTGGCGCCCATTAAGGCCGAAAATAAGATAAACAGCACGGCCAGTACCGGCTGCGACATGCGGCTTAAACCAAATGACATAGCCAGTACGAAAATAAACGGCGCAAACATCACAATAGTGCCTAAACCTGTGCTGTGAAACGTTACCGGGTCAATTAAAAGGCGTAATAACTGCGGCGTAGTGAATAAGTAAGCAACTACCGATGAGATAGCCAGGCCGGCAAACATCCATAAAAATACGCTGGCCATAAAGCGGCGTGCGCTATCGGCCTCATTAAGCTGAATTACATTTTGATATTGATAATCTGTTGTTTTGTCTTCCATTTTTTATGTAAATATTAATAAGTAAATATAATCATTTTTGTTTAAATCAAGTAAGCCGGCGTGTAAGCTGCTGCTCTACCAGCTTAAACATTTGCAGCGGTTTCAAAGCCCTCCAGCTTAAATCGTCTAACGCGCCTCCGAAGTTGATATAATAGTCGATGTTATTTTGCTTAAACTCCTGTATAACATGCTCCCTGAAGTTGATGCCGGCTATCCAGCCATCTTCCACCTCCTGAAACCATTCCTCGTAATAACAGTCGTCCGACGAATGAAAGTTTAATATATTCTCCCCGATCAAAATAAATTTATTAATGCCCTGATCCATCATCAATTCCAGTATTTCGCGCTTCATGAGCATAATGTCATTATTAATAGCATCGTTCCATTCCCCGATCAATTCTATGATGGTGTACCCGCGATCATAATCTGCAAAGATTACCTTGATATACAGCGTATTGGAACCGAATGAATCCCACTGCGGATGCAGCAGGTAATTGTAAATCTGCTTATCAAACTCAAACTCATTATACACCATGGCATAAAAGGGCGAGTATTCGTCCTCGGCGGCAATATAGTCGTCTCTCCATTTATAATAAGGCTCTATTTCATGCATACATTCCTGTGCGGATGCGCAAATATGCAGGTGAGCAACTTCTTACTGCATATTTAAACCCTTCTCTACCGCAATCTTTTAATCTGTCAATCCTGCTCTTCATCCGCTCATTCAACTTCTCTGCACATCAGTATGTTTGCCTGACTGCACATCATTTTAAAGCATGTGCTTCTGCAGCTTTACGTACACTGCCGGTTTGCTGCAATAACTGCGCCGCCGCCTGCTCATCAAGCCCGGTGGCCTGCATTACCATACGGGTGCCGCGGTCTATCAGCTTATTATTGCTTAACTGCATATCTACCATTTTATTACCTTTTACACGGCCCAGTTGTATCATTACGGCAGTGCTCAGCATATTGAGCGCCAGCTTTTGAGCGGTGCCGGCTTTCATGCGGGTAGAGCCGGTTACAAATTCGGGGCCGGTTACCACTTCTACCGGGTACTGCGCCTCGGCAGCTACGGGGCTGCCGCTGTTACATACAATGCAGCCGGTAACCAGGCCATGTGCATTAGCCGCCTTCAGGCCGCCAATTACGTAAGGCGTACGGCCTGATGCCGCAATGCCCACCAGCACATCCTTCTCGGTAATATTGAAAGTGCTTAAATCCTTCCAGGCCTGCCCGGTATCGTCCTCAGCAAATTCAACAGCTTTGCGGATGGCGCCATCGCCGCCGGCAATAATGCCCACTACCCAATCAAACGGAACGCCGTAGGTTGGCGGGCACTCGGAGGCATCCACCACGCCCAGCCGGCCGCTGGTGCCTGCGCCAATGTAAAACAACCGGCCACCTGCCTTCATTTTTCCGGCCGTAACCTCAGCCAGCTTTTCTAATTGCGGAATAGCCTTTTCTACAGCATCGGGCACCGTTTTGTCCTCCCGGTTTATATGCAGCATCAGTTCACCCACCGTCATCTGGTCAAGGTTCTGGTAAGGCGAGTCGGCCTCCGTGGTGTTAATCATAGTTAATTATTTTAAGCAAAATTCGGTAAAATAATGGCAACTGCAATGTTGTGTGCGGATAAATTACCGCCTGTGACGGGCAATGATTACCTTTACCGGGCTAACTATGAAACACACGGCAGTCATCATTTTCAGAACAGTAATCCTGCTGCTGCTTGGTGTTGTAATGGGTATTATCATTAGCAATGGCAGCTTTTCGGGCCGCAGCGCTGATTTTTATACGGCAGGCGACAGCAAGGCCGACCAGGTGCTGCACTTATTGAAAACAACCTATGTGGATTCAGTGAATACCGATACCATTGAGGCCGCAGCCATTGATAATATGCTGCAAACCTTAGATCCGCATTCCCTGTATCTGCCTGCCCAGCAGGCGGCCTCGCTGAACGACCGGCTGGAGGGCGGCTTTGACGGCGTTGGCATAGCTTACCTTTTGCTGCGCGATACCCTGACTGTTACTGAAGTATATCCCGGCGGCCCGGCGGCCAGGGCAGGCATCAGCAATGGTGATAAGGTAATTACGGTGAACAGCAGGCCGTTTGCAGGCACCCATTTAACGCTCGAGCGTGTTTGGACTTTGTTTAAGGGCCAGGCCAATACCAGCATCCGGCTGGGCATTTTGCGCTGGAATAATAAGCAGGTAACCAACTATACCATCACCCGCGGGCGCGTAGTGTTAAGCAGCCTCGATGCCTGGTATAAACCGGCCTCAACGGTAGGCTATATCAAAATCAGCAAATTTGCCTCTACCACAGATGCTGATTTCAGGGCTGCCCTGAAACAGTTAACGGCGCAGGGCGCGCAGAAGCTGATCCTTGACCTGCGGGGCAACGGCGGCGGCTACCTCAATGCGGCTACTGCCCTGGCCGATGAATTTTTGCCTAAAGATAAACTGATTGTATATACCCGGGGCGCCCACGAGCGCCGTACCGATTACTTTGCTACCGACTCCGGCCGGTTTCAGCAGGGCAGAGTGGCTGTATTGATTGATGAGCACTCGGCCTCGGCCAGTGAGATACTGGCCGGCGCCCTGCAAGATTGGGACCGGGCCGTTATTGTTGGCCGCCGCTCCTTTGGCAAAGGGCTGGTGCAGGAGCAGTTTCCGTTTAGTGATGGCTCGGCTGTGAACTTAACGGTAGCCCGTTACTATACGCCTTCGGGGCGCTCCATTCAAAAATCGTATAAGAACGGAACGGAGGAATACCGGAATGACCTGCAGGAACGGCTGCAGCGCGGGGAACTTTACGGCCTCAAAAACAGGTTTACCGACAGCGTGCTGAAAACCACCGCCGGCTACCATACCGCTGCCGGCAGGAAACTTTACAGCGGCGGCGGCATTATGCCCGATGTTTTTGCTGCCGAAAACAGGGCGGTAAGCAGTCCGCTGATTAAGGAGCTGAACAGCAGCCAGCTTTTTACCTGCTACGCGGCAGACCGGCTGCAGCCGCTGCTGAGCAAATACCCCTCGGCCGGCGCCTTTGCCACGCAGTACAGCGTCAGCGATGCCGACCTGAGCGCCTTTTTGCTGTATGCCTCGCGTACCCTGAAGCAAATGGACTCGCAGGAAATACGCGCCTCGGCAGAGTATATCAAGCTGCTTATTAAGGCCGGCGCTATCCGCTTAAAGTGGGGAAATGCAGCTTATTACCAGCTGCTGAACAGCCGGGATGAGGACGTTAAGGCGGCGATAAATGCGGTTAACTGAGGTGTTCACGTTCACAGAGGCGTGAACACCCGTGAACGTTCATGAACGTTCATGAACGCTGACAGGATTTTGGCAATGTATTGTAAATGAATATTTTACAATAACCGCTTTGTGCCTGAAACTATTGCAAATGCGTAGTTAAGCAGATTTTTCCTGATTGTATTGCCTGATTATGAACGCGTTGCGT
>CAXTAP010000036.1:0-4671 GCA_964241965.1 uncultured Mucilaginibacter sp.
ATGCCTTTTCAAAGTGTGATAACAAAATGTTTTAACCAATTTGCGGCCCGAATTACCTATTATGAAAAATACCCCGGCTGCACCTGTACATCCCCGGTTAACACCGGTAGTATTATGGATGATGACAGTTGCTACCGGCCTTGTAGTTGCCAATATTTATTATAACCAGCCCCTGCTGGGCGATATGGCGCATACTTTTAATATCAGCAGCGGCAAAGCCGGCCAGATTTCCATGTTTACCCAGCTGGGTTATGCTGCAGGGCTGCTGTTCATCATCCCGCTGGCTGATATGTTGAAACGAAAGCGGCTGATCATGATTGATTTTGCCTTTGTGATTGCAGCTCTGCTGGCTACAGCCCTGGCGCCTGATATTACTGTTTTGCTGGCGGCGAGCTTTTGCGTGGGCGTAACCTCTGTTATTCCGCAGATACTGGTGCCTATGGCAGCCCACCTGGCTGACCCCGGTGAACGCGGCAGGAAAATAGGCTTTGTGATGAGCGGACTGCTGATCGGCATCTTATTATCCCGAACGGTAAGCGGTTACTTAGGTGCACACCTGGGGTGGCGGGCCATGTACTTTATTGCAGCCGGCCTGATGGCTGCCCTGTGGCTGCTTACCTGGCTAACGCTGCCCGAGGTGGAGCCCGATTATCAAGGCGCGTACGGTAACCTGATGGCCTCCCTGCTGCACCTGATCAGAACAGAACCCAAACTCAGGCTGGCGGCTGCCCGCGGGGCGTTATGCTTTGCCTGCTTCAGCGCTTTTTGGGCCACGCTGGTATTTCTGCTCAGGGAGCCTCAATTCAACATGGGCAGCGCCGAAGCAGGGGCATTTGGTTTGGCAGGGGCCTTTGGCGCGCTTGCTGCATCGGCCGTAGGCCGCTTAAGTGATAAGGTTGATTCCCGCCGGTTAATTATTTATACCCTGCTGCTGATTGTACTTTCCTTCATTATCTTTATTTTTGCGGGCCGCAGCATCATCCTGCTTGTTGCAGGCATCATCGTGCTCGACATGGGTGTACAGGCTACGCACATTGCCAATCAGGCCGTTATTTTTTCGCTCAACCCTGAAGCCCGCAACCGGCTGAATACGGTTTACATGGTTTCTTACTTTACGGGCGGCTCCCTGGGCACACTGCTGGCAGCACAGCTCTGGAATAAGTATCAGTGGAACGGGGTATGCGTTATTGGTATAGTTCTGTCGGTCGCAGCCTTGTTTATACATCTCATTAACGGTAAAAGGCAATCTTAACCTCAACCCTGGTGCTGACTACTGCTTGCCACAGCAGGTGTATAGTTTTATGTAGCAGCATGAAGCATTATTGTTTCGGTAAACCCGCCTCAACTGCTGCTTACCTGAATTTTCAGGTTGATACACAGCAATGTAGCACAATCCAACTTCTGAGGGCATATTTTGGCATTGAATTGGCAACGGTGAATATATAACTTACGGACATGCAGATACCAGCCAAAAATTCAACCAGCGGAGAAAAACAGGAATGGCAGGACCCGCAAAATCCGGAAGCTCCATCAGATGAAAGAGATAAGGAACAGGTGCAGCGCCAATACAATGAGGCCAGGCGCAGAAAAGACAACCTGACTGAGAAAGACCATATTGATAAACCTAAAAAGAACTGAAATAACAGATAACCAATGCAGCCAAAAATTATAAGCATGCACCGCACAGCTTCCATCATTAAGTTTGCCAATCGCGTTGATGGTGAATTAAAGAAGATTTTAGAAGCGGACATCAAAGCCATTAAGAAAATACACCACAACATTATCGGCACTATTAACCCCGAAGCTAATATTACGCAGCTTTTTATTGCATAGATTAATTACTTGCCGTGTATTTTTCACAAACCAATACTATCCTTTTTAAAAGGTTTTACTGGTTTGCGTACTTTAAAATTAAATCCGCAGTTTTGGCCGATGCGCCCGGCTCGCCCATCATTTGCTGCAATTGCCGGTAACCGGCAAGCATTTGCTGCCGGTAAGCCTCATTATTCAGCAACTGATCTACCTCGGCAGCTACAGCTTGGGGGTTACAATCCTCCTGAATCAGCTCCCTTACAATCAGCCCCTTCATAATCAGGTTAACCAGGGAGAGGTATTTCACCTTAATAACCAGCCGGCCTACCTTAACCGTGAGCGCATTGGCCTTATAAACCACCACCTGCGGAACGCTGAACAAGGCGGTTTCCAGCGTGGCGGTGCCCGAGGCAACAACCGCAGCCTGCGCAACGCTCAGCAAATTATAAGTGGCGTTAAAGATAACCGGCAGGTTCGCACCTCCCATGTATTGCCTGTAATAATCAGCGGTAAAGGAGGGCGCGCCTGCAATTACAAACTGATAGCCATTCAACTGTTCAGCTGCCCGGAGCATTACCGGCAGCAGCCGGCTTATTTCCTGCCGGCGGCTGCCGGGCAGCAGGGCAATAATTTTTTTTCCGGTCAGGCCGTGTTCAGCCACGAAGTTGTCGCTGGGTTTAAATGCGGCAATAGCATCCAGCAAGGGGTTGCCCACATAATCAACCCGCATACCCCACTGCTTATAAAAGTCAACCTCAAACGGCAGAATACAAAAAAGATGATCAACCACCTTTTTAATGCTGAGCACCCGCTTCTGGTTCCAGGCCCAAACCTTGGGCGATATATAGAAATACACCGGTATATGGTGCTGCTTTGCAAAGCCGGCAATCTTTAAGTTAAAGCCGGGGAAATCAATCAGTATCAGCAGGTCGGGCTGCCAGCTTAATAAATCCTGCCTGGCAAAGCTCATGTTCCTTAATATGGCCCGCAGGTTTACTATAACTTCTACCAGACCCATGTAGGCCATTTCTTTGAAGTGCTTTACCAGCGTACCGCCCTGCGCCAGCATTAAATCGCCGCCCAGAAAACGAAATTCGGCCCGGGCATCCCTTTTCTTCAGCTCCTTCATCAGGCTCGCGCCATGTAAATCGCCGGAAGCCTCCCCGGCAATCAGATAATATTTCATGAGTTTAATGCTTGATTTTAAACAGGAACGCCAATACGAGAAAGACAAAGGTAGATAGCATCACGCCGGTTCCGGTTCGGTCGGCTTCCTTCTTATAGCAATAGCGCAGTATAAACAGGTTGCAGGCAACCGCCAGCAGGTAAACAACGCCGGGCTTGCCCAGGTAAGGCAGCTGCCGGAGCCGGTTGGCCGCTGCAAACCATGTTATCAGTGGTATAACAAGGCCAATCAGTATTCCGTATCCTGTGTTATTCAGCTTGTGCATACGCTCATCATTTGTGCTGCCGCCTCTAATTTGCCTGGTTACATCACCTTAAAATCCCAGCCGTTAAGGGCAGGTATGGCCCGGTACGCCGTCAGGTCGAATTGTACCGGCACAACCGATACGTAGTTATGCTGCAAAGCCCATACATCTGTATCCTCGCCGTTATCATTTAACTGAAACTTACCCGTAAGCCAGTAGTAGGGACGGTTTTGGGGGTCCAACCTTTTGTCGAACTCTTCCGCCCATTTGGCATCCGCCTGGCGGCATACTTTGATGCCCTTGATGTCGGCAGTATCCGGAAAATTTACGTTCAGCAGCGTACCTGCCGGGAGCTGATGATGCAGCAGCTGCAGGGCAATGGCCTTTACATACTTCAGGCAATGGCTGAAATCCGCCTGCATGGTATAATTATCCAGCGAAAAGCCGATGGAAGGAATGCTTTCCACAGCGCCCTCCACCGCGGCCGACATGGTGCCGGAATACAAAATATTAATGGAGTTATTTAAACCATGATTAATGCCTGATACGCATAGATCGGGCTTTTGCCCCTTAAAAATGGTGTTTACCGCCAGCTTAACACAGTCAACCGGCGTGCCGGAACAGCGGTAAGTTTCGAAGCCCTCGTAAATGTCTGCCTTATCCAGCCGGAGCGGTTTGCCGATGGTAATGGCATGGCCCATGCCCGACTGCGGACTATCCGGCGCGACCACCACTACCCGGCCGATTTCGCTCATGGCCTCCATCAGCGCCTTGATGCCGGGCGCCGTAATACCATCATCATTGACTACCAGTATTACCGGTTTTCCGTTTTCCATATTGGCGCGAAATTAGTTATATTTGACTGATGTTGATTACTGATGAAAAAAAGAAGTACACAGCGGCAGATTATGACCTGCTGGAAGAAGGTGCGCCTTTTCAGTTGATTAATTATGATTTGATTATGTCGCCCTCACTTTTACCTGTACACCAGATCATTTTAGGCAGAATTTTCAGGCAATTATCAGATTTTTTAGATGCCGCCCAGAATAACGGAATAACCATGTTTGCACCTGTGGATGTGCATTTTGATGACGGGAATATATTTCAGCCTGATCTGATTTATATTGCAGCCGAAAGAACCGATATGGTTAAGGACAGAGTCAGAGGGGTACCGGACATGGTGCTTGAAATTTTATCGCCATCCAACGCCTATTATGATCTGCGGCAGAAAAAGGATGTGTATGAAAAGTTTGGCGTAAAGGAATACATCATCATTGACCCGATAGCAAAGAACGCCGAGCTTTATTTTTTGAAGGATGGCAACTACCTTTTACAGCAAAAGGCACAACAGGCAGACGTGCTGCGCTCCGTCATTCTGCCGGGTTTAGAACTGGATCTGAATAAAATTTTCAGGTAACTGACAGCGCCC
>CAXTAP010000036.1:4771-30155 GCA_964241965.1 uncultured Mucilaginibacter sp.
GCTATCTTGCGCAGGATGCGGCGCATAATTTTGCCTGAACGGGTTTTGGGCAGGCCGCTTACAAACTGAATTTTGTCGGGCTTGGCAATAGGGCCGATAATGCGCGATACGGTGGCAATGATGTCCTTACGGGTTACGTCTTCGTTTTCGTGCCGGGCCGGGCTTACCACAAAGGCATAAACGCCCTGCCCCTTAATATCATGCGGGTAGCCCACCACGGCAGATTCTACCACGCTGCTGTGCATATTGAGCGCATTTTCCACCTCAGCTGTACCGATGCGGTGGCCCGATACATTGAGCACATCATCCACCCGGCCGGTAATCCGGTAATAACCGTCCTTGTCGCGCAGGCAGCCGTCTCCCGAAAAGTACAGGCCCGGATAGGTTGAAAAATAGGTTTCCTTAAAGCGCTTATGGTCGCCATAGGTGGTGCGCAGTATGCCCGGCCACGGGTATTTGATGCATAAATTACCGCTTACCTCATTGCCCTCAATCTCCCTGCCCTGCTCATCTACCAGTACGGGCTGCACGCCCGGCAGCGGCAGCGAGGCAAAACCAGGCTTGGTAGGCGTTACGTTGGCCACCGGCGATATCATAAACCCGCCGGTTTCGGTTTGCCACCAGGTATCAACAATAGGGCACCGGTTGTGCCCCACATTATTATCAAACCAGTGCCAGGCTTCCTCATTCAGCGGCTCCCCTACCGAGCCCAGCTTGGTGAGCGAGCTTAAATCCTTATTCCTTAAAAAATCAGTGCCGAAACTCATCAGCGAGCGTATCGCCGTTGGGGCCGTGTATAGTATGTTAACCTTATGCTTTTCTACAACGTCCCAGAGCCGCCCGGCATCAGGCCAGGTGGGCACGCCCTCAAACATCAGCGAAGTGGCCCCCTGCGATAACGGCCCGTAAACAATATACGAGTGCCCGGTTATCCAGCCGATATCGGCTGTGCAAAAGTGCACTTCGCCCGGCTCATACTGAAATGCGGTGGCAAATGTATAACCGGCATACACCATGTAACCGCCGCAGGTATGCACTACCCCTTTGGGCTTGCCTGTAGAACCCGAAGTATAGAGGATAAACAGCATATCCTCCGCATCCATCTCCTCTGCCGGGCATTCGAGGCTGCCCTGTGTTTCCACCTTTTTTACTTCGTCCTCCCACCATACATCGCGGCCCTTGATCATGCTAACCGGGGTGCGGCTGTGCGTAAGCACAATTACCTTTTTAACAGACGGGCATTGCACCAAAGCATCATCAATAACACCTTTGAGCGGAATTTGCTTGTCGCCCCGGTAACCGCCATCGGCGGTAATCACGATGCTGCACTGCGCGTCCTGTATGCGGTCGGCAATGGATTGCGCCGAAAATCCCCCGAACACTACCGAATGCACAGCGCCGATGCGGGCGCAGGCCAGTACCGCTATAGCCAGCTCGGGCACCATGGGCATGTACAGGCAAATACGGTCGCCTTTTCGGGCGCCGTTGTTTTTAAGCACATGAGCAAACTGGCATACCTTATTGTGCAGCTGCTTGTAGGTGAGCACCCGGTGGTTTTCGGCCGGGTCATTGGGTTCCCAGATGATGGCCGGCTTATCGCCCGATTGTTCCAGGTGCCGGTCGAGGCAGTTTTCGGTAATATTAAGTTTAGCGCCTTCAAACCATTTAATATCAGGCTCGGTAAAACTCCAGCTCAGTACATGATCCCACTTTTTACGCCAGGCATATTTTTCGGCAACGCCGCCCCAGAATGTCTCGGGCTGCTCAACGCTTTGCTGATAAATGTTTTGATATTCTTCGAACGAGGTAATTTTCATAACAGGAGCGGTTATCGTTTATATGGCGGCTAAATGTACAATTTATGTACATTCAGCCGTAAAACATTCTGAAAAAATTATTTGGTTTGCTATTGAACGTTCAATAAATTTTGCTGATATTTGCAAACTCTTTTTGGAGATAAGAATCAAATAAAATATTTGTCATGTCAAGAATTTGTGATTTAACAGGTAAAACTTCTATGAACGGTTATAACGTTTCCAATTCAAACGTGAAGACCAAGCGCAGGTTTTATCCGAACTTAAAGCTCAAGAAGTTTTATATACCCGAAGAAGACAAGTGGATTACCTTAAAGGTATCTACCTCCGCTGTAAAAACCATCAGCAAAAACGGTATATCAGCTTGTATCAGTAAATTTGTAAAAAAAGGGTACATTTAATAGTAACAGGATTGCGGGCTGACGGCCGTGAATAGTAAAGCCATCGGGCTTTAACCTTCAAATTCACCGCCTCAGTTACAGTTCACAACATAGAATATTATGGCAAAAAAAGGCAACAGAGTTCAGGTTATATTAGAGTGTACCGAGCACAAGGAAAGCGGAATGCCGGGCATGTCGCGCTATATTACCACCAAGAACAAGAAAAATACAACCGAGCGGTTAGAGTTAAAGAAATTTAACCCGGTATTGCGCAAGGTAACCACTCACAAAGAGATTAAATAATCAATTATTTAAAATTGAATAGTTTGGCCGGGTTACGGTTAGAGTTACCAGCAGCCGGCCTATTCGTTTATTTAATAAAATCATCAAAAAATGGCTAAGAAAGTAGTTGCAACCCTGAAAACCGGTAAAGGCAAAGAATACTCAAAGGTAGTTACCATGGTAAAATCCCCTAAAACCGGCGCTTATTCTTTCAAAGAAACAATCGTGCATAACGATCACGTTAAGGATGCCATCAACGGCACCAAGAACTAAGTTAAGCATCGGTTCAGAATATTAAGCCGTCCCGTACCTGCGGGATGGCTTTTTTTATATTCCCCCTGCCAATCCCTTCTTCCTGCCCAAGAGGTTTAGGCCTGATATGCAGATGTGACCTGATTTTGAATATATTCACTCATATAATCTGCATATTTGCACCGGCAGGAATAGCTGTACATTTCAACTATGGGATTATTTGACTTTTTTAAAAAGAAGGAAAGCACTCCGCAGCAGCAGGAAGCGCTGGATACCGGTTTAGAAAAAACCAAGGATAGCTTTTTTTCAAAGATTACCAAAGTAATAGCCGGAAAAGCAACCGTTGACGATGATGTGCTGGATGATTTGGAGGAGGTGCTGGTTACTTCGGATGTGGGCGTTACTACCACCCTCAAAATTATCGACCGCATACAGGCGCGTGCAGCCAGGGATAAATACGTAAGCACCGGCGAGCTCAATACCCTGCTGCGCGATGAGATACAGCAGCTGCTGGCCGAAAATAACAGCAATGATTTCAGCAGCTTTGAATACGGCAACCATAAGCCCTATGTAATTATGGTGGTGGGCGTTAACGGCGTAGGCAAAACCACCACCATCGGTAAGCTGGCCCACCAGTTGAAGCAAACGGGCAACAAGGTAGTGCTGGGCGCTGCCGATACCTTCAGAGCCGCCGCGGTTGACCAGCTGCAGCTTTGGGGCAAACGCGTGGATGTGCGCGTGGTAGCCCAGCCCATGGGCTCAGACCCTGCCTCGGTGGCTTATGATACCTTGCGCTCGGCTGTTGCCGGTAACGATGATGTAGCCATTATTGATACGGCAGGCCGCCTGCACAATAAAGTTGGCCTGATGAATGAGCTTACTAAAATTAAAAATGTGATGCAAAAGGTGGTGCCCGGCGCCCCGCACGAAATTTTGCTGGTGCTTGATGCCTCTACCGGCCAGAATGCGATTGAGCAGTGCAAGCAGTTTACCCAGGCTACTGATGTAAATGCACTGGCCCTCACCAAGCTGGATGGTACAGCTAAAGGCGGCGTGGTCATCGGCATATCCGACCAGTTTAAAATTCCGGTTAAATATATCGGTGTGGGCGAAGGCATGGATGACCTCCAGTTATTTGACCGCAAGGCGTTTGTGCATAGTTTATTTGATAAGTAAAAAAGAAAGCGCTGTTGCGATAAGGGATTCAGCAACGAAGCAAACAGTAATCGATCCATAGCACTCAGCCAAACCCTCCCTGGAAAGGAGGGCTTTACAAAAGTCTCCCCTACTGGAGGATATTAAGAGGGAACTGAGGGTTGAGGATTGAAGACTGTAAATTATTTCGTGATTCACATTACCGCGGTGAGAAATATGAAGACAAAACAAGTAAAGCAATCTGTACTGAAAAAACCGGCCAAACCGCGTGTAAACGTTGTTACGCTGGGCTGCTCCAAAAACATCTATGATTCTGAGGTATTGATGGGCCAGCTGAAGGGCAGCCAGTTTGATGTGGTGCACGAGGCGGAAAAATTCAGGCATAATGATATTGTGGTCATCAACACCTGCGGCTTTATTGATAACGCCAAGCAGGAATCCATCGATACCATTCTGCAATACAGTGATTTAAAGGAGCAGGGTAAGGTGGGCAAGGTAATTGTAACCGGTTGCCTTTCTGAACGTTATAAGCCCGAACTGCAGGCCGAAATCCCGAACGTTGATGCTTACTTTGGCACTAACGAGCTGCAAAATGTGCTGCGAAGCATCGGTGCCGATTATAAATATGAGTTGCTGGGCGAGCGTATGCTGACTACGCCATCGCACTTTGCCTACTTTAAAATAGCGGAGGGCTGTAACCGTCCCTGTTCCTTTTGCGCCATCCCGCTGATGCGCGGCAAGCATGTAAGCACCCCGATGGAACAGCTGGTGAAAAACGCTGAAAGCCTGGTTAAGAACGGCACTAAGGAATTGATTCTGATTGCGCAGGACTTAACTTATTACGGCCTGGATTTATACGGCAAACGTAATCTCGATGAGCTGCTCCGCCGCCTGGCCGACGTGAACGGCGTGGAATGGATACGCCTGCAGTATGCCTATCCGTCCGGCTTTCCGATGGAGATACTGGATGTAATGAACGAGCGCGAAAACATCTGCAAATACCTGGACATGCCGCTGCAGCACATCAGCGACAATATGCTTAAATCCATGCGCCGGGGTACTACCAGGCAAAAAACCACTGATCTGGTGAATGCCATTCGCGACAAGGTGCCGAACCTGGCGCTGCGCACCACGCTGATTACCGGCTACCCCGGTGAAACGGTGCAGGATTTTGAGGAAATGCAGCAGTGGGTGGCTGATACCAGGTTCGACCGGCTGGGCTGCTTCACTTACTCGCATGAGGAAAAAACACACGCGCATACCTTAATTGATGATGTGCCCGAAGCTGTGAAACAGGAACGGGCTGATGCCATTATGGATATTCAGCAAGGTATCTCCTTTGATAAGAACCAGGAAAAGGTTGGCCGTACCTATAAGGTGCTGATTGACAAAATTGATAACGGCTTTTTTGTTGGCCGAACCGAATTCGACTCGCCCGAGGTGGATAATGAGGTGTTAATTGATGCCAGCCGGCAGTACACTGCAGTAGGCGCCTTTACACAGGTACGCATTGATTACGCCGAGGATTTTGACCTTTATGGACAAATTGTAAAATAAAGTGAACTTAGCGTGCATTTCCTGTCAATGCACCTACTTTTGAACGCAATGGAAGCTACCTGTATCAGCTATAAAGAAACCGGCTCATTTTCACCAACGGTTATCAATTACCTGGCCGATGCCCCCTCGCTGAAACCCTTTTACAGTTACCGGCCCACCCTGCAGGACTTTGCCCGGCTCCTGGAAAATAAAAAGGTAAGCGCCAATCGGCAGGCGCTTACCGGAATATTATCAGAGCAATATCAAAGTGCAAATACTAAGGCCGCCCGGCCGTTTGCAGCCGCAGTTGATCATAACATTGAGCTTTTAAAAGCTGATACTACTTACACAGTTACTACCGGCCACCAGTTGAATATTTTTGCCGGGCCCCTGTACTTCATTTATAAAATTGTAACCGCTATCAAGCTGGCAAGGCAGCTAAAAGAGGCCTTTCCTGACAAAAACTTTGTGCCGGTATATTGGATGGCTACCGAGGACCATGACTTTGCAGAAATCAATTATACCAGCATCGGCGGCAAAAGGGTGGAGTGGGATTTTGCTGCCGCAGGCGCTACAGGCAGGCTCAGCACCAAAACGATGCGCCAGGCACTTAACCAGTATAAAGGCGTATTGGGCATGGAAGGCTTTGGCTCCGAACTGGCCGATATCATTGAAACTGCTTATACGGCCTTTGATAAACTGGCCGATGCTACCCGCTACCTGGCTGATGCCTTGTTTGGCCGGTATGGCCTGGTTATTATTGATGCCGATACACCCGAATTGAAACAGCAGTTTGCCCCCTTCATAGAACAGGATATTTTACATCAGCACAGTTTCAAAAATATTTCGGCCACGGATGAGGAACTGAAGACAATAGATGTTCACCTGCAGGTAAACCCGCGCGAAATTAATTTTTTTTATCTGCTGGATAATCTGCGTGAGCGCCTGGTTGTTGAAGATGACCGGTACCGGGTGCTGAATACGGAAATCAGTTTTTCGGCAGAAGAACTGAAGGAAGAAATCGGCCGGCACCCCGAACGGTTCAGTCCGAATGTGGTTATGCGGCCTTTGTATCAGGAGGTTATCCTGCCCAACATTGCCTACATTGGCGGCGGCGCTGAAATAGTGTACTGGCTGCAATTAAAACGCAATTTCGATTTTTATAAAGTCGGTTTTCCAATACTGCTGCTGCGTAATTCCGGGCTGGTTATACGCCAGGAAACAGCCGCAAAGATAAATCGCCTCAACTTCAGCGCGGGCGACTTGTTTAAGGATACTGATAACCTGAAGAATGCCTGGATTAAGGCCAACAGCCAGCACAATTTGTCGCTACAAGAGGAAAGCCGTGAAATTCAGGCCATATTTGAACGCATTAAGCTGCGCTCCTATAAAATTGATGCCACACTTTCACCGTCGGCCAGCGCCGTGCAGGCCCGGTTAAACCACGCGCTCAGCAACCTGGAAAAGAAGCTGACCAGAGCTGAAAAAAGAAATTACAGTACCCGGATTGAACAGATAGATCACATCAGGCAGGAACTTTTTCCCAAAAACAGCCTACAGGAACGCACCGAAAACTTTGGCCTGTTCTATGTAAAATGGGGGCAGCATTTTATTGATGAACTCATCCGTGCCTTTGAGCCGCTCGATTTTAGGTTTACCGTACTTACGGAATAAATACATGGCAGTAAATTCTGCTTTATGCAGCCACGACTTTAAAAAACATTGATGCACGTTACCGAATCAGACCTGCGCAGATTTACTGTAAATGTTTTCTCAGCTATCGGCTGCAGCCCTGAACATGCGGCCCTGGCGGCGGATGTATTACTGCAGGCAGATCTGCGCGGTATTGACTCTCATGGCGTAGCCCGCCTGATTGGCTATGTGCGGTTGTGGGAAAAGCAGCGTATTAACGCCAACCCGCACATTACTATTATTCATGAAACCCCGACCACAGCTACCCTTGACGGCGATGCCGGGCTGGGCCTGGTAGTAGCGCCTTATGCGATGCAGATTGCCATTCAAAAGGCTGAGCAATATGGTTCGGGCTGGGTGGCCGTGCGCAACTCCAATCACTTTGGCATTGCCGGTTACCACGCGCTGATGGCTGTGCAAAAAGATATGATTGGCATGGCCATGACGAATGCCAGCCCGCTGGTAGCGCCATCGCTTTCTACCGAACGGCTGCTGGGCACCAACCCCATATGCTACGCATTCCCGGCAGGCCGCTATCCGCCGGTGGTAATTGATATGGCTACCTCGGCGGCGGCCAACGGTAAACTGGAAATTGCCCAGCGGGCAGACAGGCAGGTACCCCAGGGGTGGCTGCAGGATGCCTTGGGCAACAGCACCAATGATCCGCACGCCTTGAAGACAGGCGGCGCCCTGCTGCCTTTGGGCAGTACCCTGGAACAAGGCAGCCATAAAGGTTTTGGATTGGCCGCTGCGGTTGATTTGCTGAGCGGCGTATTGCCGGGCGCCAACTACGGCCCCTGGGTACCTCCGTTTGTAGCCTTTTTAAACCCTGCGCCCGATGCGCCCGGGCTTGGCCTGGGCCATTTTTTGGGAGCCATGCGGGTTGATGGCTTTCAGCCGGTTAATGGCTATAAAAACCATGCCGACCGCTGGATTGAACGCTTTAAGGCAGCCAAAACCATTAAGCCCGATCAGCGGGTCATTGTTCCGGGCGAACCGGAGCTGGCGATGGAGAAGGAGCGGATGAAGAGCGGTATCCTGCTGCACGGGCAGGTTACGGATGATTTAAACCAGTTGGCCGAAAAGTTTGGCTTAACGCCTTTAGTAGCTTAGCTCATCATTATTCCAGCACCTCGTAAATGGTAACCGGCCTTGCCTTATTTTTTAACGTAACCTCCCCTATCCTTTCGCAGCTGAATGATTCTCTGGCTTTTTGATAGGTTTCTTCGCTAATCACAATCTGTCCGGGTTTGGCTGCGGCCTGCAACCGCTGGGCCATATTTACGGCATCGCCTATTACGGTATAATCCAATCGTTTCAGCGAAGCTGAGCCGATATTGCCTGATACCATTTCCCCCGAATTGATGCCTACGGAAACCTTTGGCTTATAGGTGTGTTCGCCGGCAGGTATCTCCTGCGCATCGCCTAATTGTGCCTTCAGGGCAAGCGCAGCATCAATGGCACGGTCAAGATGATAATCGCCCCTGAATACCGCCATCACTGCATCGCCCATAAACTTATCCACGTGGCCTCCCTGAGCAATAATTTCCTGTACTATCTTGTCGAATAAGCCGTTCAGCAGCTGAACTACGGTGTTGGCCGGCACCTGCTCCGTAATGGCAGTAAAACCGCAAACATCCACAAACATTACCGTGGCATCCAGCAGTTCGTTTTTCAGCAGGCTGTTTTCAAATTCCTTGTGGGTCATGAAGTTCAGCACATTCTCATCCACATACATCTTCAGAATATTGTTTTCCTTTATAGCCCTGATGGTTTCCTGCAGCTGCTTTACATAATCAATGGTTTTCTGCATGGTCAGGTCGAGGTCTTCAAAATCCACAGGCTTGATAATGAAATCGTAGGCGCCCCGGTTCATAGCCGTACGTATATTCTGCATATCGCCGTAGGCAGATACCACTACGGCTTTCACTACCGGGTTGGCATCGGGCAGCTTGCTCAGCAAGGTAAGCCCGTCCATCACGGGCATGTTGATGTCTGCAAGGATAATGTCAAGGTCGGGGTGTGCTTTTACCTTTTCCAGAGCTTCGGCGCCGTTGCGTGCAAACACAAATTCATAAACGCTTTCCCTGATCTTGCGCCTGAACTTCTGCTTTACCAGCACCTCTAAATCTTCTTCGTCATCTACCACCAGTATTTTGGCCATTACGCAGTAAAGGTTTTCAGCTTGTCTTTCAATAAGTTGAAATCAAGCGGTTTGGTTAAAAAATCGTTGGCGCCGCTTTGCATGGCCTGCCGGTAATTTTCATCATCGCCGTAAGCGGTTATCATCATCACTACCGGCGGCGGCGGGTTGTTGTAATCATGCCGGATGTGATTCAGCAGCTCAATGCCGCTCATGCCCGGCATATTAATATCCGACAGGATGAGCACCACTTCCGAATGCCTGTTGTGCAGGTAAGCCAAAGCCTGCTCGCCCGATAGGGCAAAATCGAATTCCAGTTCGCCGCTGCGTATTTCCTTGCGGAAACGCTGCAAAAACAGCGGCTGTATATCCGCCTCGTCATCAACCACTAATATTTTCATACCGGTAAACCAAATGTAAGTAATAGTTATACGTTAGCAGGCAGGGAAATTAAAAATGTGCTTCCGGCCCCCTCCTTTGAGTCAATGCTGATCTGGCCGCCGTGCCCTTTTACCACAATATCATAACTGAGCGACAGGCCCAGGCCGGTACCCTCGCCGGCTGGTTTGGTGGTAAAAAACGGCTGCAGTATTTTTTCCTTAATCTGGTCAGGAATGCCTGTTCCGTTGTCATTAACCGTTATTTCGGCTGTGTTTCCCCTTAGTTTGGTAGCAATGGCTACCACTGGTTTGTAACCGGCCCCGGCCGCTGCCTGTTTTTGCTGCACGGCATAAAACGCATTGGTAAACAGGTTGAGCAGCACCCGGCCTATATCCTGGGGCACTACACGCAGCTGCGGCAAACCGGCGGCAAAGTCAGTAACCAGTTCTGCGTTAAAGGTTTTATCCTTAGCCCGAAGCCCGTGGTAAGCCAGGCGGAAGTATTCATCGGCCAGCTTATTAATGTCGGTAAGCTCCTTAACATTGCTGCTGGCCCGGCTATGCTGCAGCATGCCTTTGACTATACCATCGGCCCGCCGGCCATGATGCCGTATCTTTTCGAGGTTTTGCTTAATATCCTCTGCTATGGCAACAGCTTCGGCAGTATCCCCCTTGTCCAGTTCGTCCTGCATTTCTGCCATCAGCTCTATGTTCACTTCCGAAAAATTATTGACGAAGTTGAGCGGGTTTTGTATTTCATGCGCAATCCCTGCGGTGAGTTCGCCCAGCGAAGCCATTTTTTCGGATTGAATGAGCTGGCTCTGAGTCACCTTCAATTCCTGCAGGGTAATCAGCAATTCATCCTTTTGCCGTGTCAGCTCGGCCGTACGCTCCGCCACCAGGGTTTCCAGTTCACTCTTTTGCCCCGAAATAATTTTAAGCTCGGCCTGCTGTTTTCTGGAGTTGGCCAGGCGGGCAAATATCCATACAAATGCCCCCAGTATCACCCAGTCGAGGTAATTATCCCAGCGCTCATAAAAAGCAGGCGTAATTAAACTGATAAGCTCAATTAAAATAACTGCAATAACCAGCGGAATATTAGTATCGGCATAGGGCCTAATCAATTTAAAGTCGGGCTCCCTTTTTACGTAACTTATTACGCTCAGCAGCAGCAAACCGCCCAGCAGCCCGTTAGCCCAATCCGGAAGTCTTTCTTCGCCGGCAAGATACAATACGGCTATACTGATCATGGCAACAATGAACAGCAGGTTCCATTTGGAGTGAAGCGCGGTATCTTTAAGAGCTTTCTGCAAACGCCTGACCAGCAAGAAAGCGGCTAAAAAGGAGAAGATCTGCATGTGATAATTATCGTTTATTTAAGTACTTAAATTAACTGATACGGCCCGGAAACTATCAGGTTCTTGCCAAGCGCCCTGATTTTAAGAATAATGGTAAGTATAAGCGGAATTTTGTTAATTTCAAACAGGTGTGCAGATGTTTAAAACGGAACAAAGGCGCAAAGTATAGCGTCATTACCTGTAAAAAGCAAATTGTTAATATATTTGGCCGGCAAAAAATGCATTGCCGTTGAAATATATGGTGAAGCAGCAACTACAACAACCAACTCTCTGAATGAAAAATTCCGGCTTCCCTGCCTGGCTTATAGATACGGTTTATGTGCTGGCAGGTATCTTATTCTGCGGCTTTGCCCTGAAAAGCTTTTTAATTCCGAATGAGTTTTTTGATGGCGGGGTAACGGGTATGTCGCTGCTTATTCATGAGCTGTATAAGCTGAATATCGCCTATGTCATCATCCTGGCTAACGTTCCGTTTGTCATTATGGGGGCCTACCAGGTAAACCGTGCGTTTGCCGTTAAAACCATGGCGGCAATTGTGGGGCTGGGCCTGTGCCTGCTGTTTATACCCTATCCGCAAATCACATCTGATAAGCTGCTGGTTTCTATCTTTGGCGGCGTGTTTATGGGCATCGGCGTCGGGCTGGCCATACGCGGCGGCTGCGCCCTGGACGGCATTGAGGTGCTGGCCCTTTACACGGGCAAGCGCATCAGCTTCACCATCAGCGAAATTATATTAGGCATCAATATCATCATTTTCCTGATTGCTGCCATTAAGCTGGGGCTGCCCACGGCTCTGTATTCCATATTAACCTATTACGCCGCCTCACACACCATCAGCTTTGTTATTGAGGGACTGGAAGAATATACGGGCGTAACCATTATTTCGGCGCAAAGCGAACTGATTAAACAGCAGCTGGTAATGAAGCTTGGCCGGGGCATAACCGTGTACAAGGGCGAACGCGGCTTTTTGAAAGACAGCTTTGAGGTTAGCCACCCGGTTGACATTGTTTTTACGGTAGTTACCCGCCTTGAGGTAAGGCGCCTGCGCAATATGGTACATGAAATTGACGAGAAGGCGTTTGTTTTTACCAGCAGCATTAAGGAAGCTGCCGGCGGCGTTTTAAAGCGCAGGGCAAGGCATTAATTTTAAATTCCGTACAGTATTTTTAAGGAATGCAGGAATGCTGACTGCTCATCTCAGACTATGGGCTGCCACCTGAACGTGCACAAGTATTTAAAAGCACAAACGTGCCATTGCTTCACTATTGCAATGGCACGTTTGTTTAACACCTGCACAGATTTTCAGGCATTGGCCCCGGTGCGCATTTGCTTGTATTGATTAATAAGCCCGTTGGTGGATGCATCGTAGGATGAAACAGCATTATCATTCTCCAGGTCGGGCAGTATTGAGCTGGCTAACTGCTTGCCAAGCTCCACGCCCCACTGGTCGAAGCTGAAAATATTCCAGATTACACCCTGCACAAATATCTTGTGCTCATACAGCGCAATGAGTTCGCCGAGCGAATGAGGCGTTATTGCGGTGAGCAGGAATGAATTGGTTGGCTTGTTACCTTCAAACACCTTAAAGGGGCTCAGCTTATCAATTTCCTCTTGTGATTTGCCTTGCTTCCTCAGCTCTGCCTCAACCTCCTCCTTTGATTTACCGTTCATCAGCGCGGCGGTTTGCGCAAAGAAGCTGGATAACAGCTTTTCATGATGATCGCGCACCGGGTTGTGCGATTGTGCAGGCGCAATAAAATCACATGGTATAAGCAGCGTTCCCTGGTGTATTAACTGGTAAAAGGCATGCTGACCGTTTGTGCCGGGCTCTCCCCAGATGATGGGCCCGGTATGGTAAGCTACGCGGTGGCCTGCCCGGTCAACGCTTTTACCATTACTCTCCATATTGCCCTGCTGAAAATAAGCCGGAAACCGGTACAGGTACTGATCGTATGGCAGAATTGCCTCCGTTTGCGAACCATAAAAATTAATATACCACAGGCTGATTAAGGCCATCAGCACAGGGAGGTTCTTTTCGAAGGGCGCGGTTTGAAAATGCACATCGGTATCATAAGCCCCTCTCAGCAACTCCTCAAAATTGTCATAGCCAATGGTAAGCGCAATGGATAACCCGATTGAACTCCAGAGGGAATAGCGGCCGCCAACCCAATCCCAAAAGCCAAACATGTTATCCTGGTCAATACCGAATTTTACCACCCCATCCTTATTGGTAGAAAGCGCTATAAAATGTTTAGCTATATTTTTTTCGTCCTTTGCCGTATTTAAAAACCACTCCTTGGCAGTTTCTGCATTCGTCATGGTTTCCTGAGTGGTAAATGTTTTGGAGGCAATCAGGAACAGGGTGGTTTCAGGGTCAACCAGTTTCAGCGTTTCAACAATATGGGTGGCATCAACGTTCGATACAAAATAGGCTTCCATATCCTTTACCCAATAAGGCTTTAAGGCTGCGGTAACCATCAGCGGACCCAGGTCGCTGCCGCCAATACCGATATTGACAATGGCTTTAATAGGCTTGCCTGTATAACCCGTGCGCTTACCGGAATGTACCTCTTCGCAAAAGGTTTTCATCTTTTGCTGCAGCGCCTGTATATCAGGCATTACATCCTCGCCCTGAGCATATACCGGCCTGCCCGAAAAATTACGCAGTGCAGTATGCAGTACCGCTCTGTTCTCCGTCTGGTTAATCAGGTCGCCGTTAAACATCGCTTGTATGGATTCCTTAACGCCGCATTCGCCGGTTAGTTGAAGCAGGATTTTCAGGGTTTCATCAGTTACTATGTTTTTAGAGAAATCGGCAAAAATTTCATTAAACTGAAATGAATATTTCTCGAACCTTTGCTTGTCCTGATCGAAAAGGTCGCTTATGCGGGTTGCACCATAATCGCTGAAATGCTGCTGCAGCTGCTTCCAGGCGTTGGTGGTAGTGGGATCTGTAATTGGTAACATATGCTTTTATCTTGTATAGAAGTTAAATACTATTGCTGGCCGGACAGCTCTTTGGCTGCCGCCCGGTCAATCAGCCAGGTAATGTTGCCGCCTTCCGGCTTCAAGAGCTGAGCCGGATATAAATCGGGGTTGTGCCGGCCCTCCAGCACTTCATGTAATGCAGCAGCCTTGTTTTCGCCGTAAAGCATTACCACAATATGCCTGGCTTTATTAATAAGGGGCGCCGTAAAGGTAATGCGGTACATACTTTGCGATTTTAGATAGTAGGCATCCACCAGCTTACCCTTTTCATACAGCACCGGCTCGCCGGGAAACAGCGAAGCGGTATGCCCTTCTTCGCCCATACCTAATAAGATGAGGTCAAAGCTGGTACCCTCTCCCAAAGTATCCCGAATCAGCTGCTCGTAGCGCGCAGCATAGCTTTCCGGCTCCTCGCCGTCGGCCCACATATAGAATATCTGCGATTTGGGTATGGGCAGCTTATCCAGCAGGGTGTTGTTAGCCATCCGGCCGTTGCTTTTTTCGTCGGTAAGCGGTACCCAGCGCTCATCGCCCCAGAAAACATAAGCCTTCTGCCAGTCAATTTCTGTATCGTAGGGCGCTGAGGCCAGCATATTATATAACGCTTCGGGCGAGGTGCCGCCGGTTAATGCAACGGTGAAACGGCCGCCGGCCTGAATTGCTTGCCGGGCTGTTTGTATAAACAGTGTTGCTGCGGCTTCGCTGATTTCTGCCTTATTTTCAAAAATCCTGATCATAGCTCCTTTGAATTAGTGCTTATCCTTTACATGCGCATTGATTGCCCAAACATGGCCCTGCCGCGCTATCAGTGCCTCCGCGTTCTCCGGCCCCCATGAACCGGCTATGTAGTTGGGAAAATCGAGTGAATCGCGCGATTCCCAGGCATTTTGTATGGGCGTTATCACATCCCATGCCTCCTCCACCTGGTCAGAGCGCATAAACAGCGTGGCATCGCCCCTCATGGCATCAAGCAGCAGGGTTTCGTAAGCCTCCGGAGTTGCGGCTGTATTATTATAGTCGGAAATCATTTCCGCCGGGTTTAAATCCATTTCCAGCCCCGGTTTTTTAGCGATGAATCTCAGCCTGATGTCCATTTGCGGCTGAATGTTAATGGTAAGCCTGTTGGGCGACAAACTATCGGCCTGCATCTGCGGAAAGGTAGAGTGCGGAACCGGCCTGAACTGAATGGTAATGGATGATGTTTTTTCCTGCATCCTCTTACCTGTGCGCAGATAAAAGGGTACGTCCTGCCAGCGCCAGTTATCGATATAGAATTTTATCGCGGCAAAAGTTTCCGTATTGGAGTTAGGGTTTACACCCTGCTCCTCGCGGTAGCCTACTACCTTTTTACCTTCCATCCAGCCGGGGCCATACTGGCCGCGCACAGCGTTATTATGCACATCATCCGGCTTTAACCTGCGGATGGCCCGCAAAACATCAACCTTGCGGTTACGTATTTCCTCCGCATCGAATGATACCGGCGCCTCCATGGCAATCATGCACATAATTTGCAGCAGGTGGTTCTGAATCATATCCTTTAATGCACCGGCGCTTTCATAATAGCCGCCGCGCTCCTCCACGCCTACCTGCTCGGCCACCGTAACCTGCACATAATCAATAAAGTTACGGTTCCAGAGCGGCTCAAACAGCGCATTGGCAAACCGGAATGCCAGAATGTTCTGCACGGTTTCCTTACCCAGATAATGGTCGATACGGTAAATCTGCTGCTCCTGAAATTTGCTGGTCAGCAGCTTGTTTAAGGAGATAGCCGTTTCCTTATTATGCCCGAAAGGCTTTTCAACCACTATCCTGTCCTGCTCGGCGTTGGCAGCCAGGCCGGACTGGTTAATGTTGATGGTAACCGCTTCAATAAAGCTTGGCGCAACCGACATATAGAACAGCCGGTTTGCCCGCGCACCCCAATCGGTATCAAATCCGTCAAGTTTTTTGGCAAGCTGAGTATAAGCTGCCGGATCATCAATATTGGAGGGGAAGTAAGAGATGGAATTTTTGAACTCATCCCATTTATCATTAGCCGGCGTACCGCTTCTCGAAAAATCCTTGAGTCCCTCCAGCAGCCTTCCTCTGAAATCTTCATCCTCAAGCTTGGTTCGGCCTAAACCGATGATTTCAAACTTATCGGGCATCCATCCATCAATGAACAGATTATAAAATGCAGGTATCAGCTTTCTTTTAGCCAGATCGCCCGTACCGCCGAATATAACAATAATGGTGGGCGTGGCTTTTTTTGTAATCTTCATGATAGGTGCTTTAATATATCAGCAAATAAAAAGGTATTAATCCCACTGGGTATGAAACACGCCCTCGCGGTCTGTTCGCTCATAGGTATGCGCTCCGAAATAATCGCGCTGTGCCTGTACTAAATTGGTAGGGAGTTTAGCGCTCCGGTAAGCATCAAAATAGCCCAATGCAGCCAGGAATGCCGGAATAGGTATGCCGCTGTCAATACCAAATTTTGCTACAAAGCGTATGGCCTCCTGCCTTTCGAGCAGCTTTGTTCCTACCTGCTCATCCAGCAGCAGATTGGGCAGTTCGGGGCTGCCGGCAAAAGCCTGCATAAAATCCTCCAGGCAGGCCGCCCTGATAATGCAGCCTCCGCGCCATATGCGGGCAATGTCTTCCAGCTTCAGCCCGTAATTATATGTTTTGGAGGCCAGCTGCAACTGCGCCATGCCCTGCGCATAAATGGTGATCATGGCAAAGTAGTAGGCGCTTTTGATATGTTCCAAGAGGCCCCCGTGTTCATCAGTATCGGCGGTTGAACCATTCCACACCAGCGTTTGCGATGCCTTTACCCTTTCCTCCTTGTATTTTGAAATATCGCGCATGGAAACGGCAATGTCAATCACCGGAACCGGCGCCTGTATGTCCATTGCGTTTTGCGAGGTCCATTTACCGGTACCTTTGGCGCGCGCCACATCCGATACCATGTTTACCAGTTTATTGCCGGTTTCATCATCCACCTTCTTCAAAACTTCGGCAGTTATCTCAATCAGGAAAGACTGGAGATCAGTTTGATTCCAGTCGGCAAAGGTTTGCTGCAGCTGGTCGTCATTCAGTTTCAAGCCCAGTTTCAATAAATCATACACTTCCGATATCAGCTGCATAATGCCGTACTCAATACCATTGTGCACCATTTTAACATAATGGCCGGCTGAGCCGGTACCTAAGTAGGTAACGCAGGGGTCGCCGTTTACCTTAGCCGCTACGGATTCAAATATAGGTTTCATCCGCTCATAGGCATCCTTGTCACCGCCGGGCATCATGCTTGGCCCGAAGCGTGCCCCCTTTTCGCCGCCCGATATGCCCATGCCAAAAAAGTGAAGCCCCTTTTCATCAAGCTCCTTGATGCGGCGGTCAGTATCAGAAAAGTAAGAGTTTCCGCCGTCAATAATAATATCCCCCTTTTCTAAAAAGGGAACCAGGCTGCCGATGGCGCTGTCAACCGGCTTGCCGGCGGGCACCAGCAGTAAAATTGCCCTGGGCGTTTTCAACAGCCCCGCAAACTCCTGCGCAGAGGTTCTGCCCTGCACATCCTGCCCGCTCTTCGCTTCATTATGCAGGGAATCTACCTTGGTTTGATCCAGATCAAGGCCCGCTACCGCATAGTGATTATCTGCCATGTTTAACAGGAGGTTCCGCCCCATTACGCCAAGGCCTACAATGCCAAATTCATATTGTTTCATGATCGTATTAATCGTTTAAATTGTGCTGTTCAGTAAATTGTGATGATTGCAATTCGAGGCCGAAGCTGCCAAGCTGCTGCCTGGTGCTTTCTATAGCCGTATGATGGATGGTATTGATGCCAAGCTGTGCCGCCACTTCAATAAACACCAGCCGGTCGTCGATATAAATGGTTTCCTGCGGCTGTACCTGGGCAATGTCGAGCGCTGTGGTGTACATGGCCTTGTCGGGCTTGCGGGCATTGATGAAACAGGAGGATGCAAAAATATCTATCACCGTTTTCAAATTGTAGTTTCTGATCCGGTATTCATTCAGCTCCCGTCCTTCATTATTAACCGCTACGGTAGTTAACCGGTATTGTTGCTTTAACCCGGCCATCAGTTCAATCATCTCCGGGAACGGTTCTGATTCGCCCATCATGAAGGTTTTAAACTCGCCCGGCGTAAATGTTCTCGGCTCGTAGAATACCAGCAGTTTCAGGTAATCGTCCAGGCTCATCTTGCCCGATTCATAGGCATCAAAAATGATACGGTGCCGCTCATTCATGGCAGCAAAATCGAGGGCAAAGCGGTTAGCCGCCTTTTCACGCGAGTACCGGTCCCAGCCGTTTGTTAAAAGCACTCCCCCGATATCAAGGAAGAGCGCTTTTACCGGATGCCCGGCTTTCATGAAGCAACTTCCTGGCGTTTATCACCGATTACCTTCATGAGGCTGTCAAAGGGCTTGATGAATTTCTGTATGCCTTCGTCCTCGAGCTTTTGTGTAACCTCCGACAGTTTAATGCCGACCACGTCCTCCAGCTGGCTGAGCACATAACGGGCTTCCTCAAGGCCGCCTTCCAGTCGCGAGGCCGGTTTACCGTGATCGCGGTAGGCATCAAGCGTTTCCTTTGGCACGGTATCCACTGTTTCGGGGCCTATCAGGGCTTCCACATACATCAAATCAGCGTAGGCTTTGTTCTTTACGCTGGTACTGGCCCACAGCAGCCTTTGCGGCTTAGCTCCTTTGGCCTCCAATGCCTTAAAGCGGTCTGAGCGGAACAGATCCTTATATATCTGATAGGCATCACAGGCGCTGGCAATAGCTACCTTGCCCTGCAGGTGCTTGGCTGCATTGGCCTTCTGCGGATCATCCTGGGCAATTTTGTCCAGCATGGGGTCAACCATGGTATCAATACGGCTCAGGAAAAAACTGGCTACCGAAGCTATATTCTCTAATGATTCGCCGGCGGCAGCACGCTGCTCTAATCCCTCAATATAGGCTTCGGCTACGGCGCGGTATCTGTCTAAACCGAACAGAAGCGTTACGTTGATATTGATGCCCTCGCTGATTAATTGCTTAATTGCGGGCAAGCCCTGCTTGGTTCCCGGAATTTTGATCATCACGTTTTTACGGCCGAGCGTTTTCCATGAAGAGCGCGCCTCGGTTATGGAACCTTCCGTGTTTAAGGCCAGGCTCGGTGAAACCTCCAGACTTACATAGCCGTCCAGGGCCTTGGTATCTTCATATACGCCTTTAAATAAGTCGGCGGCTGCCTGCACATCTTCAATGGCGATTTTCAGGAAGACCTCCTCGGCAGAAAGATTCTGCTGATTAAGCGATGCAATGGTATCATTATAATCATCACTGTGCGCAATGGCCTCTTCAAATATGGCCGGGTTTGATGTTACGCCCCGCAGCCCGTCCTCATCAATCAGTTTTTTGAGTTCGCCTGATTTGGTGAACGACCGCTTTATATAATCGAGCCAGATACTCTGGCCGAAATCCGGAATTTGTGCTAATGGATTTTTCATGATTTTATATATTTATGTTCAATGGCAATTACTTTATCTAAACGGCGCTGAAAGCGGCCGCCGCCGCCGTAGCTGGCCTTCAGGTAGGCTTGTACAAGCTCCCACATTAATACCACGCCTATTACGCGGCCGCCAAGGCAAAGCAGGTTCATATCGTCGTGCTCAACGCCCTGGTGCGCCGAGTAGCTTTCGGTAATGAGGGCTGCCCTCACACCGGGTATTTTATTGGCGGCAACTGATACGCCCACGCCGCTGCCGCATACAGCAATCCCCCGGTCTATTTCGCCCCTCGAAATAGCTTCTCCAAGCGGGATAACAATATCCGGGTAATCATCGGCAGCATCGTAACTCAGGGCGCCGTAATCCTTCACCTCATAACCGGCTTCTGCCAGCAGCAGCAAAATCTGCTGCTTTTGCTCAAAGCCTGCGTGGTCGGCTGCAATGCCTATCTTCATTATTTTGTTTTGTTAAGTAATGCCCTGGCCCTGTTATATACATTATCAGCGGTGAAGCCAAAATATTCCATAACGGCATTTCCCTCGCCCGATTCGCCGAAGCTGTCAATACCGATAACATCGCCCTCGGCAGTCACATACTTATACCAGGGCAGCGTAACGCCGGCCTCCACAGCCAAACGCTTGTGCTGGTTTGGCGGCAGCACCGAATCCTGATAAGCCTGATCCTGCTGGTTGAATATCTCAAATGAAGGCAGGCTGACTACCCGAGCCTTAATACCCTCTGCGGCCAGTTTGGTTTGCGCCTCTAAAACAAGGTGCACTTCAGAGCCGGTAGCAATCAGGATAATATCAGGGGCGCCCTCCGCATCGCTTAATACATAGCCGCCTTTCCAGACGTTGGCTGCCGGCGCATACTTCTGCTGATCAATAACAGGCAGTTTCTGGCGAGACAGGATTAACGCTACCGGGCCTTTCAGCCTGCTCATCGCTATCTTCCAGGCTTCAACCGTTTCATAGGCATCAGCCGGGCGCAAAACGGTTAAGTTTGGCGTAAGGCGCAGTGATGATACCTGCTCAACCGGCTGGTGCGTAGGGCCGTCTTCGCCTAAACCTATGCTGTCGTGAGTAAAAATATAAGTCACCGGGGCCTTGGTTAAGGCCGCCAGGCGGATTGAACCGCGCATATAATCAGAAAAGGTAAGGAAAGTGCCCCCGTACACCCGGGTACCTCCGTAGGAGGCCATGCCATTTAAAATAGCTCCCATACCATGTTCGCGCACGCCAAACCAGATGTTGGTATGCTCATAATGGCCGGGCTGAAAACTTTCATCGCCCTGTTTCGGGGTTTCGGTTGAACTGGCCAGATCTGCCGAGCCGCCTATCATCCACGGCACGCTCTTACGCAAAACATCCAGAGCCTTGCCCGATGCCTGTCGGGTTGCCAGCGGTTCTGCCAGGTCAAAGGTTGGCAGACCAGCATCCCAGCAATCAGGCAGCCTGCCATCAAAGCTGATTGAAAAATCTTCTGCTTCCTTAGCATACACCTTGCGGTATTCTTCGAAGTTTGCCTTCCACTCCTCATGCAGTTCAGCGCCCTTTTTACTGTGTTCCAGCAAATAATCCTTTACCTCAGCAGGTATATAGAATTTCTTTTCAGGGTCCCAGCCAAAAAATTCTTTTGTCTTCTTCACATTGTCCTCGCCCATAGCACTGCCATGCACCTTACTGGTGCCTTCCAGCGGGCTGCCATAGCCGATAACCGTTTTTACGGCGATAAGCGTTGGTTTCCCTGTTTCTGCCTGAGCCTCCTTTATGGCCTGCTCAATAGCGGCTAAATCATTCCCGTTCTCTACTACGAGCGTATGCCAGTCGTACGATTTAAAGCGGGTAATCACGTCTTCTGTGAATGCCAGGTTCGTAGGGCCGTCCAGCGAAATGGAATTGTCGTCATACAGGTAAATCAGCTTGCCCAGTTTCAGGTGGCCTGCCAGCGATGCCGCTTCCGAGGCAACGCCTTCCATCAAATCCCCGTCGCTCACCAGGCAATAGGTATAGTGATCTATAATATTATGCCCGTCGCGGTTGTATTTGGTTGCTAAGAATTCGCGTGCAATATCAACGCCTACCGCATTGCCGAAACCCTGCCCCAGGGGGCCGGTTGTAACTTCAATACCCGGCGTGGTGGTTGACTCCGGATGCCCCGGCGTTTGCGAGCCCAGATGCCTGAAATTCTCGACTTCCGACAGGGGCAGATCATACCCGTACAAATGCAGCAGGCTGTACAGCAGAGCCGAACCATGCCCTGCAGATAATACAAAACGATCACGGTTTGGCCATTTTGGCTCTTTGGGGTCAAATCTTAAAAAACGGTTCCATAAAACATAAGCCATCGGGGCAGCGCCAAGCGGCAAACCAGGGTGGCCGGAATTTGCCTTTTGTACCGCATCTACGGCCAGAAATCTGATGGTATTAACACTCAGTTCGTCGAGTTCGTTAAAGGTGTTGTTGGGCATAGCTAAGAGTTTATAATCTTCTTTTAACTTATTGTTTGTTTATACAGTGCAAAAGCAGATGCTGTACCAAATACTGCATCTACTGTAACCTCTCAAAATTTATCTTGTTTTATTCTATATAGGTATAATGTTCACATTAGTGCAATTAATTACAATAACATTCAACAAGATTTACTTGAGTGCCATAATACGCAGGTTAACGCCTGAACAAGTATCAGTAAATAAAGCCTTAATCAGTAAAAGAATAATTATATAAAGCGACAGACAAACACAATTAACTTATTTTTTAAATAAACGCCGTTCAGCGAAAGACTGCATCACCCGAACACACATTTTTGAACCGGATGTGTTGTGCAGTATTGCAAACCATAAACATCAATCATCAGCCTGCCTACCGGGCCGGACAATTTCTCGTAAAATGAACACTAAAAATTTATCCATTGGTATTGATATTGGCGGTACCAACACCAAATACGGGCTCATCACTGCCGATGGCGACATTTTAGAAGAAGGGAGAATCAAGACCACCGACTACCCCGATATTGCATCATTTGTTGACGGTTTATACGGGCAGTTACTGCCCTTTATAACTAAGTACAAGGATGAAGGCGCTATCAGGGGTATTGGCATAGGCGCGCCTAACGGAAACTTTTTTACCGGCTGTATCGAGCATGCGCCCAACCTGCACTGGAAAGGAGTAGTGCCCATAGCCCAGCTGGTATCTGAAAAATTCAGCCTTCGCTGTGTCCTGAACAATGATGCCAAAGCCGCTGCCTTGGGTGAGCACAGGTTTGGAGCAGCCAGAGGAATGAAGAACTTCATCATGATTACGCTGGGTACGGGCGTTGGCAGCGGAATTTTTGTAAACGGAGATTTGTTGTACGGTGACAAAGGTAATGCGGGCGAGCTGGGCCATACAGTAATCAGGCACAATGGCCGGAAGCACTGGTCAACCGGGTTGAAAGGTACGCTGGAGTCTTATTGCTCGGCAACCGGTATTGTGCTTACTGCTGTTGCATTGCTGCGCAAATCAACAGCAGATAGTTTGCTCAGGGCGTATAAGCCGGAGGAAATCACCTCCCAGCTTATTGATGAATGCGCTGAAAAGGGCGATGCGCTGGCACAAAAGGTTTTTGCATTTACCGGGCGGATATTAGGGGAAGCTTTAGCCAATTTCATTATGTTTTCATCGCCCGAGGCCATTGTGCTGTTCGGCGGGGTGAGGAGGGCCGGCGATTTAATTATGGTTCCGGCCAGGAAATATATGGAAAAAAACCTGCTGACTGCCTTTAGAGGCCAGGTTCAGTTACTCTTCAGCAGCCTCAACCTGGATGATGCCGCAATATTAGGTGCAAGCACATTGGTTTAATATGAAGCGGCAGGTAAGCCGTTCTATATATATGCGAGCAAACCAAATTTACAGGCAGAAACATGGTTACGAGACGGCTTTTGGTATTTAACTATACATTGATGAATAACAAGGATATGCTGAGCCGGATTTGCGCACTGATGATGCTTGCGGTATGCCTAACTGCCCATGCGCAGCCGGAGCTTATCCGGCTTAATCAGATAGGTTTTTATCCTTATGGCCCTAAAAAGGCAATTATCACCATAGCAGCAACACAGAAATTTTCCATCATTAATGCGGCTAATCAGGCGGTATTTACAGGTTACCTGATTGCTGCCCCCCGAAAAACCTATGCAGGCAAAAGCACTTTTGTAGCAGATTTTACCGGCTTGCACCAGCCCGGAAAATATGCTTTAAAGGTGCCTGGTGCCGGCGTTTCTTACCCCTTTTCCATTTCCGCCAATGTTCATCATGCTGTAGCAGCAGCTGTCATTAAGGCATACTATTATCAACGGGCATCAGCAGCGCTGCCCGGGCGGTTTGCCGGGCGGTGGAGCCGTGCGGCAGGCCACCCGGACAACGAGGTGTTTATTCATCCATCGGCAGCCGGTAACAAGCGCCCGGCAGGCACAGTGATAACTTCGCCGCGCGGCTGGTACGATGCCGGCGACTATAATAAATACATAGTGAACAGCGGCATTACTATGGGTACCATGCTTTCGCTCTACGAGGATTTTCCGGCTTATATGGATACGGTTCAGCTCAACATTCCGGAAAGCGGCAACCACGTGCCCGACCTGCTTAACGAGTTACTATGGAATTTGAGGTGGATGCTGACCATGCAGGACCCAGCCGATGGTGGCGTGTACCATAAACTGACCAATGCAGCATTTGATGGCATGATTATGCCCGATCAGGCTGTTAAACCCCGGTATGTTGTGCAAAAGAGTACGGCTGCCACGCTTGATTTTGCAGCGGTAATGGCGCAGGCCAGCCGGATATTCAAGCCATTTAACCGGCAGCTGCCCGGGCTTTCAGACTCGTGCCTGGTTGCGGCAAGGTATGCATGGCAATGGGCGGCAAAAAATCCGGGCATTTATTACGAACAGGAACAGATGAATCAAAAATATCAGCCGCCTGTTACTACCGGCGCCTATGGCGACCGCGACACCAGGGATGAAACAATATGGGCGGCCTGTGAACTGTATGTTACCACCCGGCAGGATCAATACCTGCATGAAGTAAATGTTTTACCCGATGAAACTATGCCCCTGCCTTCATGGGCGCAGGTGAAACTTTTGGGTTACTACTCCCTGCTGCGCAACAAAGAGCGGCTTACGGCAGCAGGTGAAGTTGCAGCGCAGCAGATAGGCAAACGCCTGCTGGCACTGGCCGACCATCTGGTTGAAGCCGGTAAAACAAATGCTTACCAGACTGTAATAGGTGCATCGGCTGCCGATTTTTCATGGGGCAGCAATAGCGTTGCGGCCAACCAGGGCGTCGCCCTGTTACAAGCCTACCGGCTTAAACCAAAGCAGGAATATTTAGATTATGCCTTAAGCAATCTCGACTATCTGCTGGGCCGGAACGGGACAGGCTATGCTTATGTTACCGGCTATGGCAGTAAATCGCCCATGCATCCGCACCACCGCCCTTCGGTGGCCGACGGTATAACTGAGCCCATACCCGGCTTGCTGGCCGGCGGCCCCAACCCCGGTATGCAGGATCACATCCAGGTCCCCAGCACAGCGCCCGATGAAGCATACATTGATGATGACCGTGCTTACGCCGTTAATGAAATCGCCATTAACTGGAATGCACCGATGGTTTACTTAACTAATGCACTGGAAGCCCTGCAAGGCAGATGGAACGGTAAAAAGAAGCAGTAATCTTTCTGTTTTATAATATGCTGTACAAGCTTGCACTTCATCAAAAGTTTACGCCTTCAAGGTACATCAACAAGATAATAAAAACTGAAAAGGCGAACCTTATGGCCCGCCTTTTCAGTTTTTATTATGTGCATTTGTTAACTGTTTAAATCCCTGTCAGGGTCAATTCGTTCTGCTTCCACTTCGGTGCTGCGCAGCG
>CAXTAP010000037.1:0-29924 GCA_964241965.1 uncultured Mucilaginibacter sp.
CGCCTGAGCGGTTTGCAGCTGAACGCTGTGCGTATTCATTTACATCTACTGCGCCGTAATTATCCAGCACCCTCAATGCCTGCTCGGCTTCAGTGGTATTTTGTGCATGCACGGTAACAATAGTGCCGTTTCTGCCTGCCGCGCTGTAAGTGTCGGCATCATCGCTGCTTTCAAATAAGTTACTGAAAAAGCCGCCGATTTTATCGCTTATACCCTCGCCTGCGGTACTGCCGCTGGCATTGATGTCTATATTGCTGCTGTTGAATCCGTTAGCAGTAAGGTAAGCCTTGGCTTCCTGAGCCGCATTTGTGTTTTCGAAGATTCCGATTACTGTTTGTGACATGACAATTGATTTTGTTTGTTTATAGATATTTGTTAATTATGTAATTTATGGTGCTCTTAGCCCGTAGCAGGGCTTTCAGTTACCGGCCGGACGGCCGTAAGCTGAACTTCACTATCGCCTGGCACTGTATCATTTCAACAGCGCCCTCTTGAAAACATGAAGTGTATATTCAGAACTAACATCGCCTATCAATTAATTCAATATTTCGTTTCCGAATTATATTAATGAAAAGAACATTTATTTGTTTTAAAAGAAATTAAATTTTTAATTCAGTTAATATCTTAGCGACTATGGCCGCAGCTTTCCAAAAATTTCTTGCATTAAAATTCTGATGAACGCCTACGGCTATTTACTGATATTAGTTCTGTGATTAGCCGCCGCTGGAGGCGCTGCTGCGGGTTATTATAACTTCTTCCTTACGCAGGGTTTCGTGCGCAGTAACCGTGGTTTCAGTTTTGCGCTTGGTAATATGAATTTCTTCTACAAGCAATACGCGCTTTACCATTACTTCCCTCAATACCGGAATAATGGTGGTATCACCGTCCAGGCGTATGCCTGGTATAGCATCGTCAACATACTGGTTCACGGCTTTTTTTTCAACAATTACTTCCTCTTTAACCAGCGGTAAATTCTGATTATACTCCTCTTCAGAAACTTTCTTGAAGAAATGCACCTTGCCGGTTTCAATGGTTTCATTGCTCACCTGGATCTGCTCCTGAATTACGGGCATGGTTTTTACCCCGTTTTCGGGCTGACTGTACAATTGTCCGTCCTGTGATCCTTGATTTATATCAGTTTGTTCCATAAATACTCATCTGTTAATCCTATTCCGCAACCGCCAGGCACTTAATTTCTGCGCATGATTATTATATTGCACATGGTTATCATATAAAGAAATTAAAATAGATTTGTTTGAAAGGAAATTTATTTTTTTGAAAGTTAATCTTGCTTACAGGAGCTGATGATATAATGCGAATGCCGTATCTGTTCTGAGACATTCTACAGGCATTAGCAGGTATATTGTTGAGATGAATACCGCTATAAAGTGAAGCTGTTGCAGAATTATAAGATAAGTAGAATTGTTTTGAAGGTACAGATTAAAAACTGTTATGAAGCAGGCAGTTATCACGTTTCCAATTTTAAGCTGCCAAGCGGTTTCGGCAATAAAAAAGGCTCTTAGATTTTCATCTAAAAGCCTGATTTTCAGCGTGGTATCAGCTGGAATCGAACCAGCGACACAAGGATTTTCAGTCCTTTGCTCTACCAACTGAGCTATGATACCATCTCCCTTTTGGGTGAGCAAATGTAGCTTGTTTTTTTGTTTCTGAAAACTTTTTTTCAAATTAATACAGCCAGGCATCAGGTGCCTGCCTCATGGTCATTCAACAGTTTTGCAACCTGCCCATACTTTAACCCCTTATAAATTTCAATTAAAATATTTTTGCTGATAAAACATATCTCTACCTTAGTTAAATATTACCATACTCCGGGTTACATGATAGCACAACTCATTTTTATTGTCCTGCTGGCCGGAGCAACCTGGCTGTTCAGCAAAAATGTAAGTAAAATACGCCGGAACATCCTGTTAGGCAAAGCTGAGGACCGGTCCGACCAGCCGGCTAAACGCTGGGCCGTTATGGCCAGGGTGGCGTTTGGTCAAACCAAAATGGTAAAACGCCCTGTGGCGGCCATTATGCACTTTTTCATTTATGCAGGCTTTATCATCATTAATATTGAAGTGTTCGAAATTTTGATCGACGGGCTGTTTGGTTCGCACCGCATTTTTTCAAAACCACTGGGCAGCTTATATGGCCTGCTTATCGGCGGGTTTGAATTTTTAGCCTTACTGGTACTGATTTCCTGCATTGTGTTTCTGGTTCGCCGCAATGTTATTCGCCTGAAACGCTTTTCGGGGCGCGAGATGACGGCTTGGCCGCGCTCGGATGCCAATTATATCCTGATAGTGGAGATACTGCTGATGACAGCCTTCTTAACCATGAACGCGGCAGATTTTAAGCTGCAGCAGCTGCATTACGGGGATTATCTGCAGGCAGGTAAATTTCCGGTAAGTTCTGTAATTAGTCCGCTGCTGCCTTCCTCAGCACATCATCTGGCTTTGCTGGAACGGTTTTGCTGGTGGTTTCATATTACGGGTATTCTTGCCTTTTTAAATTACCTGCCATATTCCAAGCATTTCCACATCATCATGGCTTTTCCGAATGTATGGTATTCTAACCTGAACCCGGAGGGCGAGTTGAATAACATGCCTTCGGTTACCAGCGAAGTTAAGGCAATGCTTGATCCCTCTTACACGCCTGAGGCGGCGGCAGCGCCCGGTACGTTCGGCGCAAAGGATGTGACCGACCTGACCTGGAAAAACCTGATGGAAGCCTACACTTGTACAGAGTGCGGCAGGTGCACTGCCGTATGCCCGGCCAACCAGACAGGTAAGCTGCTGTCGCCGCGAAAAATTATGATGGACACGCGCGACCGGGTAACGGAGACCGGAAATAACATTGACCGGCATGGCAGTGACTACCAGGATGGCAAGGCGCTTCTGGACGATTATATATCCCGCGAGGAACTGTGGGCCTGTACTACCTGCAACGCCTGCGTGGAAGCCTGCCCGGTTAACATTAACCCGCTCGAAATTATTACCGAGCTGCGCCGTTATATTGTAATGGAGGAATCGCAGGGGCCGGCCAGCCTGAACACGATGTTCAGCAATGTAGAGAATAATGGTGCCCCCTGGAAGTATGCCCAAGCCGACCGCTTTAAATGGGCCGGTGAGTAGTGAGAATTTGCTTTTATTTTAATGGTTTTGCTGTTTCATTGATTTTTGATGCACTGCCGAACAACCGACTAATGAACCAATGAGTAATGACCAACTAACAGTGCCCCTTATGGCCGGTATGGCCGCGCAGGGCGTTCAGCCCGAAATATTGTTTTGGGTAGGTTGCGCAGGCAGCTTTGATGAGCGGGCGCAAAAAATAACCCGTTCCATTTGCCGTATATTACAGCATGTGGGCATCAGCTACGCTGTACTGGGTACGGAGGAAAGCTGCACCGGCGACCCTGCCAGGCGTGCCGGCAACGAGTTCCTGTTCCAGATGCAGGCGATGGTCAATATTCAGGTGCTGGATGGCTATGCCGTAAAAAAGATAGTAACGGGGTGCCCTCATTGTTTTAATACCATAAAAAATGAATATCCGGCTCTGGGCGGCCATTATGAGGTGATTCATCATACACAGCTGATACAGCAGCTTATTGATGAGGGCAAGCTGAAAGCCGAGGGCGGCGAAAGTTTCAAGGGCAGGCGCATTACTTACCACGACCCCTGCTACCTGGGCCGGGGCAACAATATATATGAGGCGCCCCGCAAGGCCCTGGAAGTGCTGGATGCTGAACTGGCAGAGATGAAGCGCTGCCGCAGCAACGGCCTTTGCTGTGGCGCGGGCGGCGCCCAGATGTTTAAGGAAGCTGAGCCCGGCACCGGGGAAATCAATGATGAGCGCATGAACGATGTATTGGAGACCCGGGCACAGGTGGTAGCCGCCGCCTGTCCGTTTTGCATGATTATGCTGCGCGACGGAGTGAAACATCGCAATGAAGAGCAGAATATCGAGGTGCTGGATATTGCCGAAATTACAGCCAGGGCCAACGGCTTGATTTAGCGGTTATACTTTAAATGCAGTAAAGCGTTTCGCAGGCTGTCCAGCTGCTCAGGGGTTGCATCTCTTACCGGCAGTTCAAACCGGGCGGCCATGGAGTCAATGTCGCCTTTAGGGTCGTGGTAAGTCTGCACAATAACATCGTTTGCTGCGGTGCGGAAGCGCAGCCAGCCGCTGGCGGTTGTACCCAGGTAATCCATGTCCTTAAACTTGCGCAGGTTAAATGAATAATACTCCTGCCTGCCACTGGTAAAATACTTATTCAGGCGTAAAAAATAATCGGCAGTGAGTATCAGGTTGCATTTTTTGAGTCCCTCGCCGGGGTTGGGGCTGTACAGGCGAAGCAGGCACTTGTTACTCCAGCCGATCAATTGTTCGCCGGCATCATCGGTATGGTAGCTGAAACTTAACAGGGCAATACCGGCGGCCAGCAAAAGCCTGTGCCTGATTGTTTTATTGAGTAAAGCTGATTTTACCATGACAACATGAGCAAAGCACTAAATTACTAAAAACCTATTTTTGTATATGCAATTTTCTGATAATTCAAGGGTATGGATTTACCAGGCCGACCGTAAGCTCATTGATGCTGAAGCCATACAGATACAGCAGCGCCTGAATGGCTTTACCGCCGCCTGGACTGCCCACAACCGGCAGCTGAAGGCCCATGGCGAATTACGCTATAACCGGTTCATTATTTTAATGGTTGATGAATCGCAGGCCGGGGCAAGCGGCTGCTCGATTGACAAATCAGTAAATTTTATGAAGCAGCTGGAGCAGCAGTTCAATATTAATTTGTTCGACAGGTTTAATCTGGCCTATTACTCGGGCCGCGAAATTATATCGGTACCCCGCCATACTTTTGAGGAACTGATCAGGCAGAAACAGATCAATGCCGATACCATTGTGTTCAACAACCTGGTGCAAACCGTTGATGAGCTGAATACCAGTTGGGAAGTTCCGTTTAAAAACAGCTGGCACATGCAGCTTTTCAATAGCTTGCTGGTTTAACTGAGTTGCTGCGTTGTACAATCCGTAGCAGCTGTTAAAACTATATGGTCAGCTTTCCGTTTACAAGCCAAAGTGCAAATTAACTGTACAGGTACCGGCTGTGTATAACTAATGTTATCAACATTATTACAGGTTAACCGTTATAAGTAATATATTTGGTTTGCAATAGTAATCATTAACTTTCAATAAGTTAACGTAACACTTATAGTTGTAAGATATATCGTTGCAGTGCACCTGTTGCCGCCTGACTATATACCTTTATTTCAATACATTTGCCGTTAAATCATATTTGCGTATAATATTAATCAAGTATTAGGTTTCAGGATGAACTTTCAGCAGCGAGACGACTTCTTAGATACAGAACAATATTATACCTTAAAATCGTATTTAAACAAGTTTTCAGAAAGCAGCCAGCTGGGTATCTGGGAATTTGATTTAGTTAACTCCCCCGAACTTACGGAGTGGAAGGCCATCAACATTTTTGAGCTGCTCGGCTATCATATCTACAATCATAAATTTAACTTCGATTACTTCCTTAACCGTATTGTACACCGGGAGGATTATTATATAGCTTTAAACTTTTTTGAGGATGATGTCCGGAATTTGATTAATCCGGCTATTGAGGTCAGGCTGCTTACCAAAAGCACCGGCTGGCGCTGGTTCAGCATTACCGGGAAAGGCTGGTGGAATGATGATGGTGATTTGCAGCAGCTGATTGGTATTTTGGTTAACATTGACCAGCAGAAGCGGGCCGCCCTGGCGCTGAACCGCAATGAATCCCTTTTGAATGACATGGCTCGATCGCTTGAGGCCGGCGCCTGGGAAACCAATTTAACTACGCGCGCCATACAATGGACAAAGGAGATTTACAAGTTACTGGAGTTGCCGCAGCATTTTAAGCCTACCATTGACAACACCAAGCCTTTTTATAAGCCGGAGTGTTACAGCGCCATGCGCGATGCCTTTAAGGAGGCTATTGAAAAACAGGCGGCATTTAACATAGAGGTTTGCTTGATTACGGCAAGCCAAAAAACAGTCTGGGTACAGCTCAAGGGCCAGGCCCACCGGGCGGAAAGCATTGTAAAGGGCAGCATTCAGAAAATTGAAAAAGCCGGTGATACGGATTTGCTGAACACCAATAAGCAGCTTGTTGAGCAAAACAAGCGGCTGCAGAACTTTGCGCACATTGTATCGCATAATTTACGCTCTTACAGCAACAACCTGCAGGCCATGATGACGATGATTAATCAGCCTAATACCATGCCGCAGGATCGGGAAGATTGCATGAAATATGTGCAGGCCATCAGTGCGGGGCTGAGCAATACGGTTAACCACCTGGCCGAGATTGTGAAACAGCAGAATGATGCCGATAAAAAGAAAAGCATAATCAATTTTGAGGAAACGCTTGCCAACATTACAAGCGCCCTGAAAAGTGATCTGGAAAATATTAACGGGCACATTGATGCCGATTTCAGCGCTGCCCCTGCTATTGAATACCTGCCGGCTTACCTGGACAGCATATTTTTAAATATGGTTACCAATGCTATTAAGTACCGGCACCCCGGCAGGGATTTACAGTTCAGGGTAAGATCTTACCAGAGCAACGGGCATATCTACCTCACCTTTGAGGATAACGGGCTTGGCATTGATTTGAGCCAGCATAAGGAGCAGCTGTTTGGCATGTATAAAACCTTTCACCAGCACCCCGACTCGCGCGGGCTGGGCCTGTTCATGACCCGTAACCAGATTGAAACCTTGGGCGGCCACATAGATGTGGAAAGCACTGTAGGCGCCGGCACCAAATTTATCATCAGGCTCAACTGATAATCTAACTCAGCCACCCGGCATTAACTACTGCTGCAATTGATTTATGTACTGCATCTGCTAACTCGAATTTCAATATCTACACGGTCACAAATAACATTACAGGTTTCTCCCTGTACAGGTTTTAACACGGAGCCGCAGGCTTACTACCTCCGGCTCTATGCTGAAAGTTATTTTTCTTCAATAAAACTTTCCAATATTTTGAAGCCTGATGTGGTTACTAACTCTACTTCGGTGATGGTTGCGGGCAGCAACAGGCAATCGCCCATATTAACGGCCAGTTCCCGGCCGTTATACTTCAGGGTGTATTCGCCGGCCAGGCAAACCTGTATCACAAAGGAATCCAGCGCTGAGTAATCCTGCCTGGTGCTTTCTGTAAAATCGAGCAGGCTGGTGGTAAAGTAAGGGCAGTTGACCAGCTCAACCGCTTTATTTTCTTCGGGCTGGTATTGCGTTTTATAATCAGGATAATGATCGTAGTTGATAGCGGCCAAAGCCAGTTCGGTATGCAGTTCGCGTTTCTGGCCCTTGTCATCCACCCGGTCAAAATCATAGATGCGGTAGGTAATATCCGAGGTCTGCTGTATTTCGGCCACCATAGTGCCCTTGCCTATGCTGTGCACACGGCCCGCCGGCAGAAAGAAAACATCACCCTGCTTTACATCCTCATAATTTAAAATGTCGGTTAAGTGCCCGCTGTTCAGTTTATCAAGATATTCCTGCTCGGTTAATTGCTTGTTAAAGCCGGCAATCAGTTTTGAACCCGCATCGGCCTGAATAACATACCACATCTCGGTTTTGCCGAATGACTGATGGCGTTCTTTAGCCAATACATCGTTCGGGTGTACCTGTATGGATAAATCATCTGCCGCATCAATAAACTTTACCAGCAGCGGGAAGGTGTTGCCAAAACGTTTATATACATGCTTACCTACCAGGGCTGTGGTGTATTTTTCCATCAGATCAGCCAGTGACTCGCCGGCCAGATGACCGTTCTCCACTACGGACACATCCGACTTTACACCGGATATTTCCCAGGTTTCGCCGCAGTTGGGCAGGCTGCCAATGTTTTTGTGCAGATAAGTTTCAATTTTATGCCCTCCCCATATTTTATCTTTAAATATGGTTTTGAATTTGAACGGATATAATGCAGACATGGTCGTATTTTTGATAAGTTATAACACTAAGCCGAATTTCTACTAAATGGTTTTGAAAAGTTTAACCTGTCATTTTGAAATGCACTGAATACAATGAAGCGATTCAGAAGCAACGATTTTTATCAGATATATAGGCCTGTTTAACATCGGAGCGATCGGTCGATTTTTCAGGAACCCTATAGAAAAGGAATATCAAGCTGCTTGCATATTTTTTTACACAACAAGTTGTCTAACTCCTGATGCCGCCCAACAGCGGTTTGCTTTTGGTTTGCCGTATTAACGTATATGGCATGGTTACCGCCTTCACGCAATAACCGGCAGCCATTTATTTCAAGATGTTTAATCAGTGCTGAGCGCTTCACTACATCAATTCAAGTTCTTCCTTAATTATGTTTCTGCCTGAATATTCTTTTTCAGAAATTTCCCGATTGGTATCCAGCACCAACTTCAGAGCATCCAATAAATTTTCTTTTAACTCATTAATGGTTTTACCCTGTGACATAGCTGCGGGCACCTCCTCTATCTGACCCACATAAAATCCATTCTCTCCTTGTTCAATAACCGCTGTAAACTTCATAATCAAATATAACAGTAATATTTGCAAAAAAGTAATGCCTTGCCCGTTATAACGGGCAAGGCATTACTTAAAATTGTTACTACCTTACTTTCCCAGTTTTCTTTTTAAGTTCTCATCTATGGCATCCAAAAATTCCTCAGTATATAGGTAATCGGTGCCATGCTCTACTTTGGGCTTAATGGTAATGGCTAAGTCTTTAGTCATTTTGCCGCTTTCTACCGTTTCAATACAAACCTGTTCCAGCGCCTGGCAAAAATCTACCAGTTCCTGGTTGCCGTCGAGTTTGCCGCGAAACTCCAGTCCGCGCGTCCAGGCAAAGATAGAGGCGATGGGATTGGTTGAAGTAGGCCGGCCCGCCTGGTGCTCGCGGTAATGGCGGGTAACCGTACCGTGGGCAGCTTCGGCTTCCATAACATTGCCTTTGGGGGTAACTAAGGTAGAGGTCATCAAACCCAGTGAACCGAAGCCCTGCGCTACCGTATCAGACTGCACGTCGCCATCGTAGTTTTTACAGGCCCATACAAACTCTCCGTGCCATTTCAGGGCGCTGGCTACCATATCATCAATTAAGCGGTGCTCATAGGTAATACCGGCCGCATCAAACTTCTGCTTATAATCCTGCTGGTAAATTTCCTCAAAAATATCCTTAAAACGGCCATCGTATTTTTTCAGGATGGTATTTTTGGTGGACAGGTACAGCGGCCAGCCCTTCATCAGCGCTTGGTTAAAGCAGGAATGCGCAAACCCGCGGATTGACTCATCGGTATTATACATAGCCAGCGCCACACCGTCGCCCTTAAAGTTGAAAACTTCAAAGGATTGCGTTTCACTGCCATCTTCGGGCGTATAGGTGATGGTTAATTTCCCTTTTCCCTTGGTTACAAAATCAGTAGCGCGGTACTGGTCGCCAAAGGCATGGCGGCCGATAACGATGGGCGCCGTCCAGTTCGGAACCAGGCGCGGTACATTGGCCATCACAATAGGTTCCCGAAATACGGTGCCATCCAGAATATTACGGATAGTTCCATTGGGCGATTTCCACATTTGTTTCAGGCCGAACTCTTCAACGCGGGCCTCATCAGGCGTAATAGTGGCGCACTTAATGCCTACACCGTACTGCAGTATGGCATGGGCAGCATCAACCGTTACCTGGTCATTGGTTTCATCGCGGTATTCTATACCCAAATCGTAGTACTTAATGTCCAGGTCGAGGTAGGGCGTAATCAGTTTATCCTTAATGAATTTCCAGATAATACGGGTCATTTCATCACCATCCAGCTCAACTACCGGATTTTCCACTTTAATTTTTGACATAGCAGGATTTTTGTAATTCTAACAGGTTCAAATATATAAAATTGCCTTAACAGCGTTTAAATAATGCAAAGCAAAAATCAAATATAGTAAAATGGCGGCGAGTATATTTGAAACATGCAGGCAATGTATTACCTTTAAACCACTTAATTAATACTGATGATTAAACGCTGCTGTTGCCTTATTGCTGTGGTTTCGTTCATGGCACTGGGTTTAGCCGGTTGCCATAAAGAAAGCACGGCCATACCTGCTTATTTGCAAAACCCCGCCTTAACCGGAAAATGGTTCTTAAAAAGCCTGATCATTAAAACCAGTGCGGATACCAGTACTTTTACCGGCAGCGATACCGTTAAAATGTTTACCGCACAGGATTTTTTTGAATTCAAAGCTCAGAACGCAGCCACTTATTCCTCCACGCTTTTAGGCAAAAGCTACGATGGCTATTATTCGGCCAACTCCGGTGCTTCGCCATATACCCTCACATTTAAGAGCGGCGATTTTATCAATAAATTTAATATCGGCAGCATCAGCAAGGATAGCCTTGTTATATACCAGCCCGTTACTACTACTAACGGCATTGTAACTACTACAATTGCTTACAATTATATTTATACCCGTTAACCAGTCATCATAATTTTGAAGAAACTAACCCTTACCATTGCTGCCTGTATTTTTGCCTTACTGGCAAAGGCGCAGCTGGGCTTTAACTATGCCCAGTATGATTTTGGCGTTGGCGGCACATCCAACAAGGCTTACACGGATGCCGAAACCATGAAGAATACGGCAGCGGTAAACTTTCATTTTACCTATAACCAAACCCCGTTTGTAAATTATATGATTGAACTGCAGCTGGGGCGCCTGGCCGGCGGCGACTCTTTACACACGCTTTCGGGCAGGCAGTTTCAAAATAACTATACCTCATTAACTTTCAGGGGGCAGCTGCAGGCCGGTGAATTGTATGATTACTCGACCAGCCAGCTGGCCAACGCCTTTAAAAACCTTTATGTGAGCAGTGGCATAGGTATTATCTATAATCACATGGCGGTTATTAACCGCGAGTCGCTCTATATACCGGATTATGTGTCAACAGGAATGGATGACAGCCAGGAAATCTTTATACCTGCAAAAATAGGGTACGAATTTAAAATATTTAATTCCTTTAACGAGCCTACCTTTAAAGTTGATGTTGGTTACCAGTATAATTTTGTGCTGGGCGATCAGCTGGATGGTATTAAGGCAGGGCGGTATCGTGATGCTTTCGGCCAGTTTGTGATCGGGTTTAAGTTTGCCGTAGGCGGCGTTACTTCCTACCGTAAGCGTATTTATTACTAATAGTTTACCGGCTGCCAGGTGCCAGCCAAACTATTTGGCCTCGCCGGGGTTTTACTTAAATATACAGTAAAACCACAACCTATGAATGTTGACGATAAATTTTATCCCGGCTTTAATGACGAGAACTTAGACCGCGATAAGAAGATGAAGGATGACCTGGGTGAAGAAGCAGAAGCCCAGGATTTAAAATATGATGCTGACGAGGACAGTTACGAAATTGAAATAGCCAGCAACGACCCGGATTATGACCCTCCTGCCCTGTTTGATTCATCAGCGCCCGGCGGCAGCGATATGGACTCGATGTACGACGAGGCTAACCCATATGATGTAAAGGGTGAGTATGATAAGAACCGTTCACTGGAAACGGATGCCGATAACTTAGGTATGCACATTGATGACGGTAAAATTACCGAAATTGACCCAACCGACGAAATTTTAGCCCGCACACCGGAAGACGACCGCGACGACCTGGATGAAGAAGGATACCCCAAAAATGACCAGGACCTGAACAAGGGCAACGAAGATGAATTTATGAAATAAAAGTAAAAGGCCCTTTATGTAAGGGCCTTTTACTTTTACTCAAATTCCAGGTTAAACTTCTTTTTTAACTGAATTAATTCCGGGTTTTTGGCAGCCAGATACTGAAATTTCTCGGATGAAGTATAGGGCCGCTTGCTGACCGCCTCCTCATTAATAACCGTTTGAATATCTAATTCAAAGTTTTTCAGCTGCACCCGCAAAAAATTGAGCAGGTTGTGCTTATCCTCCCGCAGGGATAAATCCTGAGATTTGTTATGGATGGTTACCTCAAACAAAAATGGTTTTAGCTGCTTGGGCTCATTGGCAGTCATGATAGTGTGGATGGTTGCCTTTCCATCTGCTTTTGCCTGCATTGCATACTCCTTCCAGAGTTTTGTAAACTGCTCTGGAGTAAAAGGCTGCCGGTCTGTACCTTTAATATAGGGGTCGTCCTCATCGGCCTGCGCTGAGGGTTTAGTCATATCCTTCAGCGAAGGAATTTTAACGGAGGCTGAGGTTAGTGACGGTTTGGGTATTATAATTTTAGGTTTTTCGCCTGCAGGTGCATTCTCGTTAGCCGCTGCCTGCGGTTCTGCAACCGCAGCAGGAACAGGTTCGGGCTGAATATCCTGCCGGGGCGCCTCGTAAGGCGGTTTAGGCTCCTGCAGCGCAGCAGGCGATACTGCGGTTAAAGCAGCAGGCTCTGCATGAACTGCGGGCTGTTCGCTAATCTTTTTTTTTTGAGTGTCGCTGTTATCCGCTGCCTCTTCAGCCGGTAAGGCGGCTGCATTAAACAGTGACGGCAAATGGCACATTTTGAGCAGAGCCAGCTCTACCTGCAGGCGCTGGTTTTTACTCAGCCTGTAATTCAGATCGCACTGGTTGGCAATGTTCATAGCCGATAGCAGAAATGATACTGTGGTTTGCTGTGCCTGCTGCACATAGCGGCTCTTGATGTTTTCGCTCACTTCCAATAGTTTTACCGTAACCGCATCCTTTGCTACCAGCAAATTACGCAGATGGCCGGTAAGGCCGGTGATGAAGTGGTTGCCATCAAATCCCTTATTTAATATTTCATTAAACAGCAGCAGCGTTTTAGCCGTATCTTCAGTTAACAAACTGCCGGTAACACTGAAATAATAGTCATAATCTAAAATATTCAGGTTGTCAATTACCGCATTATAGGTAATGCTCCGACCGCCCGAAAAACTTACAATCTGATCAAACATTGATAGAGCATCCCGCAGTCCGCCATCTGCCTTTTGGGCAATCATGTGCAAACCATCCGGCTCATAGCTGATGTTCTCCTTCTGGGCAATGGAAGCCAGGTGGTTAGCCATGTCGTCCACCCTGATGCGGTTGAAATCAAAAATCTGGCAGCGCGATAATATGGTAGGCAGTATCTTGTGCTTTTCGGTGGTAGCCAGTATAAATATGGCATAGGCGGGCGGCTCCTCCAGCGTTTTCAGAAAAGCATTAAAGGCCGCCTGCGAAAGCATGTGTACCTCATCAATAACGTAAACCTTGTAGCGGCTGCCCTGGGGCGGTATGCGCACCTGCTCAATTAAGCTGCGTATATCATCAACCGAATTATTGGAAGCCGCATCCAGCTCATGCACATTAAAAGAGTTACCATTCTGAAATGCCGTGCACGAAGGGCATATGCCGCAAGCCTCGCCATCGGGCTGCAGGCTGGTACAATTGATGGTTTTCGCCAGTATGCGTGCACACGTTGTTTTACCCACTCCACGCGGCCCGCAGAATAAAAATGCCTGCGCCAGCTGATTACTTTTAATAGCATTTTTTAAGGTATTAGTTACATGTTGCTGACCTACAACGCTTTCAAAAGTAGCCGGGCGGTATTTGCGTGCCGAAACTATAAAATTATCCACAGGCACTAAGATACGGATTATTGAGGTAAGGGTAAAGCGGATTTATGAAACTTGCACTGTGCTTACCGTAATAAATAATTGTATTTTTGAATGGATTACATTATTGCTATGAAGTTTACTGACTTAGATTTATCAAAAGTTTACACTTATACTGATTACATCAATTGGGTATTTGATGAACGCCTTGAACTTATAAAGGGTAAGATTTTCAAAATGAGTCCGGCGCCGGGTTCAACCCATCAGCGAATATCACAGAAGCTGAACGTCAGCCTTTATAATCATCTTTTGAATAAGTCGTGCGAAGTTTTTACAGCACCCTTTGATGTTCGCCTGGTTAAAAAGAATCAGATAACTGATACAGCTATTGTTACCGTTGTACAACCTGACATTTGTGTTATCTGTGATCCGGAAAAAATTGATGAACGCGGCTGTTTAGGAGCGCCCGATATTGTGGTTGAAATACTATCGCCCGGCAACAACAAAAAGGAATTGCAAAATAAATATGAGGTGTATGAGGAAGCAGGCGTATCAGAATACTGGATCATTCATCCGGCCGAAAAAACCTTTTTAAAATACGAATTAATTAACGGTCAGTATCAGGCATCAAGGCTTCTTACTATAGGCGATGAAATCACTACTTCCATCCTGCCCGGCTTTGCATTGAATATTGACGAATTGTTTCAGGATCAGAACTGACATTTTTTGATCAGGCGCTGGCTATACCCGCATCAACTGTTTTTACGCAAACGGCATTAGAAACGCTTTGAACTTTATATATTATTTTTTACATTTGCAGCCCGTTAAATACGGACTAAATAATCCATAATCAAAGCACAGAAATGCAACAGTACGAAACCGTGATCGTTCTAACCCCGTTGCTGTCTGAAGACGTTGCGAAAGAGGCCCTGGCCAAATTCAGCAAAGTATTAACAGATGGCGGAGCCGAAATTGTCCAGGAGGATAATTGGGGTTTGAGAAAATTAGCGTACCCGATTCAAAAGAAAACCACCGGGTACTATCACCTAACTGAATACCGCGCTCCGGGTGAATTAATCAACAAGCTGGAAACTGAATTCCGCCGTGATGAGCGTGTATTACGTTTCCTGACCATTGCGCTGGATAAAAATGCCGTTGCCTACAACGACAAGAAACGCAGCGGCGCTTTCAATAAAAAACCTAAAGCACAGGAGGCAGCATAATTATGGCTAACGAACAGATACAATATGTTACCGCTCCGAAAGTGGAGGATAACCGTAAAAAATATTGCCGCTTTAAAAAGAATGGTATCAAGTACATTGATTACAAGGATGCCAACTTTTTACTAAAATTTATAAACGACCAGGGCAAACTGCTGCCGCGCCGTTTAACCGGTACATCATTAAAATTTCAGCGTAAGGTAGCGCAGGCTGTAAAGCGTGCCCGCCACATTGGCTTATTGCCTTACGTTGCTGACTCATTAAAATAATCGGGAGGTTTACAACATGGATATTATTTTAAAACAGGACGTAAAGAACCTCGGCGAAAAAGATGAAATTGTAAAGGTAAAGCCAGGTTATGGCCGTAACTTCCTGATCCCGAAGGGACAGGCAATTTTAGCTACCGAGTCGGCCCGTAAAATACTGGCTGAAAATTTAAAGCAGGCGCAGTTTAAGCAGGACAAGATCCGCAAGGATGCCGATAACGTAGCTGCCCGCCTGGAAGGCATTAAATTAACCATCGGTGCCAAGGCCGGCGAAAGCGGCAAAATTTTTGGCGCCATCAATACCATTCAGGTAGCTGATGCCTTAAAGAAGCAAGGCTTTGATGTTGACCGCCGCCGCATTACCTTTGACCAGGAGCCTAAGTTTGTGGGCGAATATACCGCAAATTTAAATCTGCACAAGGAAGTAAAGGTTAAGGTGCCTTTTGAGGTGGTAGCCGAGTAAGCACATTTTAATTTATTAAAAAGGTGCCCGATAATTATATCGGGCACCTTTTTTATGTGTTATTTTTGCGCACTATATGAGTGGAGTTATAAGGCTGATAGTACGGATACTTAAATTAACAGCCATTTTATTTGTGGCCGTATCTGTGTTGTGGGTATGGCTTTACCGCTATATAAACCCACCGGTTACCCTGCTGATGATTGAGCGCGGCTTTGAGCGAAAGGCTGATGGCAAGGACTGGAAGATCGACAAGCAATGGGTAAAATTTGATAACATTGCCGACCCCATGAAGCGCGCTGCAGTGGCCGCTGAAGATCAGAAGTTTTTAGATCATTTCGGGTTCGACTTTAAGGCTATGGAACGGGCGGTTGACAAAAACGCTAAAAGCCACAAGCTGATTGGCGGCAGCACCATCTCGCAGCAAACCGCCAAGAATGTGTTTTTGTGGCCGGGCCGCTCCTATGTGCGCAAGGCCTTTGAAGCCTGGTTTACCCTGCTGATTGAAACTTTTTGGAGCAAAGAGCGCATTTTAGAGGTTTACCTGAATGTAATTGAAATGGGCGATGGCATTTACGGTGTAGAAGCCGCCTCGCAGGCCTACTTTCATAAAGATGCCTTTGACCTGAACCGGCATGATGCCGCCGCCATTGCCTCCGTCTTTCCCGATCCCCTTAAATGGTCGCCGGTAAACCCAAGCGATTATGTGCAGCACCGGCAATATATTATCATGAAGAATATGCGGCGTTTAGGGCCGCTGGATTTTTAACACACTGCTATTTGTACTTCCAGTTTCTGGACTTTCCCTCGCTTAGCCACTCTATAGCGGTTTGTAACCGTTTTTGCCGGGTTGGCTCTGTTCTGGCTTCAGTAATCCACTCCAGGTATTCGCGCTGATGCGATGTGCTGAGCTTTTCAAAGTACGCCTTAGCCTCCGGATGCTGGTTTAGCGCCCCGGCAAAATAACCGGGCACAGGGATTGGTTCCCTTACTGTAGCTTTTTTAACCGCCTTCACTGAATTATCACTCAGCTCTATGGTTTTTTGAATGTAATGCAGCAAATGCTCGTCGGGCGGCAAATCCGTCGTACCCGTTATACGGCCCAGGTGCCCCATAGCCTGTTCATCGGCAAACAGGTGATAAACATCATCCATCAGCGCCCTTTTCCAGAAATTGAAGGCGCAGTGCTGCTTAAAAGCGGCCATGTGGAAAGCCGGCCCTTTGTAATCGAAATGCGGATGCCCCCATTTGATAGTTTCCTTAATTAAGGGTGATGCACTATGCACCAGCTGTCGCAGGTGTATCAGAACCGGTTTGGCAAAATCCGCAGATTTGGCTATATAATCGTCTATGCGTTGGTCATACTGCTCCATCGGTAATATGGTATCATAAAGAAAGCTTCTTCAAACAAAGCTAATTCTTAACAAAGAAAGTTGCTGTACGTTGTAGTTACAGCTAATTGATGATAACATAAATATAGTTAATACTGCACTGAAATTCAGGAACAATCTTCAGCTATAAATTTACTTATACAGGAGTTGCATTACACCATTTACTGTTTACATTTCACAACCCTACTGCTGCAAAAATCCCATACGGTTGGAGTCCAGCTTGATCAGGATGAAGAGCAGAATAGTAAAGCTCCACAGAGATGACCCGCCATAGCTGATAAAAGGCAGCGGGATACCGATAACAGGTACCAGGCCGATAGTCATGCCAATATTAATAATCACGTGGAAAAAGATAATAGAAGCTACGCCATAGCCGTAAATACGCGAGAACGGCGCACGCTGCCGCTCGGCTACCAGAATAATTCGCAGCAGCAAAAACAAGTAAAGCCCGATAACCACCATCGAGCCGGCAAAGCCCCACTCCTCGCCTACTGTGCAAAAAATAAAGTCGGTGCTTTGTGCAGGTACAAAGGAGTACTTGGTTTGCGTGCCTTGCAGATAACCCTTACCCCAGAACTTGCCTGAACCTATAGCAATTTTGGACTGGTTTACATTGTAGCCCGCACCGCGCAAATCGGTTTTAATACCCAGCAGTTCATCAATACGTGATTTTTGATGCGCCTTCAGCACGCTGTTGTAAATGAAATTTACGCTGAATACGAACAACACGCAAATTACCAAACCGCCCAGCACCGCCAGCAGCAATTGCCGGTTACGCTTCAAAAAATACATGATGATTAAGGCCAGCACTATCAGCCCGATGATGAGGTATAGCTGGTTAAGCAATAACGAAGCAATAAATAAGGCAATGAATACACCGGCGATAATCAGAAAATAAGGAGACAGCCCCTCTCTGTACAGCACAAAAATGAGGGAGCAGAACACCAGTGTTGAACCGGTATCAGGCTGCAGCATAATCAGCACCATCGGGAAACCAATGATGGCGGCTGTTATTATAAACGATTTAAATTCGGTAATGCGAATGTTGGTACTGCTTAAATACCGCGCCAGCAGCAAACAGGTAGTAAACTTGGCAAATTCAGAGGGCTGGAGCCTGAAACTGCCGATAGAAATCCAGGCCTGGTTGCCGCCCACATTGCGCCCCACTGCCAGCACCGCTATAAGCAGCAGCACCGTGATAACATAAAAGGCAGGCGATAGCGCAGTGAAAAAGCGGCTGTCTAACAGCAGGATAACAATACCCAATACAGCTGCCGAAAGGATGAAGATAAACTGCTTTCCGTAATTGGTATCCATGTCCACAATGCTCGGATGCAAAGGGTCGAACACTGCGGCATGGATATTAAACCAGCCAATAGTGCAAAGGGCCATATACAGCAGCACCATCAGCCAGTCCACATTAAAAAAGAAACTGCGCTGCGGATGGTTAATCATCGCCCTTTCGCTTTACGGAGTTTGCGGCATAAAGGCGGCGCCTTGCGGTATCCTGCTTATTCCTCCTCGCTGCCGATTTAAGTTCCATTTCGCGTTTAGTGCTGGTATCGGCGTTGCTTTTTTTGCTGCTGTCGGTGTTGGTTCCGGGCGCTGCAGCTTTTACCGGGGGTTTCCAGCCCGGAGGATGCGGCAATGCAGGCAGCAGGTTGGCGTTCATATAATAATCGGTATTGATGCCTGATGGCCGGCGGGTTATTTCCCCGCGCAAATATTTTTCTACAATAAAGCTGGCGATGGGCGCAGCCCAGGTGCCGCCATCCCCTGAATTTTCTACCACTACGGCGATGGCAATTTTCGGGTTTTCGCGGGGCGCAAAGGCTACAAACAATGAATGATTTTTACCATGCGGGTTTTGTGCCGTGCCTGTTTTACCGCACATGTTGATGCCGGGTATGCGCGAGCCGACAGCAGTGCCCGCCTCCACTACCCTTTGCATACCGTCAATAACAGGTTCAAAATAGACAGAATCAATGCCTACATAATTTTTTTTCATGTACTCTGTTTTAATTACATTTTTATCGCCGATGGCCTTAATCAGGTGCGGTTTATAATAAAAGCCATGATTGGCAATGGTACATTCAATATTTGCCAGCTGTAACGGCGTAGCTTCCAGCTCGCCCTGCCCGATGGCAAGCGATACGATAGAGGTTGACCGCCAGTGGTTAGCTCCGAATATTTTATCGTAATGCAATGCGGTAGGCACATTACCCCTGCCCTCATGAGGCAGGTCAACATCCAGCTTAACGCCGAAACCAAAGGCATTTACCCTTTTTTTCCAGTCCATAAACGTAGCCTCAGTTTGGCGGGGGCCGTTTTCGCCGATAATTTTTTCGAAAACGTTGCCAAAATAAACATTGCAGGAGCCTTGAATACCTAAAGTAAGGTTGGTGCTGCCGTGATGGTGCGTACAATGAACATAATGGTTCCCTGCATAAAATCCGCCGTTGCAAAAGTACGACGTTTGCGGCGTAATGATGCCTTGCTGCAGGGCAATCAGGGCGCTTAGTGGCTTAAATGACGAACCCGGAGGGTAATAAGCCTGAATAGGCCTGATAAAGAACGGGTTGTAAGGATCTTTGTACAGTTTTGCTGCATTATTGCCGCGCTCTCTTCCCACCATAATGTTAGGATCATAAGTGGGGCTGCTTACAAAGGCAAGTATCTCCCCGGTGGATGGTTCAATGGCCACAATGCTGCCTACCTTGTTCCTCATCAGCTGCTCGCCGAGTTTTTGTATCCTGATATCAAGCGATGAGATCAGCCGCTCGCCGGATACCGCAGCGGTATCAAATATTCCGTTCGCAAAGCGGCCTTTCTTTACGTTCCGCGAATCCATCAACAGGTTTTGTACACCGCGCTGGCCCCGCAGCACCGCCTCATAGGATTTTTCAACGCCTGTAATGCCCAGCTGATCGCCGGGGCGGTAATAGCCATGTGAGCGTTCAATGGCCCGGTCATTGGCCTCGCCCACATATCCTAAAAACTGTGCAGCAACTGAATCGGGATATACCCGCTTAGTATTGGGCAATACATCAAAACCCGGAAACTCGAAGGAGCGTTCGCTAAAGGCGGCATACTCCTGCAGAGACAACTGTTTTTCAAACACCGATTGCCGGTAAGGCGAATACTTTACCGCTTTGGTAAACTGCTTGTCAAACTTTTCCTTATCAATACCAATAAGTTTGCAAAATTCCAGCGTATCAAAGGCTTTAACTTCCCTGGGGGTTACCATAATATCATATACCGGTTCATTTTGAACCAGTATCTTATTATTACGGTCAAGTATCGGCCCGCGCGCAGGGTATAATATAATCTGGCGTACCACATTATTTTTGGCAAACTGAAAATACCGGTCATCCACAATCTGGATATAAAATAATCTTGCCAGTATGACCAGAATGATGGTGATAAATATTCCGGCCACTACGTACCGCCTTGCAAAAAAACTGTTCATTTTCGTTCTTTCCTTTTAAAAAACAGGAAGCTGGAAATCAATATTAAAAATATGGTAAATACTGAACTTAATAAAAAACGGACAAGGGTATATTGTATTTCGGAGAAACGAAACACTTCGAGGTTGAATAAAAAAAAGTGGTGAAACAGCGTTAAAACTATTGTATAAGTAAAAAACCACTGAAACCCCATGTTACTCAGCGTGGGATCGGGCTCATTATCGAACCCTTCCTTCTGCACAGTAATACTGATAAACAGTACGCGAACAAATGCCAGCAAAACACAAGCGGAGGCATGCAAACCGGGCGTATTGTAAAAAACATCAATGGTTAGGCCTAACAGAAACGCAAGCGGAAACAGTAAAATATTTGGTGTTTCAAACGGCAGCAGCAGGATGAACAGAATATAGATGTAAGGGGATGTTAAATTATACAGCACTACATTTTTAAGTAGGAACACCTGTAAAAACACCACGATGATAAACCGCAGCAAATTAACTGTCAGAGACCTAATCATCCTTCTTTTCGCGGGCCTCCAGTCCCTGCTGCTCTAAGGCATACTTATTACTGATTACATATACATATTGCAACCGACTGAAATCGACAGCTAAAGTTAGTTCCATATTTAAAAAAAATCCGCCGCCCTTTGCATGCAGCTGGCTTATCTTTCCAACGGGGATGCCTGTTGGAAAGAGTGAAGTATTTGAGGTTACCACAGGTTCGCCTATGTGCGGCTTTACGTGGTTGGGCACATCAATAAGTAAACCCCTGGAGGGGTCGAGGTTGTCGCCCCATATATAAAAACCAGGGTCGCGGGTATCGGCCAGCATAGCGCTTACCCTGGAGTCCTTGTGCAGCAGGGATTGTATAAGTGCATAATGCTCTGTGGCAGATACCACCAGCCCAACTACGCCCGCATTGCAGATAACCCCCATATCCTTCGTTATACCATCCCTGGTTCCCCGGTTGATGGTGATATAATTGTTGCGGAGATTAACTGTGCTGTTTACTACCTTAGCAGCAATATAGGTATATTGCTGCTTGTAGCTGGTATCGGTTACGGTACGCCTGGCGCCGGTATCTGCATACATGGAAGATTTAAGTTCACCGTGCAGCCGGGCATTTTCCCTGGCCAGGCTGTCGTTCACCTCCTTCAGTTTCAGGTAGGTATTCAATTCATCCGCCTGTGTGTAAAGCCGGCCTGTTACCTGGTTGGATGAGTTGATGAAAGTGGCCTTTTGAAATGAATTGTACTTGATATACACAATCAACGCAATTACCTCAAAAATGAGGAAAAGGAAAAATGCGTTGTACTTGCTGATAAATATCAATAGGTTACGCATTTTGTGAGTGGTGAATTGTGAACAGTGAATGGCAAGTAATGGTAAAATAGTGTTTAGCTAAGCATTACTAAAACTTATCTATTACTCACCATTCACTGCTCACAAAATTATTGCATTAAAAACTTAAAGGTTCCTATGTTTTTAAGGGCGGTGCCGGTTCCTCGCACTACGGCGCGCAACGGGTCCTCAGCTACGTGCACCGGCAGCTTGGTTTTGGCGGCCACCCGCTTGTCCAGCCCCCGCAGCAACGCGCCGCCGCCGGTTAAGTAAATACCGGTCTGATAAATATCGGCTGAAAGCTCAGGGGGGGTAATCTCCAGCGCCTTCAAAATTGCCTCCTCAATCTTCGAGATGGATTTATCCAGGCAATGGGCAATTTCTGTGTAGGATACTGTAATCTGCTTGGGTACGCCGGTCATTAAATCGCGCCCCTGTACGGCAAAGTCGGCAGGCGGATCCACCAGTTCGGGCAGGGCAGCGCCTACTTCTATCTTTATTTTTTCCGCTGTGCGGTCGCCGATCATAATATTGTGCTGTCGGCGTATGTATTGTACAATGTCGGAGTCGAAGTTGTCCCCGGCTACCCGTATAGACTGGTCGCACACGATGCCCGACAGGGCAATTACTGCAATCTCAGTAGTGCCGCCGCCAATATCAATAATCATGTTGCCCATCGGCTCCTCCACATCAATACCAATACCAACGGCAGCGGCCATCGGTTCATGAATGAGGTACACTTCCTTGGCGCCGGCAATTTCAGCCGAGTCGCGCACGGCGCGTTTTTCTACCTCAGTAATACCCGAAGGAATGCAGATAACCATACGCAGGGACGGAAAAAACCAGCCCTTGCCCTTGTTAATCATTTTAATCATTCCCCTTATCATGTGCTCCGCCGCGTTAAAATCGGCAATCACGCCGTCCTTAAGGGGCCGTATGGTTCTGATATTTTCGTGCGTTTTACCTTCCATCTGCATGGCCTGGCGGCCTATGGCTATCACCTTGGTGGTGGTTCTGTCAATGGCTACAATAGAGGGTTCATCAACAACTACCTTATCGTTATGTATAATGAGGGTATTGGCCGTACCTAAGTCAATGGCAATTTCCTGCGTAAAAAAATTAAATAAACCCATTTAATGCGTATTTCGAGTAATGTGCAAAGTTTAAAAAAATAAAATGATAAAATTAACAATCCGCTGCCATTAAAGCGTATGGTTGTTCACTTTATTGTAACGGTTAAAACAATCAATGTTTAAAGTGCCGCACACCTGTGGTTACCATAGCAATGCCTTTCCGGTTAGCCATATCAACCGAGTCTTGGTCCTTGATGGAGCCGCCCGGCTGCAATACGGCAGTTATGCCGGCACCGGCCGCAATTTCAACACAGTCGGGAAAGGGAAAGAAGGCATCGGAAGCCATAACGGCGCCGTTCAGATCAAACCCAAAGCTGGCAGCTTTGTCAATGGCCTGCCGCAAGGCATCAACCCTTGATGTTTGCCCGACGCCGCTGGCCAGCAGCTGGTTATTTTTAGCCAGCACAACTGTATTTGATTTGGTGTGCTTAACCACCTTATTGGCAAAAAATAAATCTTTCAGTTCAACAGCAGTAGGCTGCTGCGTGGTAACGGCGGTCATCTGCTCGGGGCCTTCAATCACGCTGTCCTTATCCTGCTCAATAACGCCGTTCAGCAGTGTTTTAAACTGCTTTACCGACAGTTCAACCGCCTGCCTGATGAGTATAATACGGTTTTTCTTTTGCCTAAGCACCTCCAGCGCCTCATTGGTGTAGGCCGGTGCAATGAGCACCTCAAAAAACAGCTTGCTGATTTCAGAAGCTGTTTCTTCATTGATTTCATCATTGGCAATAATTACGCCTCCAAAGGCAGAGACAGGATCACAGGCCAGCGCATCAGCCCAGGCTTCCTTAATAAAGGAGCGGGTGGCAATGCCGCACGCATTGGTATGTTTTAATATGGCTACGGTTGGCTCGGTAAATTCATCAATCAGCGCTACAGCGGCATCAACGTCCACCAGGTTATTGTAGGACAGCTCCTTGCCTTGCAGCTTGGTAAACATAGCGTCCAGATCGCCATAATAAACTCCCTTTTGATGCGGATTTTCACCATAGCGCAGTACCTGACTGGTTTGTATGCTCTTTTTAAACACCGGCAACTCCACATCCTGATTGAAGTACTGAAATATAGCGGTATCGTACCCCGAGCTGATGTTAAACGCCTTTAAGGCAAAAGTACGGCGCTGCTCTACCTGCACCTCCCCGTTTTGCGTCTGCAGAATATGGGTTAGCTCCTGATAATGGTTTTTAGAGGCGATGATGGTTACATCCTTATAATTTTTTGCAGCCGCTCGGATGAGGGAAATGCCGCCGATGTCAATCTTTTCAATAACATCATCCTGTCCTGCGCCTGATTTTACCGTTTCCTCGAACGGATACAAATCCACAATCACCAGATCAATCTGCGGAATATCATACTGGTCAAGCTGCTGCTCATCGCTTTCAAAGTTGCGGCGGGCCAGGATACCGCCAAACACTTTAGGGTGCAGCGTTTTTACACGGCCGCCCAGGATGGACGGATAACCGGTTAAATCCTCCACGGCAATAACATCAGCGCCCAGGCTGCGTATAAAAGCTTCTGTGCCTCCCGTAGAGTAAATGCGTACATTCAGCCGCTTTAACTCCTCAATTACAGGCTCTAAGTTATCTTTATAGTAAACAGAAATCAGGGCGTTTCTGATCTGAACGGACTGGCTCATGGGTGCGGCTTTGTTTTAAGCCGCAAAGGTACGCAATTGCAGCTTTACTCAATAGCTAAATTACAGTTTAGTAAAACCGGCTGCCGCAGCTTTAAACTACTTTATTTTAGCGATAAGCATTTCCACTACCCTCGGCAGGTAGTAGTGTTCCAGCTGCTGGCCTTTCAGTTTGATGGTCTCCAGCGTATCTGCAGGTTCAATTTTGTACCTGGCCTGCCTGATGATTTCGCCTTCATCAAAGTTTTCATTTACAAAGTGGATGGTGATACCTGCCTCTGTTTCGCGCGCAGCCATTACAGCCCGGTGCACATGGTCGCCATACATGCCCTTGCCGCCATACTTAGGCAGCAGGGACGGATGGATATTTACAATTTTATTAGGAAAGGCCTTGAGCAGGTTTTGCGGAATAAGCCATAAGAAACCGGCCAGCACAATCAAATCGGTTTGCAGGCTTTTAAGCAGCCGCACCACATCATCCGTCTGGTAAAAATCGTGCCGGTTAAAAATATGTACCGGAATTTCAAAGTTATCGGCACGCTGCAATACATAGGCATCAGGCCTGTTGGCTAAAACCAGCACAACCTCGGCCTCCGGATGATTTTTGAAGTGCTCCATCACCTTTTGTGCATTAGAACCGGAACCGGAGGCAAAAATGGCTATCCTTTTTTTCAAAGCAGATATTTATTTGCTCAAATATAGCTTTTATTACAAAACCGCCTAAGCCTTTGGTTACTGCGCTGCCGGGTGGATAAAGCTGTACCGGTAATAGGTATGCGTAGCCGTATCTGGATAATAGGAATTGATGTCGCCTGTTTTTATAACAAGCGAGTTCCGGCCCAGATTGATAATCTGGGCGATATTGAATGGCCTTGACAGAAAATTACTTGCCCTGGCCGTTGAATCCTTTACCTGAACATTAGCGTGCAGCACCAGCGAATCGGTTTGTATGCTCCATGACCCTTTATTGGTTGCACCGCCGCACTGAAAGTTTTGGTAAGTGCAGGTACCATCTGTATTAAAGGTGAATGCCTGCGCCGCCGCCCCGCACGAAGCAGCCAGCGTATCGGTAACCGGATTAGTGTTTCGCTTAAAGTGTACGGCATACAGAGAGGCCAGTTGCCAGTTACCATAAGCAGGGTTGCTCAGGTAATTTTTCAACGGAGTCTGGTCGTCCTTTTTACAGGCATTAATCAACCCGGTTATACTGAGGACTGTTACCATGAACAGAACCGGAAAATGAAAATATTGATTTTTTTTATGCACCCGGTAAAAATAAAAAACATTTTGCAATGGTAACCATGCAGAGTTATTACTTAACGTGTAAGCTAACTAACTATTACAAGGCGTTTACGCCGGCTTGCGTTACCAGCCCCGGCTTACACATTGCTCATGATAGGAATACAAAAATTCAAAGGTTGAATCAACATAAACTGTATATCTCCCGCTCATCAGCAATTGTATTTTTAAGGAATAATATTTTAAAAAAATACAGAAAATATAGATAACAATTTGTAAAATGGCATCGTAGAAAAATATAATGATGATATTTCAATTTGATGGTCATGAGTTTTTAGACAAATTCTCACCGAGATACTGCAAATTATCTAACTGCATTAAAACCTTTGTTCTGCCCGATGGCAGAACCGCTCAGATGCAGATTGTTATTACAACTAATGAGGACGATTTTTGCACAAAAATTGATCAGATGGATGCCGTAATCAGCAAAGTATCTGAATCTGAAAATTAGAAAAATCTCCGTTTGTTACAGCGCCGCTTTCAAAATCCGCATGGCAGCATCCCGCTCTTCCGGGTGATTTACGTTTTGCAGTTCCTGCGAATCAGGCGCCTGCAGCAGTTCAATGGCAGAATTAATCAGCGCCTTACGCGGACAAGAATAGCCCTGGCTTAAGAATTGAAGCAACACCGGATAGGCGCGCGGCTCCCACAGCGTGACCAGCGGCTCAGGGAACTTGCCTTCGGCATCTGAAAATGCAGTAGCCAGTTTTGATGGGTTGCGGTGATGAACCAGATAAGCCAAAGTGCCGGCCGAAAGATAAGGCAGATCACAGGCCACGGTTAACCAGGCCGCATCAGGCGCCTGCTGAAATGCAGACAATATTCCGCCCATTGGCCCCAGCCCTAAAAACTTATCAGTAATATAAGGCAAATGCTCCTGCCGGTTTACTGCCTGTTCATCAGCATAGGATATATAGGTGTTGGCACACAGGCTATCCAGCATCTCGTAAGTATGCAGCCGCTGGCTTTTTTCAAAATAACGGAGGCTGCCCTTATCAGTCTGCATCCGGGTGCTTTTACCGCCGGCCAGTACCAGCCCGTTAATCATTGGCAGCCCTGCAGCTAAAAAGCTGTTTATAAAAGCCGCTATACCATCAATATTATGAATGGATAATACAGGCACCGATTGTAAGCCGGGCTGATCAGTCAGCAGGTATTCAGGGATGGCGTCGTTGCCGTCCGTCAGCAGAATTAGTTTTACATCGGTGAGCAGATGCAGCTTTTTGTGCAGGGGCTTAAGTGCATCAATAACCACAATCTGATTCAGGCCCTTAAAATGATTGCCGTTAATCAGCACCAGATCCTGGCTGTTGAAGAGCGATTTATACTGAAAGCTGTTAAACTGCTGCTGATAAATCAGCCTTTGGGTTGTAATCTGGTCAGTAAATTGCACGGCAGCGCCATGTGCTGATGATGTGCCGGCAGCAGGCGCCTCGGCCTTATGGTCGGCATCTACGTAGGCAATGCTATACTGCGGACTTAACTGTGCAATAATCTGATTGGCTAACTGCTGAATCTGAGCGCAGGCAGTGCCCATAATGGCCAGCTCGCTGCGATGGAAATCACCGGCCTTTACCCGCGGAATGGCTGCATGCTTTTTATACGCCTTATCAGATGCTGAAATCATTTTTACCTCCTGTTTTTTCAAGCAGCCGCGTTTCCTTAATTACAATGTGGTGCGATAAGGCCTTACACATGTCATATATAGTGAGCGCGGCCACGCTGGCGCCCGTTAAGGCTTCCATTTCAACGCCGGTTTTCGAGGTAATAACCGCTGTACACGTAATTACTGCTTCCTGCTGTTCATTCAGCTTTATTTCCACCCTGCAGTTTTCCAGCACCAGCGGATGGCACAGGGGTATCAAATCGCTGGTTTTTTTGGCAGCCATAGTACCGGCAATAATGGCAGTTTGAAATACCGGGCCTTTTTTAGTTTGTATATCATTGCCGTTCAGATGCTCCGTAACCTCGCGGCCAAGCGCCACCACGCTTTGCGCCGTAGCCGTGCGCCTGGTTATCTGCTTGCCGCTCACATCTACCATTACCGGGCTGTTGGTTTCCGGGTCAAGGTGGGTCAGCGTTTTATCTGTTGACGGCATTGATGATTAACTATTGCACAAATTTACAGAAAATAAGGCGACCTATCCGAAACCACCCCTTATTTGACATTGCTGTGCAGGATTACAGAAACGCTGTGTTAAGCAATATTTGACTTTGACTGATCAAATTCGACTATCCATTCAATACCGTACTTATCCCGGAAACAACCAAAATAGGAACCCCAGGGACTATCGCCAATAGGCCCTTCTATCTGTCCTCCTGCCGAAAGCCCGTTAAACAGATGGTCTGCCTCTTCTTTACTTTCCGCGGTGACAACGATTTTGCTCCGGTTTTCATTTTCATTTGTTTTTCCCATAATTTCCGGGACATCATTAGCCATCAGCATACTATGCTTACCGATAGGCAAGGCAATGTGCATAATTTTGTTTTCTTCGTTTTCCGCCACAGGAAATTCAGAGCTTGCCAGGTCCTTAAAACGAATGATATTTGTAAATTCTCCGCCGAATACTGACTTATAAAAAGTAAATGCTTCTTCAGCGTTTCCGTTAAAGTTAACGTGAGGATTGATCAGTGCCATAATTATTTTTTAGATTAGTAAAGGTGTTTCAATACAATATGATTAACAATCACGCTATCCTTTTCAGGCATGCTTTACCTTCCTGGATTTCATGATGGCAATAATAAGCAGCCCGATGCTTAGCCCCTTAATAAAGCCGTCTGCAACATCAGAAAGATGCAGGTAATGTTTAAACAGGAAGCTGGCAGCAAGCAGGAACAAAGCTACAGGTACAAGCAGTTTTACAGGTTGCATAAAAACATTGTTTATATTTCAACTAATGTAGTATTTAAAAGTCAATTCATTCCTCCAGGTTTTTATTTTTATGGATGTGGTTAAAAGCTAATTTAATTTACACTGCGACCGACAATTTCTCTTCCTGCATTGCTTTTCTTGCTAACAGTTCTTCGCTCATAATTATGCCTTTGCCAAGGCAAAGCCACACGGTAACTCAGGTCTGCCTGCGGCTTAAGGCGCGCGTAAACATTTTCGAATATCAAATTCCAATTGGCAGAACCGTTTGAGGTACATGCTTAGGCTGCCGGTTTCTTTGCCTGCTGCCTCCTGTATATTGAGATGAGTATCACAGCTATAATCAATTGTCCGGCCAGATTGATGCTATAGTTAATCCAGACAGCTTTATCAAAAATTGGTATCAACTCAATCAGGTACCTGTAAAGCAGCTGAATACCATAGCTTACAACCACAATGATAATGAAGCCTGCCACGATAGTCACCTTTTCTTTAGACGATTCACTGGACACAAAGAAAGTATAGAATAATCCTAACGGAACAACAATAAAAAGCATGATATAAAACATGAACATTGCAGTTACCATGTACCAGAAATGGTGGCTGGCTTTCACTTCACTGGCATCAGCTGCCGGCATCGAAGTGCTTGCTGCTGTGTAAGTCGTATCTTTAAAGAGGTAATGCAGCCTGCTGTACATGATGCCTATGTATCCCTGCTCGTGGACGATGTTGTTGGTAAGCTCCGTAAGTTTTTTGGCCACTGCGGTATCCTTTGCAATCCGTAAAGAGTCAATGGATTGCAGCTCCTTGATCTGCTCAAGCTTTCTGCTGATCAGCCAATTCCGGGTTAAACCAAATACATCATTGATGACGAGGCCTAGAGTCAGGGCAACAATGATGACTGACACCTTATAAGTAAGACGTATGGTATTGTCCTTTAAAAAATCTACAGGCACATCAATCCATTCGGCCATAGCAGTTTCATTTAAGCAAATCCATCAAGAAAATGCCGCAAAGTTGATGCCTAATGCACCAAATGCTGAAAATATGGAAACATTCCGGCTATTCGGTCTGCAAATTATCAAACATGGTAGAAATCATACAAAACGGGCCTGATTATCAGGCTGTAACATACCCGGCAAAACCAACAGGCAGCAAAAAAGCCTTTAAAACTATTCTAAAGGCTTTTTTGCCGGTGATCCCATCAGGATTCGAACCTGAGACCTACTGCTT
>CAXTAP010000038.1:0-18027 GCA_964241965.1 uncultured Mucilaginibacter sp.
AGCAAAATCTAAATAGTAACATTAACCTTAACTTCTCCTATCCGGTAACTTCATCTACAACCACAACTTCTGGTTCCGCCGAATTTTTTTATGAGGGTTTTGAAGAGAATGCATTAGGTACACCAGGCGTGAGCCACACCGGTACGCAAGCGCTGGTCATCGGCAGCTATCAGGTCAACTGGACACTGCCATCCAGCCGGCCCTACCTGATCAGCTATTGGTACCGTTCAGGCGGAGTATGGAACCTGAAGGAAGACAATTATACCGGTTCTTCCTATAATCTGACTGGTGGCGACGCTTACGATGACATCCGCATTTATCCTAAGGATGCACAGATGACCACTTATACTTATGACCTGATGGGCAATACTACCAGTACCACAGATGCTAAAAACTATTCAACTTATTATGAATACGACAGTGACTACAGGCTGCTGCGCATCCGCGACCAGAACGGTAATGTGCTGAAGGATTTCAATTATCATTACGCTAACCAATAACCTTAACCACTAAGCGAGATGAAATCATATTTATATGCCAAGTGTACCATCTTCCTGCTGGCGGCGCTGCCCATGCTTGTGCTCGGCCAGTCAGCCACCCAGAACTATATACGCACCCGTGTGCCCCGCGTGGCCCTGCAGCCCGGCCAGGTGGATGCGGCGGCTACCGACAAAACCAAGGTGCAGACGACGGTGCAGTATGTGGACGGCCTGGGCCGCCCGCTGCAAACCGTACAGCAGCAGGGCAGCGCCACCGGTAATGATGTGGTGCAACCTGTAGCTTATGATCAGTTAGGCCGGGAAACCACTAAATACCTGCCCTATACACAGGTCCCCGGCACTACACCTGCCGCTTACCGCACGGATGCTTTTACGGCGCAGCCTGCGTTTTATCAGGCCACAGGGGCCGGTTACTCCGCAAATGCTAATCCTTATGCACTCAGCATTATTGAGCCGTCACCGTTAAACCGGGTAGTAGAGCAGGGCGCGCCGGGCGCCGCCTGGCAGCCGGTAGCGGGCAGCACAGCCGGGCACACCACCAAGGTAATGTATAAGTCTAACGACGCTTCCTCGCTGACTAATGGCAGCGGCTACTGGGCCAAGCAGTATGGCGTTACCATTGATGCCGGTACCGGTAACCGTACGCTTACCGATCAGGGCAGCTTTGCCCAGAACCAGCTTTATGTAACGGTAACAGTGGATGAGAACTGGACGGCAGGCAAATTGGGTACTATGGAAGAATATAAAGACCTGGAAGGGCACATAGTGCTTAAACGTACTTTTAATTACAACAAAGCCACCTCGATTAACGAAACGCTGAGCACTTATTATGTGTATGACGACCTGGGCAACCTGAGCTTTGTGCTGCCGCCCATGGCAAACGCTGATGCCGGGCTGCCTGCAGCGGCTGCGCTTAACAGCCTGTGCTATCAATATAACTACGATGAGCGCAACCGCCTTACGCAGAAAAAGCTGCCCGGAAAGGCGGTGGAATACACGGTTTACAATCAGCTTGACCAGCCGGTGCTGACCCAGGACGGCCAGCAGCGCCTGAACAACCAGTGGACGGTTACCAAGTACGACGCCTTAGGCCGGGTGATCATCACAGGGCTGTTTAACGCCGGCTCCGCCATCCCACTGGCCACACTGCAGCAAAACATTTACGGAGCGGCCCAGTATGATGCCAGGGATTACTCGGGTAACGCTTCGGCTTATCCTACCGGGTACATCATCAGCAGCTACCCGGCCATCAATACCCAGCTGAGCATTAATTATTACGATGACTATGCCGCTATGCCCGGAATGCCCGGCGGCTATACCGCCCCGGCAGGCACCAGCCAGAAAACGCGCGGCCTGCTGACGGCCAGCAAAACCGCCGTATTGAATGATGTAGCCGCTAACCCCCAGGCCATGCTGTGGCAGGTGCATTATTACGATGAGGAAGCCCGGCTGCTGGCCGCCTACAGCCAGCATTACCTGGGCGGCCTGGCCAGCCTGAGCGCCAATAATTATGATGCCCTGACCAGCAGCTATGACTTTACCGGGCAGCTTACAGCGGCCACGCGCCAGCACTATAAAAACAATGCCGGCAGCGCCGCCCTGCAGGTAACCGTAAACAATACGTACAGTTATGACCATACCGGGCGCAAGCTGCAAACCTTGGAAAGCATCAACGGAGCTACTCCGGTATTGCTGGTGCAAAATGTGTACAATGAACTGGGGCAGCTTTGGCAGAAGCAACTGCACGGCACCAACTATGTCAGCGGCCCGCCTTACAGCCTTACCCTGGGCGCGGCTGATGCCGTAACCGGCGGCAGCAAAGCCTTTACCGCCGCGCACAGCATCACCATGGGCACCGGTTTCAGCGTTGCGGCAGGGGCAACGGCCACTTTCAATGTGGGCTCCTTTTTGCAAACCAATACTTATGCCTACAATGAGCGGGGCTGGCTTACCTCGGCCAGCGCGCCGCTGTTTGCCATGCAGCTCACCTATAATGCCAGCGCCTCCGCAGGGCCGTTTAATGGCAACATCAGCGCGCAGAACTGGGGCACGCCCGGCACGCTGGATAAGGGCTTTACCTATACCTATGATAACCTCAACCGCCTGACTGATGGTTCCTCAACCGGCAATGTCAACATCTCGGAAACGGGCCTGGCCTATGACCTGAACGGCAACCTGCAGGCCCTGACCCGCTCGGGGCAGTATGCCGGACAACTGGCCTATGCCTACAGCGGCAACCAGCTTTCGTCTGTCACCAAGGGCGGGGCGGCTTTCCGCAGTTACCCGGGCTATGACCAGAACGGCAACGCCGCTACCGACGGGCAGGGCAATGCCGTTACCTACAACCTGCTCAGCCAGGTGCAAACTATCAGCAGTAAAAGTTTGACCTACACCTATGATGCGGCCGGAGCCAAGCTGCGCAAGGTAGCGGGCAGCGCCGTAACGGAGTACCTCTCGGGCATCCAGTGGGACAACAGCGCCAATACCTCGGCAGCCCCCGTCATCAATTTTATCCAGACGGAGGAAGGCCGGGCGGTGCGCAATACGGACAATACCTACACCTACCAGTATGACCTCAGCGACCACCTGGGCAACGCCAGGCTGACCTTTAACCAGAACCCTGCAAGCCTGCAGGCGCAGGCCCTGCAGGCGGACAATTACTATCCCTTCGGGCTGCGGGCCAGCGCCACTGCTGGAAGTAATCACTATCTGTACAACCACAAGGAGCTGCAGGACGAGACGGGCTTCTACGATTACGGCGCCCGGCAGTATGACCCGCTCATTGGCCGCTGGCTGGGCTTTGACCCGATGGCCGAGGCGGGCCGCCGGCACTCGCCTTACGAGTACGGGATGAACAACCCCATCCGTATGGTTGACCCGGACGGTATGTGGGCACGTGTTCCCCTGCCGGCGGGAGCAAGCGCCCCTGATTTTGACGGCGACCCGGGCAGTCACACCTCTGGAGATGAGGCCGAGGATGCCAAGAAGCAGCAGGTAGGCGCTGACGGGCTGACGGCTGACCAGTGGGTAGCTTCCTCAAGGCCCGATGCCGACCCCGGCCTTGCCGATGGTTTCAGGCAGGACAATAACGCGCAGGAACGGGATGGCGATAAGAACGGTAAAAATTCCACTCAAGATCAAGGAAATATAAAAGATAATATTGTAAGAATTGCTAAGGAGTATAATTCTTCAACTGCTTGGGCATGGCAAAAAAGAAAAGAAAATTTTCCAGCGCGATGTAACAAATGTAATTTGTATGTTTACGATGTATTAAAGAAAGCCGGGGTCAATCCTGGGCTTCCGCATGGACATGGACAATACCCACCCACAGCTGCCGATTGGGCTAATCCTTCTTTCAAAATACCCGGTTGGATAGTTCTGACAAGTAAACAAATGCCTATGCCAGGAGATATAGTAGCCGTTCATGAGAACTATTCGGATGCTACCGGCCATGTTGGTATAATTATTGGCCCACACTTAACCAGCAGCTTTTCCAGTAAAACCCAAAGTGTTGTTGAGAATGATTGGGGTTTCCGTAGTGACAACGGTGGAATAGTTTTTTTTAGACGTTATGTAGGACATTAGATCAAAAAAAATGAAAAAATATCTTATATTAATTATTTCTGTGTGTTGTTTGATAGCTAATAGTATTTATGCCGTTCAAACTAACAATAATCAAAGCGAAAGAAACCTTGACTTTGAAAGAAGAATAAATACAATACATTCAAAGGTTGTCGACTTAACCGATATTTTTGTTTTACATAATGTTAAGGAGTTTAATGAGGTATATTTAGCTCCAACTAAGTTTGAAGCAACAGCTTTAAGTTATATTCAGAGCAAAGTAAGTTTTGAGAACAAAATCATTGCAGTTTGTTCAATGACCCAGTTGCCAATGAATAAATATATCGGGATTTTGAATTCTTACTTTGAATTGTTTAAAAAAAATAAGATAGATGAACAATTACTCTACAGATGTTTCTTCAATGAGTTTGATGTTAATTATCGCTTAGCCAAAGCATACAAAAATCCTTCTGTCCGTCTTCTATTGACCAAGATGTTAAACGACAAAGTTTTATCCAAAGAATTCAAAAAGGATGTTAAAGCGACATTAAATGGTAAATGGTATAGAGATTTAGAGAGATTTAAACAATCTTAAATAAATTTTGAATATAATCGATCGTTATAAACTTTCTAATATTTACAACGTCAAAAAAAGCTACACATAAAGATTTTTTCCTTAATGAAACCTTAAATAAGGTTTATAGTCTTGGTGAAGAGAGTAAAGAGGACTAATCAAGCAAAGAACAATGGGTGTTTTATTTGTCTTTTACTACAAAAGCTCTGTAAAAGGGCAATGCCGTTACCTACAACCTGCTCAGCCAGGTGCAAACTATCAGCAGTAAAAGTTTGACCTACACCTATGATGCGGCCGGAGCCAAGCTGCGCAAGGTAGCGGGCAGCGCCGTAACGGAGTACCTCTCGGGCATCCAGTGGGACAACAGCGCCAATACCTCGGCAGCCCCCGTCATCAATTTTATCCAGACGGAGGAAGGCCGGGCGGTGCGCAATACGGACAATACCTACACCTACCAGTATGACCTCAGCGACCACCTGGGCAACGCCAGGCTGACCTTTAACCAGAACCCTGCAAGCCTGCAGGCGCAGGCCCTGCAGGCGGACAATTACTATCCCTTCGGGCTGCGGGCCAGCGCCACTGCTGGAAGTAATCACTATCTGTACAACCACAAGGAGCTGCAGGACGAGACGGGCTTCTACGATTACGGCGCCCGGCAGTATGACCCGCTCATTGGCCGCTGGCTGGGCTTTGACCCGATGGCCGAGGCGGGCCGCCGGCACTCGCCTTACGAGTACGGGATGAACAACCCCATCCGTATGGTTGACCCGGACGGTATGTGGGCACGTGTTCCCCTGCCGGCGGGAGCAAGCGCCCCTGATTTTGACGGCGACCCGGGCAGTCACACCTCTGGAGATGAGGCCGAGGATGCCAAGAAGCAGCAGGTAGGCGCTGACGGGCTGACGGCTGACCAGTGGGTAGCTTCCTCAAGGCCCGATGCCGACCCCGGCCTTGCCGATGGTTTCAGGCAGGACAATAACGCGCAGGAACGGGATGGTGATAAGAACGGTAAAACCAGTACAAACGATCAGGCTGATAAGGGAAGGCCATCATATACACCACCACCGAAAGTTTTACCAGGTTTCCCAGATGCTGAACGGATAAATCCAAAAGGAGGAAGGCCCCGGTGGCGACTTCGGGATGGTGACATTCTTGAATGGGACGGACAACATGGGGAATTGGAACGGTACAATAAGCGTGGTAAACATACAGGTGTTTGGGATAAAGAAGGAAGGCAAACAAAACCCAAGGTGCCTGGTCGATATATTGACCCAGTTTCTATATCTTCGCAACCAGATACGAATCCAGCATTACGCAGAGGAGCTACAGTGATTGGAGCCGGAACTGGTATATATATTGGAGTAAAAGCTCTTGAAGTTATTATTACCATACTCACTGACGGAGCTGCTGCTCCAATTCTAACACTTTAATTGATATAAAATGAGTGTAAAAAGATTTATAAGCCTCTTTGACAGCCAATCAGACAAATTACTGCAAGAAATTGATATAAGCTATATTCTGTTGGACGACTTAATTAAGATCTGTGGCTTTCACGATGAGGACCCTTATTTATATAAAATTTATTTTTTAGGTGAAAAAGAGTTAAATGACTTTAACAAGATTTTAAAAGAACCCATTAAAATGGATTTTATAAAAAAAACTTATACACTTGATTGTTTTTTAGAATAAAGGCATAAAATAGTCGGTAGCAGTAAGTGTTGATTTTACATTTCTACGTTAATAGAACCTAACATAATTTTACGACGTTAGGTTCTATTAACTAATTATACTTTAATACCTGTATAACCACAAGGAGCTGCAGGACGAGACGGGTTTCTACGATTACGGCGCAAGGCAGTATGACCCGCTCATTGGCCGCTGGCTGAGCTTTGACCCGATGGCCGAAAGCGCTGAGAGCCTGACGCCCTACCAGTACGCGGGCAACAACCCCGTGATGGGCAATGACCCGCTGGGCAATCTGCTCAAGCCTATACAGCAAGCTTACGTAAACCCCAATGAGCAGAGCGGTGGTGGCGGTAGCAGCGGCGGGGAGTTTGCCGGCGACATTAATGCCTATTATGCCGGCCTGTACGGTGAAACCTTTGGCGGCGGAGACTCCGGCGGCTTTGGAAGCGGCAGCGATGGCGGCGACTTCGGCGGCATCCCGGACTATGCCCGCAGCGACTTCTCGGAGTTTTGGTCTGGCGTGCAGGCAAGAGCAGTCGGTAGGCTGAACGATTTAAATAGTTCGAATAGTCAATCAGATGATGCGCGTTATCATTATTATTATATGGACATTAATGGTAGGCCACTGACAACAGTTCCAAATGTAGAAGCATCAGCTGAGAGAGATCGGTGGTTTGTTGCAGTTGAGACCAAAAATGGAGTTAAAGACCCTTACGAAATAAGCCGGGACGATGCCTATGGATTAATCACAAATTATTATACTCCAAATAACTTTGGAGAAAATTTTTCTTTAGATAAAATGTATGGCCATTTTCAAACTGGTGGTGGAAATACAATGCTAATAAATGCAAAGTCATTGGACTTTAGCAGCGCTTCGCAAACTCAATTAGGACTTGCCGGAATAAGAGTGGGTGATGTGAGAGGAGTTAATTTATTCAACCTTGGAGCTTTTAATTCTATCGCGTTGGCCTTTGGAAAAGTCAGTATGACTTATAAAGGAAATAACCAATTTCAAATTGAACCTGATTATTTTGACTTTAACATTGAATAGCGTTCACTTTTTTCAGCAAGAAATGCTGGTACTATTTTAGGTGGTACTATTAATTATAATTTATTTATTTTACCAGAAATTCCATTAATCAAAGGTGGACCATACAATGTTGCCTTTAGTGGAACAGTAACAATACTACCGTAGTTATTAAAAATGAAAAGCCAATTTAATACACTTATTATAATTATACTTATTGCGCTATCAAGTTGTGAAAAGTATCCATTGGACTTGGGAAAAGGTTACAAGGTTGATTACAGTTCAAGGGGGAACTGTAAGATTATAGTAGATTCTGCAAATGATATTATCATCAAAGATCACGTTATGCGTTACGGCGTTGACTCAACCTATATAGTTGTAGAACAAAAACCAGTTGACAGCATAAGTAAAAATAATAATTATAGTAAAGCAAGAGAAGCTTTTGATAATAGTAATTTTCGTCAATACTGGATTATTAATAAGAAAAATGAATCGATATTTGATGAGAAAACAAGAACGCGATCAAATGTTTATGGACCTCTTGATAAACAAATGTATATTAGAAAGAGACGAGATTTTAGAATATCCAGTAGCCTTATATTAAAGAATACTTGAAATGAAATATAATTTTATTATAGATGTAATTATCGGTATTTGTACGAGTGAGGAGCCGAGTGGCAGAATGATTATGGTGACCTGCCTGACCTGCAGCAGACCTTCTATAGAAATTATGATGCAGCTTTAGGCCGGTGGACAGGCGTTGACCCGGTGGGTAAGGCGGCCGAGAGCATGAGTAGCTACCAGTATGCGGGCAACAACCCCATCATGATGAACGACCCAGATGCTGTGTGGGCACCTTATCCTTTGAGTTCACCTACTTGTTTTACAATCCTGTAAGAACAAGCAAAGGTCGGTCTGGCAATACAAACCGGTAGGGCTGCTTACCATCCTTCTCTGTTTTCCATTCATAAAAGCCATCGGCTAAGACCAGGCAGCGTTTGTTGTGCACCATCAGCGGCTTGAAGCTGGGCTTTTCCAAAACGGTTTCGGCCTTATCTTGCACTGAAATACAGTAATTATTACCAGCATATTTTTCATGATACCTATTATTTATGTTGATAGTGTGTCATATTTCTATCCCATTCAGTTGGAAATGAGTATTTGAGTGTTTAAAACCGATCAAATGAAGGAAAACAACAAAATCAAATATTTGACACCTACACTTTCAGCACTTTTTACAATATTTATCCTTAATGTGCCGAAGGAGAAAAGAGTGAAGCTTTCAAACAAACTTTTTAAAAATTATAGTGCAATGTCTATCTATTGTCACAATAATGCACCCTGTTTCATTAACCTCGGCAAAAAAAGGTTTTTCTGACGATAAGTAAAAATGTGGGGCACCCGTATAAGGCTCTAATTTCTTTTTCTCGCTGCAGGTGCACTGTCTTACGCCGCATTCCAGTGGTCAGCTTCAGTGTATTCTCCACCAAAAGCAATAAATAGCGAAATATGATATCATCCCTCTTTCTATTTTGCATAATAGGGCCGTGGCTTACATCAATCAATTTATGCTTGTGAAAATAATCAGATATTGCTGCATATACTGCCTCTAAGGCGTAGCCAATCCTGTTAGCATCTTTTCGTTCTCTTATATCAATAGGCTGTTCATAAGCTCCTGTCGCAGTAACTAACGAGCTGTATTCATCACCAAATATGTAATCATGTTTGAGAAGTAATTTGTATAGCTTGGTTTCATACTTTTTCTGGATTTCGAACAAGTCCCTAAGCAAGGCGGTTAACAAGCTCTTATTTCTGACTATATCAAGTTTGTTTTTTAATCCCTTATATCTGTTATCATCTTTTTTTTGAAAATTGATTTTAAAGTCCCTAGAAACCGTAATGAACAGTTTATCTCTGAATGGTGTGCCTGGTGGCCCTTCATCCCCAATAATGCTGACATGCCGGTCCTGCTGAATATAACGCCCAAGTTTTTCCCATGTCTTTTTATTGATTTTAGTGAAATCGATTTCCCATTTGGATTTGTCAACGATAAAATCCTCTTCAGGCGTTCCAGTAATCAGGTTTAGGTAAGAAATTATAATATCCGTAATTTCCCAACGCGCCAAGTTTGGATCGTCCCTAAAAGCATCATAAATGTTTGACTTGTTGAGCTTAGGTATTGGTACCTTAATCATCTCAACCAGCAATTTCCCACTATCACTTAAATAATTGTTGTGTAAAGCTTTAGAATACTTTTTTTCACTGGCATTATAATAGATATAGGCCAAAAATAAAATGGGATCATGGTGCTCTTCTGGCACTGATTGCATAGTTTCCGCATAAAGCCTCAAAAACTCCTCTAAATATAAAACGGAATGCCGTTGAAATTTGGGCGGGAAGGTGAATGGAAAGTGAACTGGTTGCTCACTATCATAAAGTGACAATATTTGCCAAGCCGTCGGATGATAAATTTTATAACAATTTGTCGCGATGTCTTGAAGGTTGTATTGAACGATTAATTCGTTTGATATTGTTAGTTGAATATGCGGATAGGGGTTTGTCTCAATAGTTGCCATAGTATATTATAATAACTAAAGATAAAAACACGATCAGATCCTTCCTTTTAGAAGTTGAATATTTTTTGATTGAAGGGGTTTGAGCTATCTCATTTTATCATAAGGTGAGGCTATTTTAAACTTATTACTTTGAATACTAGACAAAGATTCTTACATTAAAACGTTTTTTGACGTTTAGAAGTCCATTTTAAGTTCATACAATTGAGTCAGTAAATGAGTCAAATGACGTTTAAAATTCATAAAAAATGCGTGTTAAAACGACAATTTAGTTATCTTTGAGATAATTAATCAAAATCATAAACAGACAAAAGGCATATTGAAAATTGCATAATTAGCTGATTTACACAGGATTATACATACACTTAAATAAAATATTCTTAAAAGGCCCCGTAGTTCAACGGATAGAATAGAAGTTTCCTAAACTTTAGATACGCGTTCGATTCGCGTCGGGGCTACTTGAGTAAAGCCGCTGGTTAACATCAGCGGCTTTTCTGCTTAAATGCCTGCCTGGCCCGGCAGGTGTTCACGTTCACAGAGGCGTGAACACCCGTGAACGTTCATGAACGTTCATGAACGCTGACAGGATGATGGCAGTGCCTGTTAAAGCATTGATTGTAAACAGGTTAAATCCAATCAAGGCTTAGTGCATTTGCAAAGATGCCTGACTATAAACAACAAAAGCCATAAGTTAATCCTCTTGAGCGAGTAAAAACCCACCTCGTGACTGTTCATTTAATGCATGTGCCAGGCTAAACCCTTAACCTGAAATTTTTATTCTTGAAAAGCTCAGAGCAATGTATACTAACGGGCAGCAGCAAATTATTTTTTTTAATAAAAGGGGGGCTTACAATGACTTTAAAAACTTTAGAATGGCACTGCGGTCGGCGGTAGAAAGGTGTGAAAAGTAGGACTTGGAGGCTTCAGCTTCGCCGCCATGCCACATAATAGCCTCGGTAACTGTCCGGGCGCGGCCATCGTGCAGAAAATAACCTGGGTTATTAATCGTTTCATAAAGCCCTAAACCCCATAATGGCGCAGTGCGCCATTCCCGGCCGCCGGCCATAAAATCGGGCCGGTTGTCTGCTAATCCGGCGCCCATATCATGCACCAGCATGTCGCTGTAAGGGTGAATTACCTGGCTCGACATATAGGGCCGCGCCACATTAACGGCTGTAGTAAAGGTTTGCTTATGGCAGTTAATGCATTTGCCCAATATAAAAAGCTGGCCCCCCCGCTTCACAACAGCATCGGTAACATTGCGGCGGGCGGGCACCTGCAAGGTTTGCGCATAAAACTTTACGGCGTTGAATATACTGTCGGGTACCTCCGGGTCGTCTTTACGGCCATCATACTGGGCCTGCCCGTGGCTGCTTTCTACCGGCAGTGCCGAGGAGGTCAAGCCAATATCCTGGCTAAAGGCCAGGGCAACCTGCGTAGCAACCGAGGGCGTGTTGGCTTTCCAGCCGAAACGGCCCAGCTGTTTCGTTTTTGATACTGAATCGAGCACATAGTTCGGGTGCCCCTTAATGCCGTCGCCGTTGGCATCGTCCGGGTCGGCGCCTGCAACAATCTGGCTTTCGGGTATGGCCTCAAGCAGCCCAATCCCGATCATGGGCGGGGCAAGCCTGGGCGAGAGCTGATAGCTGCCGCTGATAGGCAGGTATAAATTGCTTAGCGTGTAGGCCGGTGTACGCAGTTCATAGCTGGTGCCATCGTCAAAGTAATAGGTTTGGTAGGTGTAGGCAATGTTCACCTTTGCCTCGGGCTGCCTGCCAAAAACGGCCTTATCCTGTAATTGTATGCCATAGCCCGGCACCGGGTTAGGCGAGCCGTTGGCATCCTCGCCGGGCAAACTGATGCGCATCAGCAGCGAAGACTGCAAATCACCGGCCGTAGGCAGCCCGATACCATCATTATGATGGCAGGATATACAGGATACATTATTGTACAAAGGACCCAGGCCGCTGTTTACAGGTGCAGGCGCCGATACAAACGAACGGCTGAAAACATCATCACCAAGCGAATGTACATGCTCATCATAGCTGCCCATACCGGTAAACATATTGCTGAAGGCATGGCTGGTGGCATCAAATACCGTTTGCAGCCCGGCAGAAAGCTGGTCGTTATAATCCTCATCGGGTAAAACGGCTGCCTTCTGGCATTTCACCATTACAGTTACCACTAAAAGCAGTGCCCCTATTACTTTAATCTTCTTCACTTTGCTGCTTCAGTTATTTACGGATAATCAGTCCTTAATATTGGCATTAACAAAATCCTTCAGGTCACCGTCAAGGGTTGCTCTCAGGGTATTGATGGTGGCCTGTACCGCCCTCACCTGGCTTGGCTGCGTATAAATGGCCTGCTCATAAGTAACCGTAATAGTACTGAAGGAGGCAATAGCAGCTTTCATCTGCGTTTGCAGCTTAACATCTAATGAACTGTTTCTGGCAGCAACCAGCTGGTTGAGGCCGGTGCCTGTAGCACCATTATAGGTGCACATATAGGCGTTATAAATGCCGGTGATGTTATTTTTAAAGTCATTGATGGAGTTGTGGGAGAAGGAAGATTCATCGAGCGTTGAATCCCTGGCGGCAAACGGGGTTTGCATCTTGGAGTTAGCCACCTCATCACAAATATCAGCCATAGAACCGGCCAGGGCAATATAAAAATCCTTACGGGCGGCAAATGTGGTGCTGCCTGTGCCGGCCGTAGTAACCTGCTTGGTAAAGTTACCTCCGGAAGGGTCCCAGCTCGATTTTAGCTGTAAGGTTGTGTTGTACAAACTCTGGGTAAGTGAGGTAAGGTAAACCTTCTGGCGCGCCGTAATATTGGCTGCCTTCTGCATACCGCCAACCCCGAAAATAATATATTCAATGGCATGAAAACCTTTGAGGGTGTATTGCAGCGGCTCCAGATTGGCAACCTGCAGCGGGTTTGAACTGTTAATCAGTGAATCCAGTTCGTTTTTGTCAACCGGCCAGCTGTCCATAGTAGGGTCATAATTAAAATCCTCCACAGGGCCGAAAAGATAACCTTCACAGGCCTCCCAGGGTGCGCGGGTATTTCTCCAGGCGGTTTGTGCCGCCAGCAGGTTGGCATCGGTAGTGTTGCTAACCAGCAAAGTTACCGCATCCTTTAATAAGCCGGCCTTTACCTGCAAATCGGTATAATTAGGGTTGGCCAGCACGCTGGCAAAAGCGGTTAATGTTTTGGCCTCCACTGTGGTGCCGTCGGCAGCCGGAGCAGTCGTATTGTCTGATTTCTTGCAGCCGGCTGTAGTAATCATGGCCAGGCAGGCAAAAACAAGCAGTAACTGATTTTTCATAGCTTATCAGGAAATGGTTATAGTAATTTGTCCGTTATTAATTTCAGTAGGATATTGATGCAGAGGCCGTTCGGCAGGTCCGTTAATTACCTGCCCTTCCTGGTTATAGGCGCTGCCGTGCAAAGTACATTTAAAGCCGTTACCCGTAGTGATAAGCTGGTTATCCGCGTGGGTACAGCGCAGCAGCAATGCCGTATAGGTGCCGCCTGGTTCCTTCTTAAGCGCAACGTTATAGTACATATTTTTGGGCTGGATAATCTGCAGGTTGCCCTTATCAAACAAACTCTGCGGAACCACTATCTTCTTGTTGATTACAGCCGTTTGATATACCGGCATGGTTGCGCACGATGTCAGGCTGCCAACGGCCATTCCCGCACCGGCAAGCATGCAAAACGTACAGGTCTGTTTTAAAAAATCTCTTCTTTCCATGTTAAAATGCAAATGCAACACCCAGGTTCACCAGGTTATTATTCTGCTGGTAAGGCAGGGCAGCAGGATTGGGATTGATGATCAGGTTAGGATTTTGGGCACCGGTATGGATAAGGCGTACATCGGCCTTAACTGCCACATTGCGGATAGGCAGATAGGTTAACCCCGTAACCACATAATTCTGGTTCAGGGTTTGGTCGGTAAGGCCGTTGGCAGGTATTTTTGAATTAATGTCCAGCTTTTCATCGCGCACAAACAGAATAAGCTGCTGCTGGTGCAAGTGGCGGATGAGATCGTGAAGTAAATCGTAGCCCAGTTCAGCATAGGCGCCGTATTCAGTTTGCGGGGTATTGTTGGCATAGGCCCGGTTAATCTGCCCGGCATCAGGAATGGAAACTATAGTACCCAGTACCTTTACTGTAAAGCCCTGATGCGAATACTGCAGGTCGGCCTCGCCCAGCGCCACCGGCGTGCCGAATATACCGCCGTTTAAACCAAGACTGTCGGCCCGCCTTTTGCTGACCCCTACTGTTCCTCCATAATAGCCCGACACCTGCGCCTTAAGATCGCCGGTATAATATTGCAGGGCAGCTGTTACAGCAAGATTATTGGCGGTGGCGTTACGCCCTTCAAAGCGGCCGCCCACCAGCCCGGTTCCGTGCTCAAAACCTCCTGAATTAAGACCATTAATCAGGCCGATGCTATAATTAACAGGCACATTATTCAGCGTGCCGTACAGGCCTATGCCAAGTTCGCGCCAGGTAGCGGGTATAATTAGTGTTTCCACATAATTACGTTCATTGCCGTTGAAGGTATTGGGCAGGTGATTTTCATTCAGGATACCGATGCGCGGAATAAATAGTCCGGCAACAATGTACTGGCTGGCATTCAGGTTAAACTTCAGGTAAGCCTGCTCAAAGCTCACCTCACCGCCGCTTTGGCCGCCGGTTACCTTGGCATCTTCAATCTCCAGTTCGGAAAAGAAGGAAATCCTGTCATTAAATTTGTGGCCGAAGAAGAGCACACCGCGTTCCAGGTCGGCACGGGCCGTACCGGCCTTATCATTGCGCTGGTAAAAGGCATTACCATAACCGCCTATGGTGGTTGAGCTTCTGGACAGGTTACGGTTTAAGGAATCCTCGGATGTAGTTGCCGTTTGCTGAGCAAAGGCAGCAATCGAGATGCATAAAAAAAACAGTAATGTAAAGATTTTTCGCATAAAAATAATTCGACAAAATTATGTATATTTAGATTAATTACAAATAATATCAAATTTTTTCAATTATATTAATCTGAATCTTTCCTTGTCCTTAATCCCATAAAATTTATACTTTAGTTTCAGTACCCGATAACCTTGCATAAGCCATAAAAAAGCCTTGTATGAAAATGCTGTTTACCGCTGTATTGCTACTGCTGCTTGTTAAGGCTCAGGCCCAGAACAAGGCGGTGGACAGCCTCAAAAATCTGATCAGGCATTCGGCTGCAGATACCAGCCGGGTTAACCTGCTCAACCAGTTGCCGCAATGGTACACCTGGTCGGTGCCCGATTCTTCGCTCATGTATGCGCAGCAGGCGCTCCGGCTGGCCCAAAAGATAAATTATACCAACGGCATGGCCGAAAGCGAGGCGCACATGTGCTTAGCCTATGCTATTCTGGGCAATTATTCTATCGGGCTTAAATACGGGTTCAGGTCGCTGGCCTTTTTTAAAAAAACAGGCGACGATAAGGGTACCCGGTATGCTATGGGTGTAATTGCCTACTGCTACCGCGAGCAGGGCGATTATAAAAGCAGCCTGAAGTACTTTCGCCTCGATTTATATAACAAGCATTTTGCAAGCCAGTCGAGCGTTACCCTTTATGGCAACCTGAGCACAGTATATGAAAAGGATAACCAGCTTGATTCGGCCTTGTATTATGCGCAGAAGGCTTACAGCTTAAATAAAAACTGGAGCGGAGTTACGGTAGTTCTGGGCAATATTTACACCAAAAGGGCTATTAATGATTCGGCCCTGCACTTTTTCAGGATCACAGCACCCTTAGCCCAAAAGGAAAACGCGCAAACCGATATTATGGATGCCTACAACGGCATAGCCAGGGTATATATGAATGAGGGCAACGCCGATTCGGTAATTCATTACGCCAAAAAATCGCTTACCCTTAATCTGGGTAAAATATATCCGGCAGGCGTATTAGGCGCCATCTCCATGCTTTCATCAATTTATGAGAAAAAACACATGGCCGACAGCGCCTTTAAATATTTAAAATTAACTATTGCCATTAATAACCAGCTGTTCAGCCGGCAAAAGGAACGCGAGGTGCAGAACATTGCCTTCAGCGAGCAGCTGAACCAGCAGGAGCTTTTGAAACAGCAGGAGCAAAACCGTAATCAAAACAGAACTTACGCCCTTATTGCTGTTTTAATTATTATTTTATGCATTGCGGCTTTGCAATGGCGCAATAACCGCCACAGGCAAAAGGCGTACAATATATTGCAGCAGCAAAAGCAGGAGATTGATACGCAGAAAGCCAAGGTTGAGCAAACCCTGGGCGAACTCAGGGCAACAGAAACACAACTGATTCATGCCGAAAAAATGGCCTCCCTGGGGGAGCTGACCGCCGGCATTGCGCATGAAATACAAAATCCGCTGAACTTTGTAAACAACTTTGCTGAGGTAAACCGGGAAATTTTAGAGGAACTGAAGGAGGAACTGCAGGCCGGCCGCATTACAGAAGCCCTAAGCATTGCCGGAGAGGTGCAGCAAAACGAGGAAAGAATACAGCACCATGGCAAACGGGCCGATAGTATTGTGAAAGATATGCTGAGGCACAGCCGTACCAGCAACGGCCAAAAGGATGCAACAGATATTAATAAGCTTGCCGATGAATATCTGCGGCTGGCTTACCACGGGCTGCGGGCCAAGGATAAATCTTTCAACGCCGAGCTGACTACACATTTTGACGAAGGCCTGCCGCAGGTTAATATAGCAGCGCAGGATGTTGGCCGGGCGCTGCTCAATTTATTTAATAACGCATTTTATGCCGTACAGCAGCAGGCAAAAACAGCCGGCCCGGACTATAAACCCGCTGTTGAGGTAAGCACTGCTCTAAGGAATGCCGACCTTGAAATCACTGTAACCGATAACGGTACCGGCATACCTGAAAAGATACAGGAAAAGATATTGCAGCCCTTTTTTACCACCAAACCAACCGGCGAAGGCACCGGCCTGGGTTTATCATTAACCTATGATATTGTAGTAAAGGGCCATAACGGCAAAATTGATATTAAAAGCCAGCCCGGCCGGGGCACATCATTTATTATCAGCCTGCCGGTGTAACGGCAAGGCTTCAGGCAATGCTGTATGCAGCGGCAACACCACGTAATTTAACGGTTTGCCATTATCTGCCTGCTGAAACATGGGCTGAAGCTTCTGGTAAAGTCCGTTCATTGCTGCTGTACAGCTTCCTGGTAAACGGCAGCCAGCTTCTCTAAATTTTTTTCGGGGGTGTATTGCTGCAGGTAACTGCTGTAAGCATTGCTGCGGTACTGCGCCTTAACATCTTCATTAAGGACGGCCCATTCGTTTAGCTTTGCTGCCAGGCTTGCTGCTTCTGCTTTTTCAAAATGCAGGCCGTTATAGCCATCCTTAACAATAACGCTGGCCGAACCGTAATATGAGGCAATAACCGGTGTGGATGCCGCAAAGGCTTCTATCAAAATTAGCCCGAATGTTTCATACCAGATGGATGGAAAAATCAGGGCGCTGCACCTGCTGAGTTCCTCCTCAATAGATGCTTTGTTTTGAAAACCCAGATAGCGTACATTGCTGTTGTTTTTTACAAATTCTTCCACCTCGCCTTTCAGCGGGCCATCGCCAATCACAGTAAGTTGATGTGCCGACCCTTTAAAAGCCTCCAGCAGCAGGCGAATCCCTTTCTCCTCAGATAAACGGCCTGCAAATAAAAAGCTGCTGTTTCCTCCCCTATTAACAGCAGTGCCTGCCGAAACGAAGTTAGGCTTTACAACCAGCTTGCTGCTCAGGCTGCTTAAATGGCTGCCCGCAATTAACTCCCTGGCGTGCGCTGTTAAAACAATATACCGCTTAGCTATATTCCAGGTGCCCAGCCTTTTATTAAACCACAGCGTAAAGGCCAGTATGGCAGTTAACAGCCGCGAATTCCGGTAAACGCCTTTTTTAATGGCATCAGGGTTGAAGTCGTTGTGCAGGCCGGACAGGTATAAATTGCCGTTATAAATCAGGGTGCCCGAGGGGCACAGCATCCGGTAGTTGTGTATAGTTGCCACTACCGGTACCCTGCAGAGCCTTGCCGCCCAGAAAACAGCCGGCGA
>CAXTAP010000038.1:18127-28465 GCA_964241965.1 uncultured Mucilaginibacter sp.
TTGTGCAGGATACCGATATTAAGTTTTTTTACGTCCGCCATCAGCAGCCCCGGATTTTAGTATTCATTATGATATCGCTCGTTTGCATACTTTGTAAATAGCTGCTGTTTGCCGCAGCCGGCGCCTGTTTTTCGTGCAATAATGATAACAATTTTTACCGGCAAACATCGGCTAATTTTTATATTAACAGAACGTATCTGCCTACAGGCAGAAAAGAACGGCTGATACTGTTTCGGGGCTGTTGGTTTATATATCAGCAAGCCGTTCATAATATTTACTGATTTTCTTGTATAAGTAATTTTAAATGCACTAAATTTAATAAGTATTTGACTATAAACCGCTTAATCACATGGCAGGTACAGTAAATCAACCCTATCAGGCCGCAAATCAGGAGCAGGCCGGCGGCGTTACAGCTGGGCTTGCCTTTAAATGCTCGCTTTTTTTCGGGCTTGCAGCCTTGTTAACGCTGGTATTTTATGCTGCCGGCGAGGCGGCAAGCTGGGCAAAGGCTCTAAGCCTGTTAGGCATTATCCTCATGATTGCGTTTGCCAGCGCGGCGAGCGGAGGCTTTGTAGGGTTTCTTTTCGGCATTCCGCACTCTAACCAGCAAAACACCCAAACCAATACAAGCTCCAACAGTTCGGCCGGCTCATTTACACAGCCGCCTGCCGGAGACTCTGTTACCAAAACCGTTCAGACTACCAATACGATACAGGCTGTAAACACGCTGCCGTTAACCAGCAACGCAGATCAGCAGCCCAAATCCGGCTTTACGCCCAGCACCAACCTGGAGCAGATTGCCGACTGGCTTACTAAAATCATTGTCGGCGTCGGCCTTATTGAGCTGCATAAAATTATCCGGCTGTTCAACACATTGGCCCTTAGCCTGGGCGATGCTCTGGAAAGCTATGGTTGCAGGCTACATACGGGCGCTACATTAGCCGGTGCGGTCATCATCATTTTTATGCTGATCGGTTTCCTGATTATCTATCTGTGGACTTATCTTTATCTGATCAACATCCAGAATTCCATGCTGAATGAGCAGCAGATTAAGGGATATATCAACTCCACCCTGCAGGATAACGACCAGAAAGATAAAAGAGCGATTGATCTTGCCAATTTGCAGCTTACCCTCCCGCTGCTGGCCGACGACTACCCCGTACCCGAACTGGCACAGGCGTTTAAGGAAGCCTCGCAGAATGTAGTAAGCTCCATATTCTTTAAGGCGGTTACTATCCGCAAGCAGTACTGGAGAGGCCCGGATGCCGATAAGATGAGGGTACAGAAGACGATTCCTATCTTTCAGGCGCTTATTAGCACCGATGACGGCCTCGAATTCCCTGAAAACTACCTGGAATTAGGCTATGCCCTGATGGCTAAGGTAACGCCCGACTATAAAAACGCCTTTTTTTACTTAGACCGGGCCATCAATTCATTTGGTAAGGATAAGGGGCGGATAAAAAATAAGGCGATTGCCTATTTTAACCGGGCCTATTGCCGCATTAAGCTCGACAGCAGTTTTCAAACGCAGCAGCCCAGTACGCCTGAAAGTAAACAGCTTATTGATGATGACTTCACCATGGCAGCTCAGGAACCTTATGTAGCTAAAATTATTGCCACCGATACTATAGCCAAAAGCTGGAAGACACTTAACCCATAGCTGACCCAGAATATTTAACCAACAGGCGATGCGTTATCAAATAAATTGTATTCAGTTGCTATTCCTGCTGCTTGTAGCCGCAGGCCTTACCGGCTGCCTGAATTTAAAGCAGGTGAATGATTACTCGGCTGCCTCCATTCGGGGAGTACAGAATTTTGAAACGCTGCCTTACAGCTTTAGCCAAAACTGCCTGGCCGAATGCCGGGACAGGGATATAAAGAATCTGAAATTTAACCCTGATTCGTGTAACTGCCTTATTGAACAGCAGGCAGACAGTACAGATTATAAGATTTACAAAGTAATTTACAACTACCTGGACGGCCTGACGTGCTTATCAGACAGCCGCCTCACTGATTATCATTACGAGGGCATAGCCAGCAGCCTGAGCGCAGGCCCCATCGGAAAACTGAGTATTACCAGCGATCAGGCAGGGGCTTATGCCAAACTGGCCAGCCTGTTAACCAACACCATTACCAACGGATACCGTAAAAATAAACTGAAACAGTATATCAGTACCGCTAATCAGCCTTTGGGGGTGCTGCTCCGCGCCTTGCAGTATAATATTACCGTTAACCTGGTCAGCAGCATTCAGATCAGAAAGGACATACTGAAATCAAATTATTTTGGCCTGGTCAGAAACAGCGGCAGCAGCGCCTACGAGAAGCAAAGGGCCATTACAGAATATTACCAGCAGGCCGCTAAGCTCGATGACAAAATAACTGCAATGAAAGATTACAGCCGCTTACTGCAGCAAGTAGCCGCCGGCCATCAGCAACTGTTTGATAACCTGAATCACTTGAGCAGCAATGATATAAAACTGATGCTTGCCCGGTATGCCGGCAGCATCAAAGAAGCCGCCGCTCAAATTGATATCTTAAAAATTTAAGTTATGAACCAGCTAACTTCTGTACAGTTAAGCAACCTGTCGGCCCAGTTTAAGGCTGTAGGAGAGGCTGTTTTAAATTATCGTGTGGCGAATGAAAAGCTGATCAACGATGAGGAGGACAGGGAGCTGGAGGGCTTTCAAAACACCATCTTAAATAATGCAGGCAAACTGAATGCACTTTCGGCCATCGCCGTGGGCGATGAAGCCGAAAAGGCCCTTAATCAGTTAACCGGCATCAATACCGGCATCATTCAAACTATGGCAAAGCTTGGCAATGTTCAGCATGTAATCAATATTGCATCCTGTATGCTGAATATCATCACGGCTATCCTCAGCCTTAAACCAGCCGACATTGTTGCATCAGTAGCCGCCCTGAACAGTGAAATCAGCCCGAAGGCCAACTCTTAGGCACCAGCACTGGCAGCGGCTTACGCTTATTTTTCCGGCCGTTTATAAGTAATTAACGTACCGTTCGTTAAAGCTGCCGTCGGCAAATAAATCAATCAGCCCGTAGCCGGGTGCTGTTTCGCGCCTGTTGCCGTTCCACCAGGCGCCGCTTACGGCCCCGTTGCAAAGGTAGGTTACATTGTTGTAAACCACCTTGTCGCGCAGATGGATGTGCCCGCTTAAACACAGCTTAACGTTAGGATGCTGATAAAAAAGGCTGATTATCTTTGCCGTATCGGTATGCATGTCGCCGCCCAGCATCTGCCATTTGTTCACAATATTATCCTCTATCATCAGCGTAGCCGTTAAAATGGGAATATGGGACATTACCAGTACGGGTGTAGCTGCATCAGTAGCCTGCAGTTCGGCGGCAAGCCAGGCCATTTGCTCATCGCCCAGTTTGCCTATATACCAGGTATTGTCAATATCAAGGTGAACGCTGTCCAGCACAATAAACTTCCAGCCGCCCTGCATAAAGCTGTAATAGGGCCGCTGCAGGTGCAGCTGCTGCATGGCATACTGCTTGCCGTAAAGAGCCTGCCCTTTGTCGTCCTCATTCCACCAGATGTCATGGTTGCCCAAGCAAAAGTGCATGGGCAGGCTGCATTCTGATTTAATGGTTCCTTTAGTGAGCGCCCACAAGCCGTTAATTGTGCTCAGGTTTTCCTTATTCATATCGAACACCACATCGCCGCCATTCATAATCATATCAACCTTAGGCGTTTGCTGCTGCACATGATGCAGGCACTTTACAAACTTAGCCGGAGCGCCAAGCTCATTTTTTAAATGTATATCGGTAAGATGCGCAATTCTGAGCGCCGGCTGCTTACCGGCGGTATAAACACCGCTCAGTGCCGGAACGGCCAGCAGGCCGCCAATATTCTTAAGGGCTGATCTTCTCTCCATCGGTTAATGAATAACGGGCAGGCACACGGCATGCCCGCCGGTTTATACCCGCCAAATATAATAACCGGATGTTACATCAAAGTAATGCCTGTGTGAACTTATAGCTATCAGTACCGCATAGCAGGTTGCCATGCCCGGCTTTTATCAGCTTGCCTTTGGCTTGGCGGTAGTTTTTGCCTGGGCTTTAGGCTTTGAGGCTTTGGCAGGCGCCTCTGCCTTTACAGCTTGTTCAGCCTCAGGCTTTTCAGTTTCCGCAGTATGGATGCCCAGTTTGCGCGAAATTCTCCGGGCCAGCTGCTTTGAGCCTTTGTTGATTTCCTTTTCCACTTGTTCTGCTGAGTGCCCCATCTTTTCCAATGCATCCTTCAAGCCGCTGACAAGGCTTACCTTAATGCTTTTGCGGGCAGTTTTGCGCGCTGTTTTAATTTGTTCTTTTTGTTTATTTGCTTTCATACAATGTTGTATCTGTTTATCAATCAAAGGTATGTTATCAAATAGTGAATTCAATGTTATATTTATGTTAACAAACTTTGCTGTAAAAACATTTTGTACCATAACATTTTAATCAGTGTATAACCTGTAATACCCTGAAAACAAAGGGCCTGCTCAGTAGAGCAGGCCCCTAAATTTAATAATAGCCAGTTTTTTGCGCCGTGCAGCCGCTTATGGCAAGGTAATGATCTTTATGGTAGCGCCCGAAGTAACCGTTGCCTGGTTATCGCAGGTGCCGCTGCCGAAATCAAGCACTCCGTTCTTCGTATTGTTGTAAACAAAGGCGATAGTCCCGCTGGTGATATTCTTGCAGTCGAATGATTTTACCAGGGCCTTGGTAATGGTACCGGTTATATTTTCGCCATTGCTGTTGCTGTAGGTAAAGCTTCCGGTAACGGCGTAAACATCATCAGCCACGGTTGCAGTGGTTAAGCCGCCGGTTTGAACAACCGTTTCGGTTCCGCTGTAAGTATTTACCTGCCCGTTCGGGAAAGTAATGCTGCCGTTAGTAACCGCTACCTTAAAGCTTACCCCGGCAGATGAGATTGACGGCGTAACCAAATACGTGCCTGCAACAGTGTAGCCGTTTACCGCATAGCCATCAAAATTAACGGTTACCAAAGTGCCCGGCGTACGCAATTTGCCTGAGAGCAAGGCAATAATCTTCCCTTTTCTGGTAATGCCGTTGGCTGATGTGATGCCGCTGCCATAATCAATAGTTACTGTTTTCGGGTACACGTCTTTCCCGGAAGGCGTAACGGTAACCACAGGGGCAGGGACTGAGGCAGCAAAGCTGATGCCCTGCCGTTCAGCAGGCGCACTCACCGAAAAAATGGTAACGCCGCCCTGCTCGCTGCCCTGTAATACAGCGCTGAAGGCATCGTCAAATACGGTTTCTGATGCGATAGCCGAAGCAGCCAGATTAATTGTTTTTTGCTCATCGGTGGCCTGAGCCGAACTGCCGTCCTTTTTGCAGGAGGCTACAGCAAGCCAGCCTGTTAATGCCAGCAATGATGCTTTTGCCAGGTAATGTTTTTTCATCATATAACTTTTATAGTGTGTTGTATCAGCTGCCTGTACAGGCATCATAATTAATAAAACTCTAACTTTTCACGCGTTAACCAGTCATCCCTGAAGTAGGTATAAACCGGTTGCATTGGCGGGTTAAAATTAATTATTAATACCATGCGGTCAAACATATTAAAGCCAAACGGCCGGAATTATTTTCAGTTACAGAAAATAATCCCGGCCGTTTGGTTTCAACAACTGCGCTGGTTAGTTTATTACAATCCGCAGTAATCAGTGCAGCCTAATCATTTTTTAATCCTAATTGATGGTTGGTATAATCAAGCAGATATTCATTTTTCAGGAAGAATTCCAAACCGAAAATTGTGAAGCTGCCGCCTTCAGACTGGCCTTCTACATAGGTCAGGTTCTCGGTAGCGCTGGTGTTATAGGCATATCTGAAACCTGAAGCCGTGGTGATTGATACGGCGGTATTGACAGGCAGCAGCGAAATACCGGTCACTTTCGGGTCGGTATCCTGAATATAACTGTAAGGCTCTGTACCGGTATCAAATAGAGTAATTGTTGAAATGGTTTTACTGCCATAAGTCACCTTAGCCGACAGGTAAGGCAGGTAACCTACGCCCGAATAAGATTTTAACTGGCTTATGGTAAAGCCTGATGAAGCTGAAAGATCTGACGCGGTTAAACCTACGGTCAGTGCACCGCTGACATAGGTACCATTAACCGACATGAAATTGGAAGCCGGCACAGCGGCCAGTTTAAAGCCGCTGGTAAGGCCGGTACCAGGTGTATAATAACTGAGCGGACTGGAAATGTTAACGCCGTTTTTAAAGGATAGGTCATATTCAGGCGATACACCCATAATATCAAAATAATGTGCGGGCAGTTTTTTATTTTTTGCGTCCACCCCCTTGTAATACAGGAAGAATGGTAAACGCTTGATTACAACGCTGCCATTCTGATCACCAATAGTTACCGGAGCGTAAGCGAGGTTGCCATACACTCTGGTGGTTGAGGCCTTATCCCCGCCATAGGCAATAGAGTCTGTTTGATTGGTAATCGTAATCCCGCTCACAACGGTTGAGTCGCCGGTAAAGTTAAAGCCTGTGCTGGTAATCATGGAGGCAGGCAGAATGCCGGCCGCATCCAGCACCATACCGCCCGAGCCGGTATCAAACACCAAACCGTAGGAAGTGGTAAGCGTGCCCACTTTCGAAACGTTAACCTGCAGCTCCTTGTAAATCAAGCTATCGCCGAAGGCATAAAGCCCGATTTTTACTGGCGCCGGGGCTGCCGGGGCTTTCGGCGCTAAAGTTGACGAGCCGTTCTTTTTGCAAGAGGCCAAGCCCAGCAATAGCACCGAAGCTGTAATGATCAGGATGTTTTTGAATGTACATGGTTTTCTCATATTTCAGGCAATGGTATATAAACTTTTATCATAGCGGTCTATCTTTCGTTTTAAAGGATAGGCATTGAATTGTAACAGATAATTCTGGTAAGGCAATAATCGACACAACCGGCCTGATAAAAACTGTCGGTATAACACTGTTGTTTTGTTATTAATAAATTTAATTTTAATGCAAATAACCGGCAGCCGAAAATTTAAACGCAAAAATCGCTTATATTGATATAACAGCTGCAATAAATAACTGCGGTAAAAGCTTACAGGCTAACCGCCGGTTCACTATTTATTTTTGATGAAAGTACAAGCTGCCTGTAAATAAAGGCACAAAGTACCGGTTAACTCGCATTTCGTGCCGATGAATTATAAATAAGAAGAATACCGCCGGCCTTTTTACTGCCTTAAAATACTGCTGAATTTGTTTTCATAATCGGTTAACTGCCCCTGCAGCAGGGCATATAGCTCAGGCTGGCGGTTATCATGCGTTACATTAACCAGCCCGTTTAAAAAATACAGGCTGTTTTGTACCTCCTGCCCGTTGATAGAGGCCGCATCTTTTTGCAGTTGATGATAGTTGTAATCCAGTTGTTCTGTAACATATCTATCCACGCCCTTTACCAGCTTGTTGCCCAGCATGGCATAGTTTAATTTGTAGGCGGAATCCGCCAGAAAAATCTTGCCGTCGGCCGAACTCAGGTTAGGGTTGATGTCGGGCAGTACAGCATCAAATTTATGCAGGGTATTAAGCGCCAGCTGCGGCTGGTTATCCTTTAACAGGCCCCGCGTTAAATCGGCAAAGGCAGCTACCAGCATAGGGTAAGTTACATTGCGCGATTCAGGGTCTAAGTAACGGGCGTGTTTAAAGTTACCCCACTTAAATTTGTTAATCACATTGTTATACATCACCAGGCTGTTAACCTTAGCCATCTGATTGCTGATGGCGGTATCCTTCTTAAAAGGAATCAGGCGGCTGGCCATTCCCTCTTTATACAGGTAAGGCTCCAGGCCCATTGTATATTCGCTGCTATTACCGCTGGTGAAACAAATGGGCCTTTTCCAATGGTTGTGCGCTAAAATATCTATCATAGCCAGTTTATCCTTATAAACTGCGCCGGCATCAAATGTCCATTCCATACTTTGAGCCAGTTTATTTCGCTGGCCGGGCTCAATGACCTGCTCTTTAAGCATCTCCTCCGGGTTGATGTTCAGCTTAAACTTTTTAGTGGGCAGATAGTTGCCGTATTCGCCGTTTTGAAATTCTACCTGCGCCTGCCGGTCGTCCGAAGTAATAAAATCAAAAACCTCCTTGATATCCGTATAACCCGGTATTTTAGCGTCGCTGTACGGGATAAAATCGCGCACGCCGGTTTTATACTGGTCATAATTCATGGTAATGGGCAATGCGGCAGCCTTATTAATGGGGCGCTGCATCTGCCTGATGCTCCAGTCGGCGCTCAGCAGGCTCAGGTTTACTATGCGCACATCAGGGCGGATGCCCTCCACTTCCTGATCATACCAAAGGGAATAGGTTTCGTTATCCCCGGCATCAAACAAAATAGCGTTCTCAGGGCAGCTGATCAGGTAATTGTAGGCCATATCATGCGGTATCCATTTGGTACTCCGGTCATGCGCCTTCCATTCCTTATCAGCCAGCAGTACAGGGGCTGCCAGCAGGCAAACTGCAACCGAAGCAAGGCCGGCAATCTGCGGGTTCAGCCTTTTGCGCATCAGTTCGGCCAGCGCTATCACGCCCAGCCCCATCCAGATAGCAAAGGCATAGAAAGAACCGACGTAGGAATAATCCCGCTCGCGCGGCTGTATGGAAGGCTGATTAACATACAGCACAATAGCCAGCCCGGTAAAAAAGAAAAGCAGGCCGATAACCATAGTATCCCTTTTGCTTCGTTTGTAGTGATAGCCCAGGCCCAGTAAGCCCAGCGCCAGGGGCAGTGCATACAACGGCGTATAATTGGTATCGTGCAGAATGGATGGCGGGATATGCCTCCCCTGATCAAAAAGCCCGGAAGTCCAGTTGCCTTTAATGCCGTTGCTTTCGGTTTGCCCCTCAAAATCATCCTGACTGTAGCGGCCTGCAAAATTCCATAAAAAATAACGCCAGTACATCTGATAAACCTGCCAGCTGAACATCCATCTCAGGTTATCACCAAAGGTTGGAGCCTGGCCGGCGCCCATGCCCAGCCATTGCCGGTAAAATTGCGGGTCCTGGCTGTCATTGCTGTACATGCGCGGCAGCAGCGTATTATGGTCATAAACATAATCCTGGCTTTTGCCCGCATTTTCGTATTGTGTTTTACCTTTGCGATAAACGGTGCTGCCCTCCTTTACATCAGTAATCTTGGCATCAAAATACTGCCCGTACAATAATGGCGGGGATATATATTGAATACGGTTTAAATAACTGTATAGTGAAAAGGCATTATCGGCATGGTAATTATTTAAGTTAGTATTAGCCGCTGCCCGGATGGGGATATAGATAAAGGCGCTGTCGCCCAAATAGATAAAGGTAATGCACAAAAAAATCAAGTTGAGCACCGGCTTTTTATTGCGGATGCTGTAAACAATGGCAGCGGCCAGGGCTGCGGCAAGCAATACAGCAAACATCAGCGCACCACTGCCAAAACCAAAGCCCAGCGTATTAACAAAAAACAGATCAAAGTAAGCTGCAATTTTTACAGTATATCCCCTGATGCCGTATTGCACAAAGCCTAAAATGCCGATGCTGATTAAAAAGGCGGCCATGCTGCGCTTCAGCGTAACGTGTTTATACCTGCGAAAGTAATAAACCATAGCGATGGCCGGGATGGTAAGCAGGTTAAGCAGGTGGATGCCGATAGATAAACCGATTACATAGGCAATAAATATCAGCCAGCGGTCGGCGCCGGGTTCATCGGCCTGGGCTTCCCATTTCAAAATTGCCCAGAATACCAGCGCAGTACAGAACGAAGACAGGGCAAACACGATGGTTTCCACCGCCGAAAACCAAAAGGTATCCGTATAGGCAAAGGCCAGTGCACCTGCCAGGCCAGCGCCCATAATGAGCAGCACCTGATAAGCATCCGGCTGTTGGTGCCGCTGCCGGACGAGCAGCTTCTTAGCCAAGGCGGTAATGGTCCAGAACAGCAGCATAATGGTAGCTCCGCTGGCCAGGGCCGACATCAGGTTAGTGAAATAAGGCACCTTTTCCCGGTTGCCGAATGAAAGCAGGGAAAACACCTTGCCCAGCATGGCAAATAAGGGATAGCCCGGCTGGTGCGATACCTGCAGCCGGTAGGCGCAGGCTATAAATTCGCCGCAATCCCAATAGCTTACCGATGGTTCTAAAGTTAGTATGTAAGTGGTGGTGGCTATGAGGAAACAGAGCCAGCCCAAGCTGTTGTTTAGCCTTTTGTACTGCATGTGGTAAAGTATAAATGTGTTATAGCCGTTAGTTTGATTACAAATTCGCACTAATTTTCAGCAACGCATTGAACCTTAACACTTTTTAACATTGTTTAA
>CAXTAP010000039.1:0-13119 GCA_964241965.1 uncultured Mucilaginibacter sp.
ACCGGGAGATATTTGAGGATAAGGTGCAGGAATATTATTCGCTGCGCTGCGTTACCCAGATTTTAGGGCCGGTTTATGATACCATTACGCAAGCTGAAAACGTGCTGGTAAATGAGCTGAACTCGGCTAATGACAACCCGGTGGTGGATGCCGAAAATCAAAACGTATATCATGGCGGCAACTTTCATGGCGATTACGTATCATTAGAAATGGATAAACTGAAAACGGCTGTTACCCGGTTGTCCATGCTGTCTGAGCGGCAGCTCAATTACCTGCTCAACAATAAGCTCAATCAAAAATTTCCGCCGTTTTTAAACTTAGGTGTGCTGGGCCTTAATTTCGGTATGCAGGGCGTACAGTTTACAGCAGTATCCACCGTAGCTGAGAATCAAACCCTGGCGTTTCCGATGTATGTGCACAGCATCCCGAATAACAACGATAATCAGGATATTGTAAGCATGGGCTGTAACGCAGCCCTGATGACCGGGAAGGTGATTGATAACACCTTTGAGGTGCTCGCTGTACAATTGATGACCTTGCTGCAGGCGATTGATTATTTAGGCTGTCAGGATAGGTTAGCCTCTTTATCTGAAACGGTTTATACCGGTGCCCGTGCAGTTTCTGCTAAATCTGTTGAGGACACCCCCAAGTACCCCGATCTGAAGAGAATGAGGGAGTATCTGGAAACGGCAGAACCGGCTTTAACCTTTAACCCGGCCTGAATATGATGAAATGCGCATTAGTAACCGGCGGTTCAAGGGGAATAGGCAGGGCCATTGCAGCAGAACTGGCCGGAAAGCAGTACCATGTGCTGATCAATTACAAGAGCAGGCAGCACGAAGCGGAACAAACCCTGGCTTTAATTACCGGGCAGGGCGGCAGCGCTGAGCTTTTACCCTTTGATGTGGCCGATAAAGCGGCAGTTCAGCAGCGTTTAAGCGGCTGGCTGACTGCAAACCCCGGTAAAAACATAGAGGTGCTCATCAATAACGCCGGCATACGGGATGATGCCCTGCTTGCCTGGATGACGGATGAGCAGTGGGAGAATGTACAGCATACTAACCTGAACAGCTTTTTTTATATCACGCGGCTGCTTTTGAACCACATGCTTGAGAACCGTTATGGGCGCATTATTAACATCGTATCCTTATCTGGCCTGAAGGGGCTGCCCGGCCAAACTAATTACTCGGCGGCTAAGGCTGGCGTTATTGGCGCTACCAAGGCCCTGGCACAGGAGGTGGCCCGGCATGGCATTACCGTAAACGCCCTAGCGCCCGGCTTTATTAAAACAGAGATGACGGAGGGGATAGACGAAAAGGAGATGCGTAGTCTGATACCTGCACGCCGGTTTGGCCGGCCCGAGGAGGTGGCCCATGCTGCCGTTTTCCTGGCCTCGGCCGATGCAGGTTACATCACAGGGCAGGTGCTCTCCGTCAATGGAGGGTTATATTCATAAATTTGATACGATGCTGCCAGATACCGACGTTTTACTGCTGATACCGCAGCGCCCGCCCTTCGTAATGATTAGCGGACTGCTGGCAACGGATGAGCGGATTACGCGCACCTGCTTGTATATTGATGTAAATAATGTGCTGGTAGATGACGGATATTTTACTGAAGCCGGTTTAATAGAGAATGTTGCCCAAACGGCAGCAGCAAGGGCAGGCTGCCAGGCGCGGGCCGAAAACCGGGCGGTTGATGCCGGGTACATCAGCGCTGTTAAAAACCTCCGGGTGTTCGGCCTTCCGCAGGCGGGGCAGGAATTGATTACTGAAATAGAGGTTCAGGATCAGGTGTTTACTACCACGCTGATCATTGGGCGGGTTTGGTGCAGCGGCCAATTAGTAATGAGCTGCGAAATGAGCATCTTTATCGGCAAGCCGCAGGGTTAGAAATTCGGTCTTGATAAACAGCCGCATAATCATGCCGGGCATAAGCGAGGCAATTCAGATAAATCAAGCATGCAGAATAATGATTCGGTAACTTTGATAGGGCAAACAAGGATGGGAGCGTTTACAGAAGAGACTGGGCCTGTTAATAAGAAATGACAAGAGTGAAAACAGGCGAGCAAAAAGAAGTATTTATTATTGCGGATAACATCCTGTCGCCCATAGGTCATACTACAGCGGAGAACTTTACAAAGCTTAAAAACGGAGTTTACGGGGTTCGGCCGCATCATAATCCTGCACTTGCCGCCCAGCCCGTAATGGCTTCATTATTCAACGCTGATGAAATGTTTGCATCAGGCAGCCGGCCTTATACTAAGTTTGAGCAGCTGCTGATTGCCTCTATGCAAAATGCCATGCAGAGTTGCAGCATAAATGCCGCAGACCCTAAAACCGGCCTGATTATTTGTTCCACTAAAGGTAACATCAGCCTGCTGGAAACAGAGGCCCATACCCGCGAGCTGAATAAGCGCATTGCACTCCGCACTTCGGCGGCTTTAATTAAAGAGTATTTCGGGTTTGTGAACGAGGCTTTGATCATTTCTAATGCCTGTATATCCGGCGTGCTGGGTATAATTAATGGCATGCGCCTTTTGCAGTCCGGCCGGTATCAGCATGTGGTAGTTACCGGCGCGGATGTAATCTCCAGGTTCGTGGTGTCCGGCTTTCAATCTTTCAGGGCGCTGAGCGCACAGCCGTGCAGGCCATTTGATCAGCGCCGGGATGGCCTGAACTTGGGCGAAGGGGCCGGAACCATTGTGCTTTCCACTCAAAAGACAACTGATGCCAATATTCGGGTAACCGGCGGGGCTACCAGTAATGATGCTAATCATATTTCGGGGCCGTCGCGTACCGGGCAGGAGTTGGGCTATGCTATTAAGCAGGCCCTCAAAGGCGCGGCCTTGCCGGCTGAAAAAATTGATTTTATAGCTGCTCATGGCACAGCTACCGTTTACAACGATGAAATGGAGGCTAATGCTGTTGCAGCTGCCGGTTTGCAGGCCACGCCTTTATTCAGCCTGAAGCCTAATTACGGGCACACCCTGGGCGCCGCCGGTTTAATTGAAACCATTGCCGCCCTGCACTGCCTCAAAGAGGACATTATACTGCCATCGCCGGGTTATGAGCAGCCCGGCGTTAGCTGCCCTGTACATGTAAATACTTCTGTAATAAGCGCGCCGCTCAAAAATGCCCTGAAAACCGCTTCGGGTTTCGGCGGCTGCAATGCGGCGCTGGTGTTGAGTAAATAATATTAAATTTGTTGGTGTAATTTGATAAGTTTAACATTTGCCTGCAGAAAGATATATTAACGGTATTTGCATCATCAGCCACAACTCTGTTTACCTGAACGGGCAGCTGCTGGGCAATTTTGGCACGGATGATTCTGCCGGGTTTTTAGCGGCAGCTTACAGGCATTTCCGGTTCAGTTATCCGAAGTTTTACAAAATGGATAGGCTGAGCAAATTAGGCTGGCTTGCCGCTGAGATACTATTGAGGGATTATCCTGAAATCAAAAATTATCCGCCCGAGCAGGTGGGACTGGTTTTAACCAATGCCAGCGCAAGTCTGGATGCTGACTTAAAATATTTTAGAAGCCTTGACGAAACGCCCAGCCCGGCACTGTTTGTTTATACCCTGCCCAACATCGTGATTGGCGAAATCGGTATCCGCCATAATTTCAAAGGAGAAAATGCTTTTTTTATCACGGAGCATTTTAATGCTGCCCTGATAGCAGAACAGGTAAACCTGATTATGGACAATACAGCAACACAAGAATGCATTTGCGGCTGGACAGAACTGCTGGATAATGAATATAAAGCCGCCTTGTTTTTAATAGAGCAACAGCCTGCAAACGGCGGAACAGCGTTTGATGCCGCCAGCTTAAACCGGTTATTTAATACAGCCAATGAATAATCAGCCGGTTTATATTGCGGGTGCCGGCGCCATTACAGCTATCGGAAATACAGCTGCCGAATGCCTGCTGGCCTTTGAACGCGGCGAGGCCGGCATGGGACCCATTACGCTGCTGGAAACTTCGCATCGCGGTATTATCCCGGCGGCGGAGGTAAAGTTAAGTAATACTGAACTGGCTGAACGCTGCGGGGCTTCGCCGCGGTTAACCCGCACCGCGCTGTTGAGCTTAACAGCCGCACAGGAAGCGCTGGCCGATGCCGGTATCGGAAACTCTGACCTGCTGCGCATAGGTTTTATTTCTGCCAATACGGTTGGCGGCATGGATAAAACCGAGCAGTTCTTTAGCAGTTACATTGCTGACCGCCGGCAGGGCCATCTGCGTGATGTGGTTAACCACCAGGGCGGCAGCATAACTGCGGCAGTGGCCGATGCGCTTGGTATTAAGGATTGTGTTACTACGATTAATACCGCCTGCTCTTCTTCGGCCAACGCTATTTTTTTAGGCGCCCGCCTGATCAGGCAGGGTATGCTGGATGTAGCAGTAGCCGGCGGCGCGGATGCCTTAACCCGCTTTACGCTCAACGGCTTTAATGCGCTGATGATTTTAGACCAGGCCTGTTGCAAACCATTCGACGAAAATCGCCGGGGACTTAACTTAGGCGAGGGAGCGGGCTATGTGGTTTTAACATCCGCCAGGGTAGCCCAAACCCTGGCAAAGCAGCCTTACGCCCGGTTCAGCGGCTATGCCAATGCCAACGACGCTTTTCATCAAACGGCATCTTCGCCGGAGGGGAATGGCTCCTATCTGGCTATGCTGGGCGCCTTACAGCGCAGCGGCCTGCAAGCAGCTGATATTGATTACATCAACCTGCATGGTACCGGTACGCAGAATAACGATAGTTCGGAGGGAATGGCTTTGCAGCGTTTATTTAAGGGTAACTATCCTAAACTGAGTTCTACCAAATCATTTACGGGGCATACGCTGGGCGCCTGCGGCGGTATTGAGGCGGTATTCAGCGCAATGGCTATCCGGCATGGAATTGTTTACCCCAATCTGCGTTTCGATACTCCGATGCAGCACCTGAGCCTGGTACCCGAAACCCGGTTTTTAAAAAACCAGCCCATCAGCCATGTTATGTCGAATTCTTTCGGCTTTGGCGGCAATTGTTCATCCCTGATATTTTCAAAAGATTAAGCCGATGCCGGTATATATTCGCTCCGCCGCCTGTTTATCACCGCAAAACACGTTTCTGAAAAGCGGGGCGCCGTTAACACCCATGGTTTACCAAACCAACCGGCTCAGCGTAATTGAGCCGGATTATAAGGCATACATTGATGCCAAACTTATCCGCCGCATGAGCCGGATTATCCGGATGGGCGTTGCCGCAGCCATGCAATGCTTACAGGATGCCGGTATAGATATGCCGGATGCCATCATTACCGGTACGGCCTATGGCTGTTTAGAGGATACCGGCACATTTTTAACCCGCATTGCGGAGCAGCAAGAAGAGATGCTATCGCCTACGGCTTTTATACAATCCACCCATAATACCATCGGGGCGCAAATTGCTTTAATGCTGCGGTGCCATCATTATAATAACACCTTTACCCAAAGCGGCCATTCCTTTGAGAGCGCCCTGCTGGATGCCATGCTGCTATTGCAGGAGGGCGAAATAACCAATGCCCTTACAGGCAGCGCCGATGAGCTAACAGATATCAGCTTTGATATTTTAAGCCGTTTCAACTTATTCAGAAAGGATGAAGCCGGCAGCAGCAGTTTGATAGATTTGCCCGGCAGGGGAACCATTGCCGGAGAGGGGGCGGCATTCTTTCTGCTGAGCAATGAGAACGCACAAGGCAGCCTTGCACAGCTTGAGGCTATGGAGATGTTTTATAACCCGGCTGATGATGCAGAAATACAGCAGCGTATTGAGGCATTTACTGCGTTGCATAACATCAGCCCTGATACTGTTGACCTGGTAATCACCGGCCGGAACGGCGACAACCGGAACGATGCTGTTTATAACCGGTTATCGCAGCATGTGTTTACGGCCTGCCCGCTGCTCAATTACAAGCAGCTCTGCGGTGAGTACCCTACTTCCGTATCATTTGCCTTGTGGCTGGCAGTAAATATTATTCAAACAGGTGTTGTACCCGAAAGCGGCAGGACAGATACCCGGTTTGCCCAACCGGTAAAACGTGTGCTTATCTACAACCACTACCAACATCAGTATCATACCCTAATGCTGGTAGCGGCATGTTGAGAGGCAATTTATATGATGTAACCGATTTGCTGGCAGATGAAAGCTCCCTGACGGCGGTATTAAAATTAAATTTGAACCATACCCTGTTCGGGGGGCATTTTCCCGGGCAGCCGGTAATGCCCGGCGTTTGTTTGTTACAGATAGTTAAGGAAGTATCAGAAATGAACCGGCAGCATAAAATGCAGCTTACCGAGGCTGATTATCTGAAATTCATTGCCCTCATAGTGCCCGATGAGCATCAGCTGCTGATATTGCAGATAAAGTTTACAATTGCAGAGAGCGGGCAGATTAAAACCGCTGCATCGATAACGGCAGGCGGCAACATCAGCTTCAAATTTCAGGGTTTATTTAAAAAAATGTAGCAGATAGCTTTACTGTTTGCCGGCAGTATCGCCGCTTGCGGGTAAACCGGCAGGGTTTACAGTTTGCGCTGTTTTCAGCTGTTGTATGGCTGCTATTACCTTTACCCGGTCTTTGGGTTTAAGCCCTGCAAAGGTTGCCGGCGTAGCGCTGCTGTAAAAATTAATTATGTTTTCTTTAAGTTCGGGCGTTAGGCAGCTATAGTTGTTCTCCTGCAGGCCTACAACCAGTTTATCATAAGTTTCATCCGTTAAATGGTACTCTCCCAGGGCAGTTCTGTTGCCGGTATCGAAATCTATATCAGGCAGGTTTAACGGTTGTGCGGCAAGCCGGGTTAAACAGGCAGCATACGATTTTACAATCACTTTAAAACTGCTGGCAAAAAGCTTTTCACCTTCCGGGCCGGGGCTTTCAAACTTTAAGGTTTTCAGGGGCCCTATCTTAGGCAGTATCCTCACCATGAAAGCTGCTATCTCGGCAAAAACAGCCATTGTATGTTTTTCTTTACCAAACTCTAAATTAAACATGTGCCTGGACATCCGGTACCTGAATTTTTTGCCTGTAGCTGTTGAATCCAGCTTTATAATTTCATCCTTATGGGATTTCCAGGCGTTCTGAATCATGTTGGGGAAAAGGCTTCGTATGCCCCACCTGAATTTGTTAATACTGGAGTTGATGTTTTTAAACAAAGTATTTAAATCCTGTCCATAGGTAAGCAGAAACACTTTCTGCATCAGGGGAACAGCCATGTTAAACCCGATAAAATCATGATAGGAGGCGGAGGTATAGCCGCTTGTTGCCACCTCGAACACATCATAACTGAATTCCATGCGGCTATGCGATACATGGTCATCATCATAAGTAACTGTATTGCCAAACTTTTTCCGAAGCTTTGGATATACCATAGGCACAGTTTTATTGGTGGCCAGCGAGTGCCCGTATTCATCAGCCAGGTAATGCGATAAAGCGCCCAGGGCAAACGCATATTCATTAACGGTGCGGGCTTCGCTTAGCAGATTGTTGACAAAGTCGCCGCTGCGTACATAGTGCAGCAAATCAGTAAACAGGGCATTACCACCGGGCATGTAACCCATATCGGCCATCAAGCAGCCACCGTAGGCATAGGAGTGGGCCAGTTTTATCTCAGGGCCGGTAAGGTCTCCAAATTTTTGCTTAAGCAGCGGTTTGATACCGGCCTCCCATTTGGCATCAACAACGGCTTCGTGTGCCAAAAGCGAAAACCCGCAGGCAGGGGTTAAACCAAGTGTACAGGCAAAAAAAAGCAGGGCGGGGAATAGCTTGATCAATAAAAATCTCATGTTGTGGCGGCTCGGCAACAGCAGCAGGCAAAAGCAATAACAGGCAACCATAATTTAATGTTTGCTGTATCTGCTGTAGCAACACAGAGCATCTTAAGAAGAAGCAAGGGCTGCTTTAATCCACTGATGCACAGAAACGGCTGATCAGGCCAGTGAAAACTTATCTCTGCGGCCCACCTTTTCGGTTTTGAGCTGACCTTTAGACTTGAGCGTGGACAATACCCCCGAAATTTGCTTGCTGATCTTCTTGGCATCGAGTTTTGGCTCGTATTGAGCCATCGCGTTGGCAACATCCTCATTAAAGCCCGAACCTATCTCCTTCAATGCAAAGGCGATTTTGCCGTTAATGGTTAAATTGTCAGTGTATTTTTCGGGCACTTCAAGCGCTTTGGCCGGCGCTGCGTTTTTTGTGGCGGCCGCCTTCTTGGTCCGGCCCGCGCGTACGGGCTTTCCCTCAGCCGGCTCCAGGGCTTCATCAACAGCCTGTATTTTGGCTTTACGGGCAGCCTGCGAAGAACTGTTACCGGTAAAGGCGGTCAGCAAATTTTCAATGCGTTTTGCCTCGTTTTGATGATACTTAACCTTTTCTTTGAGATGCTCAATAATATCTCTTTCTGTTACGTTGGCCATAATTTATAAAAAGTAAATAGTGATAAATATTTTCAGAGTAAAAGCTGAATACCATGTCAGGACTGGCTGCTGATGGAAAAGGCAGCCAGAATATCCGTTACATGGCTAAATCCTGATTTTCATTGCGTGGGTCTTCCGGTAAAATTTCCATTTCCGGATAACCAATATAATCGGCATACCATTGTATGGCGCTGATTACATCCAATGCGTCATCGGCAGTAATATCTATGGTTTCAAAAGCATATAATTTTTTACCGGCAAAGGCATAGAGCTGTATCTCATCGCTGTCGGGCGAAAAATCTTCTTCGCTTACACAATAAACTACCACTTTCAGGGCAGTATCGCGCGAATGGATAACGTCTCTGCATGGATCTTGCGGATCAGTAGCCAAAAGATACACATTATTCTCCATATAAATCCAACAACAGATGTTTAATATAGTTTAGCAATTATATAAACATCCTTATATAAGGTATGATATCAGGTTAAGTAAACTTTACGCTGAACCGCTTGTATTATAATTATAGTATGAAGCGATTAATAAGAGTGTTACTTACCGGCTGCAGTATAGTCTTACTGCAGGCCTGCCATGAAAACCCTCACAACACTTATGGCGGCCCCTCGAACCGCCCGCAGGATACGGCCGCTTCCAGGCGGGATACAAGTTCTGTAAGTACACGGGCCGACCGTTAGCTGACGAATTTGTTTACTTCATAGGTGGATTGGGATCAACCTTGCTGCTTTTACGGGTTGCCAGGTAAAAGGTACCGCCCACAAATATAAGAATTATTCCTGTATATACAGGCCATTGGAATGACTTGTTTCCGCCCGTGGTTACCGTTAATGATCTGTTGTCAACCGGATTATCCTTTTTGGTGAAGAAAAAATTGCCGCCTATAATTAAAACTATACCTGCTACAAGCAGTACAATGCTCAATGCTCTCATAATATCTGATTTTTGCTTTAACAACAAATATCAGCATCAGGAGTTTTCAGGATTGTTTGAGAGCGGCAGGTTGATTACCAGGCAAACGTTAAGCGGTAAAAATTCCCCGCTCCACAGCAAAAAGTTCTACAATGTTGATCAATACTGTGCAAAAGCAGTGTTTTTTGAAGCTGACAGGGCGGTTATTGTTGCTGGTATGTAAATTGAACAGATAATTGTACCCTTCCATAGGGTTGTTTTTCATAGGTAGATGTAGGGTCGGATAGCTGCGAGAGTATATCCGGCCTTTTTATTTACATAGCAGCCCGTTTGGCCAGGGCTTCCTGCCCGAACCTGATCAGTTTTTTAGCTCCTATATAACCAACCGTGCCGGATACCGGATGACCATCAGCATCAAATATAATCAGGGTGGGATAGGCCTGCATCCCCCAGCTGGCTGCCAGCTGGGGCCCTAAGCCCCGTTCCATATCCAGCGCCACGTTTATAAAGTTCTGGTTAAAGAAGGCAGCAGCTTTGTGGTTTCTGAAAGTAATAGCCTTAAGCATATTACAGGGGCCGCACCAGGTGGCATAGGCATCTGCAAATATATATTTGTGCTGCAGCCTGGCCTGTTTCAAAGCCTCCGGCCACGAATTTTCTATAAAATTGATTTGATTATCGTCGGACGGCTGCCGGGCAGCTTCCTGAGCTTTTGCGGCTGATTGCCCAAACGCCGTGAGCAGGAGAATGCAAATCAGTTTAGTGAAAAATAAACTCTTAGTCATGATTTAATTGTATAATGATGACTAACAGCACCTGTACTTTATAAAAATAAAAGTGCTGTTAATTATTGAATAGTGCATATGCTTCAGGGCGCTGCTCTTGCCTTTGTTCGCGCGGAGGTGCCTGCGGCTGTTGCTGCCTCTGTTGCATACGCTGCTGAAATTGCTGCATGCGTTGTTGGTTTTGCTGCTGCATTTGCTGCTGCCGCTGAGCTTGCTGCTGAGTATTTTGCTGTTGAAACTGCTGCTGCCGCTGCGCCTGTTGCTGCTGCCGTAACTGATCCTGCTGCTGGCGCTGAATCTGCTGCTGCTGGTTGGGCTGATTTTGGTTCTGCTGGTATTGCTGCTGGCGCTGCTGCATCATCTGCTGGCGCTGTGCCTGCTGGGCATCCTGCTGCTGCGTATTTTGCGGCTGCCCTTGTTGCGCCTGCCTTTGCTGGTATTGCTGCTGACGCTGCTGCATCATCATTTGCCGGCGCAATTCATACTGCTGATTTTGCTGAGCCGCCTGCTGCTCCTGATTCCGCTGTGCCTGTTGTTGCTGCAATTGCTGCCCTTGCTGTGCCTGTTGAGGGTTAACTCCGGCTGCATTGTCAGGGTTAGTATTCTGCCCGCTGCTGCGGTTGTCCTGCCTGCCGGTGCGGTTATCAAAGCGGTTGTTATATTGCCTGTCGGCATTGGTGTTTTCGTTATTGCGGCTGCCCGGCTGGTTAGTGCCCGTGTTAAGGTTTGGCTGCGCCGGGTTAACCGCATTGTTATCCCTCTTGTTGTATTGGCCGTTGTTTTGGGTGCCGGGGTTTGGCTGTGCTCCGGCGCCTGTTAAGGGCTGGTTCCGGCCCATGCCATTGTTTTGATTATTAAACTGGCCGTTAGCGGGCTGGCCGGGGCGTATGCCTTGCCCGCTCTGGTTTTGATTGGTTCTGTAATCGCCGCGGTGCACCCGTAAAATGTTGGTATTGGCCGGGTCGTCGGTGCGGGCAGTAGTGGCCAGCCTGGAGGCATTGCCCGGATTGTTTTGAGCTCCGTTGTTCCGGCTGGCTATGGCCCCGTCGGGATGCGCATTGCGGTAGCCCTGCCCGTTGATAACACGCTGAGGTTGTGCATAACCGTTGCGGTTAACGGTTGGCCGGTAAATATTTACCGTGTTGTTACTGATGCGGGTAGTGCCCGGCCTGCCGGTATTAGTAATGTTGTATATCTGTATGTTATTATGCGTTACATTGCGTATTTCAGTGATGCGCGGGCCGCTGATGTACCTTACATTGTTATTCACGTAAGTGTTCCTGATTACTGTAGTGTTACGGAAGATGGTCACGGCCCTTGAGCGGTCAACATAATAATTGTAAATGCGCGGATTGGTGATATAAGCCTGCGGTGCAAATACCCAGTAATCGTTTGGTATGCCGTAGCTGCTGCCAAAGGCTAAGTCAACACTTACACTCGGTCCTAAAGGCGCCCAGCCATAATAGCCATCACCGCTGCGCCAGTTCACCCAGGCAGGCCCCCATTGGTAATCTGGTATCCACTCCCAGCCGTAATAGTCATCAAACCGCCAGCGGCCGTAATGGAAGGGCGCCCAGCCCCATTCATAATCCGAAACCCAGGTGTTGCCATAGTCGGTCACTACCCAGTGGCCATTGGTAGCATAGGGCTTAAAGCCCTGCTCTGCGTCGGGCACCCAAACGTTGCCATAGTTGGGATCGTCCACCCAGGTGCCGTAGGGGGCAAGCTCATCGTAAAATGTTTGAAAGGTTATTTCCCCGTCGCTCTGCGCAAAAAGCCGGTGAGTTGTAATCAGCATCATGGCTGCTGTAAGCAGGCTGAGGCAGCAAGTTTTAATCAATATTTTCATAAAAGGTTTATCTATTGCGGGGTATCGGTAGTATGACTGTCGGAAAAGCTAATTGTTTAATTTCAAACTTATTTTACTGCAAGCCGGGTGCTGCCCGGGCAAAACGATTATCAATTTGCCTGTTCCTGGTTTATTACTAATTTTGCCCTGTAATAAACCTATATAATGAGTACAGTAAACATACCCCGGCTTGATTTAAATACTTACTTAAATGGCAGTGCCGGAGAGCGCAGGCAATTTTCGGATGCTATCGGCAAGGCGTTTAATGAAACCGGTTTTGTAACCATTACTAATCATGGCTTGAGCAAAGAATTGATTGACAGATTATACGGGCAGGTAAAGGCTTTGTTTGCTTTACCCGAAGAGATTAAGCTGAGTTATGAAAAACCCGAGCTGTCGGGCCAGCGCGGATATACCAGCAAGGGAAAGGAAACCGCCAAAGGATTTACTGTACCCGACCTGAAAGAATTTTGGCAGATAGGGCAAACCGTTACTGATAATGACCCGGTAAAAAATGAGTACCCTGAAAACCTGCAGGTAAAGGAATTACCGGATTTTAATGCGACTACCCGAGAGATTTACCAGAAACTGGAAACGGCCGGCAAAAAACTCTTAGAGGCCATTGCCGCCTATTTAAACCTGCCGGAGAACTACTTTGACGACAAGGTACATAACGGCAACTCTATTTTGCGTACGCTGCACTATTTTCCGATTGAAAACCCTGATGCCGTACCTGCCGATGCGGTGCGTGCGGGCGCACATGAGGATATTAACCTGATTACCCTGCTGATCGGCGCGAGCGCCGACGGGCTGGAGGTGCTTACCCGTGAGGGCGAATGGTACCCGGTAAAGGCACACGGCGAAGATGTGGTAGTTAACGTAGGCGATATGCTGCAGCGCTTAACCAACAATAAATTAAAATCGACTACGCACCGGGTAGTTAACCCGCCGCGTGAGCTGATGACACAGTCGCGTTATTCGGTGCCGTTCTTTCTGCATCCTAAATCAGAAATGGATTTAACGAGCCTGCCTTCCACCATTGATGAGCAGCACCCCAAACTATACAGTGACATGACGGCAGGCGAGTACCTGGATGAGCGCCTGCGCGAGATAGGACTGAAGAAATA
>CAXTAP010000039.1:13219-17700 GCA_964241965.1 uncultured Mucilaginibacter sp.
TTTTCAAGAAGTTCCTACAAATACATCTGTATTCCAAAACTTTCATCGGCAAGTACGGGCCGCCATTGCTCAATCAGCTTTTTATAAGCTTCGCCAACAGGGCGTATTTTTCGGTCAAGGTCATATAGGCCCAGCGGGTTTACGTTGCCGGCATTATCGCGCAGGGCCGAATCCCAGTCCACCTGGTCTAACAAACTGAACCAGGTAAAACCCACAATCGGGAAGCCATCCTGCTTAAACCGGTATAAGTTGGCCCATTCCTTTTTAAGCCATGTTACCGCGTTGGGCTCGGCAATGTTGGTTTCCGTGTGCATTACCGGCAGCCTGTATCGATCATAATACTGCCGTGTAATTACATAGTAGCCGAATACCTCGCCTGCGGCCGAGGTGCTGCCATCGGCATGAACCACATGCTCGTTGGTTACATAATAATCATTGCCCATAATACACTTGGCCTTAACCTGATTGTCATGAAACCAGTTGTATTCATCATCTGTCATGCCGTTTTCGGTCAGGTATTTATACATCATTACACTTACCGGATGGCCATATGACAGGTCGAGCGACAGAAACCGTTTTTCATTTAGAAAATGTGCCAGATGCCGGCAGCTTGGATCCTCCGCATGGAAATACTCGGAGGATTCACTCTGAATAAAACTGGCATCCGGCTGAACACCCAGAATGGCCTGCATAGCCAGCACATTAGCCTTACATAAATGTTTCAGGGCGGTAACGAATGCCCTGTCGCTGCTCAGGCATTCGTTCCACCAGCCATATTGCCCCGAAAACATGGCAGCCACAAAAATTTCATTAATGGGCGTGTATAAGGTGACATTAGGGTAGCGTGCAGCAAATGCCTTGGCATACGCTGCAAAATATTCCGGAAAATCGGCGTTTTGAAAATCATGCAGCCAGTCGGGTACGCCAAAATGGCAAAGGTCAACAATGGGCTCTATATCCAGCCGCTGCAGTTCGGCCATGGTTTCATCAGCAAAAGTCCAGTCGTACTGATCAGGGCCGGTATGCACTTTATAATAGGGCGGGCCGTAACGCAGAAACTCAATGCCCATTTGCTTTACCAGCGCAAAATCTTCTTTCCATCGCTCGTAGTGGCCGGTTTTTTCTAATTCATCCACCCGGAACCTTTTACCATCCACCATAATGGTTGGATAACTGTTTTCGATGCCGGTACTAAACATGAAGGTACTTTTCATAATATGCAATAGGGGTAATTAAAATTGTTGGCAGCCGGTAATAAAGCTTCAGTGAAACTGTAAACGGCTGATAAAGCCATTATTTGTTCAGCAAACAATATTAAGGCTGATTAATGTTATAAAATATCCAGCCTGCCGCCATCAACCACTAGTGTGGTTCCGTTAACATAAACTGATTCATCGGCAGCCAGGAAGCAGATGGCTGCTGCCAGGTTTTCAGGTTTGCCCACAGCACCCTCTATCTTTTCCTTGCCATCCTTTATATTAGGGTTGTTCCGCAGCATCGGGGTATCAACCGCGCCGGGCGCCACGCAGTTGAATCGTGCCTGGCTGGCGGAATACTCGAGCGATAAGCCGCGCGTAAATGCCTCAATAGCCCCTTTGGAGGCTGCATAAGGCAGCACGTTAGGTGTAGTTTCATGTGCATGTACTGAACTGAGGTTTACCACAGCGCCGCCTTGCATGTGCGGCAATGCATACTTGCAGAACAGAAAAATGGAGCGCAGGTTAACGTTCAGCACCTTGTCCCAATCTGCTACATCAAGGTCAACAATAGGCGTAAAGGTCATGGTAGCGGCATCGTTAATGAGTACATCAATGCGGCCGTACTGATCAATAATCTGTTTAACACATTTTTCTATCTGGGCAGGATCGCCGATGTCTGCTTGAATAAATATGCCCTCAGCCCCGGCTGCTTTGATTCCGTTTATTACCTCTGTACCTTCATCAGTATTGATACCTATAATAACCACGGTGCCGCCTTCACGGCTAAATTGTTCCGCAGTTGCACGGCCGATGCCTGATGTGCCGCCGCTTACCACACAAATTTTATTTTGAAATCTCATTTTAACAAAGGTTTGTGTTATAACCTTTTTCCTAACTTTCGGTTTTATAATTAATTCATCATTGGCTGTGTTAAGCTGTCTATTTGTCAGGGGTGTGAGCTGTAAAATGAATTTGTTGCAGTATATTTATTTTATGGCAGAAGGCGCTTTACGAACAGGCAAAATTATTTATTGAAATGAGCCATTATTTCACAACTAATAGCGTTAATTAAGCGTTAAGTAATTATAATCTTCATAAATTGTTAAAAATTTTTACCGTTTAATAATTTGCGCTCAAAATTATGGGGAAGGGCGGCAATAAGTCCAATGTTGGCAGTATTGTTGATAACCATTAACATATCATTTGCCAAGCAGAACTGCTGGTGCAAACACTAAAAAAATACAACAGGTACTATATGGAAGCTAAATTTTCGCCACGAGTAAAAGATGTCATATCCTATAGCAGGGAAGAGGCACTACGCCTTGGGCATGACTATATTGGTACGGAACACCTCTTGCTCGGCTTGATCCGGGATGGCGATGGGATAGCAATTAAGTTGCTGAAAGGCTTAAATGTTGATACAGCTAAATTGCGCCGTGCAGTAGAAGATGCCGTAAAGGGCACCAGCGGAACCAATGTACACATTGGCAGTATTCCGCTTACCAAGCAGGCTGAGAAAGTATTGAAGATTACTTATCTGGAAGCCAAGATTTTTAAGAGCGATATTATAGGCACAGAGCATTTGCTGCTGTCTATTCTGCGCGATGAGGACAATATAGCCTCACAGCTGTTGATGCAGTTCAACGTCAATTATGAAGTTTTCAAAAATGAGGTTGAGTCACACAAAAACAATATAACCGACGAAATGCCAGGACAATCAACCGGCGGCGATGACGACTTTAAGGAGGACGATTCATTCAGCCAGCCAAAAAAGGTTTCAGATATCAAGTCGAAAACCCCGGTGCTGGACAACTTTGGCCGCGATTTAACCCGCGCTGCCGAAGATGGCAAGCTCGACCCCATTGTGGGCCGCGAAAAGGAAATTGAGCGAGTATCGCAAATCCTGTCGCGCCGCAAAAAGAACAACCCGATACTCATTGGTGAGCCGGGGGTGGGTAAATCGGCTATTGCCGAGGGTTTGGCGCTGCGCATTGTACAGCGCAAGGTATCGCGCGTACTGTTTAACAAGCGGGTAGTTACGCTCGATTTAGCTTCGCTGGTAGCCGGCACCAAATATCGGGGCCAGTTTGAGGAGCGCATGAAAGCGGTAATGAATGAGCTGGAAAAATCTCCGGATGTTATCCTGTTCATTGATGAAATCCATACTATTGTGGGCGCCGGCGGCGCTTCGGGTTCACTGGATGCCTCTAATATGTTTAAGCCTGCCTTGGCTCGCGGGGAGATTCAATGCATCGGCGCTACTACTTTAGATGAGTACCGCCAGTATATTGAAAAGGATGGCGCTTTGGATCGCCGTTTCCAGAAGGTAATGGTAGAGCCGGCCTCTATCGATGAAACTGTGGAAATACTGACCCGCATTAAGGATAAATACGAGGAGCATCACGGAGTTACTTATACGCCCGAAGCCATTATGGCCTGCGTAAACTTAACTTCACGCTATATAACTGATCGCTTCTTGCCGGATAAGGCTATTGATGCCCTTGATGAATCGGGCTCACGGGTGCATTTAACCAATATCCATGTTCCGCAGGAAATTTTAGATATTGAGCAAAAGATTGAGCAAATTAAGATTGAAAAGAACCGCGTGGTACGCAGCCAGAAATATGAAGAGGCTGCCAAGCTGCGCGATACGGAAAAGCATTTGCTTGAAGAGCTTGACAGGGCAAAATCTGCCTGGGAAGCCGAAACCAAATCAAAACGATATACGGTAAGCGAAGATAACGTTGCTGAAGTAGTGGCAATGATGACCGGTATCCCGGTTCAGAAGGTAGGCCAGGCCGACAGCCAGAAGCTGCTGAACATGGGCCTGAAAATCCAGGATAAGATTATCGGTCAGGATGATGCGGTGAAAAAGCTTACTAAAGCAATACAGCGCACACGTGCCGGGTTGAAAGATCCTAAAAAACCGATTGGCTCATTCATCTTCTTAGGCCCTACCGGTGTTGGTAAAACTGAGCTTGCCAAAGAGCTTGCCCGTTTTATGTTCGATACTGAAGATGCACTGATCCAGATAGATATGAGCGAGTATATGGAAAAGTTTGCCGTATCACGTTTGGTGGGTGCGCCTCCGGGCTATGTAGGTTACGAAGAAGGCGGACAGCTGACAGAAAAGGTACGCCGCAAGCCATACGCTGTAGTATTGCTGGATGAAATTGAAAAGGCTCATCCGGACGTATTTAACATACTGCTGCAGGTGCTGGATGAAGGGCAGTTGACGGATTCATTAGGCCGTAAGGTTGACTTCAGGAATACGATCATCAT
>CAXTAP010000039.1:17800-27509 GCA_964241965.1 uncultured Mucilaginibacter sp.
TCATTGTTTGGCCGCATCCAGTCATTAGGTTACAAAATTGAGCTGACTGATAACGCCAAGGAGGTAATTGCCGAGCGTGGCTATGACCAGAATTTTGGTGCCCGACCGCTGAAAAGGGCTATCCAGAAATATCTGGAAGATCCGATTGCCGAGGAAATACTGAAAGGTGAATTAACCGAAGGCGATATCATGGAAGTTGACTTTGACAAGGAGGCCAACGAAATGAGAGTCTCCTCCAAAAAGAATGAAGGTGAGAATAAGCCTGAGGAAAAAACTCAGGAGTAACTGATAAAATTCTAACATTGTAAGGGTTGCCTGGAAACAGGCGGCCCTTTTTTGTTGCATGTGGTATTAGTGAACATTGCAGCAGTACCCCAGAATTATAGTTTTACTGCTGTCTGAAATTAAGCGGTTATTTCATTGCATCTTCAATGTCAGCACATTTGAGTTGGCTGTGTAACAAACTATTTCAATAAATCAATAATTTTAATCATCTTCATATACCGGTTAAATGATTCCTTATGAGAAAAAATTTATTTTTCGTTGTGTTACTTGCTATGTGTAATTCTGCCGTTTTTGCCCAGCAAGACAGCGGATTGCACCCCGATATCAGCAATCTGTATATGCTTTCGGATGCTAAAACACGATCCATCAGTCCCGAAAACCCAACCGGGGCCAAAGGAAAAGGCGGCATGGCTATCAACGGATTAGCCAGAAGCGCAGCACGAGACTTAGGTCAGGGCTGGAAAGAGAACCCCTTTGCGGTTATAAAAGCAGGCGAAACGCTGGTAATGGCTGATATTGCTGACCAAGGCGCCATACAACACATTTGGATTACACCTACAGGCAACTGGCGGTACTTAGTGCTGCGCATGTACTGGGATAGTGAAACTGAGCCATCGGTTGAAGTGCCTTTAGGCGATTTTTTTTGCATGGGCTGGGGCAGGTACGCACAGGTTTCATCACAGCCGGTTACCGTTAACCCGGGCAGCGCCTTTAATTCTTACTGGGTAATGCCTTTTCGCAGCCACTGCCGTATCACAGTGCAGAACTTAGCTGCCGAAAATGTGAACATTTATTATCAGATAGACTATACCTTAACTAACGTGCCCAAAAATGCTGCTTATTTTCATGCACAATTCCGGCGTTCCAATCCTACAAAGGAATCCATCCATACTTTGCTGGATGGCGTAAAGGGTAAGGGCCAGTATGTAGGCACCTATATGGCTGTCGGCGTTACCAATAATGGCTGGTGGGGTGAGGGAGAGATCAAGTTCTTTATGGATGGCGATACGCAGTTCCCAACTGTTAACGGCACCGGTACTGAGGATTATTTTTTAGGCTCCTACAACTTTGAAGATCAAACTACGCATCAATATACTCCCTTTACTACGTTGTATTCCGGCTTGCCGCAGGTGATCAGGCCTGATGGCCTTTATAATTCCCAGCAGCGTTTTGGCCTGTACCGGTGGCATATTATGGACCCGATACGATTTGAAAAGGATTTAAAAGTAACCATACAGGATTTAGGCTGGCACGATGATGGCCGCTATCTGCAGCAGCACTCGGACATCGCCACTACCTCTTTCTGGTACCAAACGGAGCCGCATGCGCGCTTTCCAAAGTTTCCGGACAGGGATGAGTTGGAGATAAGGTAGTGAGCATAAACAAAAAATGTCATGCTGAACGGTAGCCAAGAACCTGTAAAGTTGTTTACTCAAGTACAGGTTCTTCGCTACCGCTCAGCATGACAAAGCGAAATCAGTATTAATCCTGGTTACTTAGCCATCTGATCAATTACCGCCTGGGTAACGCCGGTGAAGGAGAAGCCGCCGTCGTGGTAAAGATTCTGCATGGTAACCATCCTGGTAAGATCAGAAAATAGGGTAACGCAATAATCAGCGCACTGATCAGCATCAGCGTTGCCCAGCGGGCTCATCTTTTCCGCAAACTCAATAAAGCCATCAAAGCCCTTTACGCCCGAACCTGCGGTAGTGCGGGTTGGCGACTGGGAAATGGTATTGACACGCACATGCTTTTTTATGCCGTATTCATAGCCAAAATTGCGGGCAATGCTTTCGAGCACGGCTTTGTTATCGGCCATATCATTGTAGCCCGGAAAATAGCGCTGGGCGGCAATATAGCTCAAGGCCACTACCGATCCCCACTCATTCATAGCATCATGTTTCATAGCCGATTGCAGAATGCGGTGCAGGCTCAGCGCCGAAATATCAAAACCCTTGTGCGTAAAATCATAATTGTTATCCGTATAAGCCACATTTTTGCGCACGTTCAGGCTCATGCCGATAGAGTGCAAAATGAAATCAACACCGCCATTAAAGTGTTCCTGTGTTTTAGCAAACAGGTTTTCAATGTCAGCAGTCACCGTAACATCTGCCGGGATAACCGGTGCGCCAACCTGTTCGGCCAGCTGGTTGATAGCGCCCATGCGCATAGCAATAGGCGCATTGGTCAGTACAATCTCGGCACCTTCAGCATGGCAGCGCTGTGCCGTTTTCCAGGCAATTGATTTCTCATCAAGCGCCCCGAAGATGATTCCCCTTTTACCTTTAAGTAAGTTATAAGCCATTGTTTTGAGTGATTTTATGGAGTGGCGGTAAAGGTATAGATTATTTGCGAGTTACTGCAAGCCAAGATATAAACTCACCATGTTGTAAACCCACACCCTGCTAAACGCCTGTCATTACGCTTTGAGCAACTCCCGGGCATTTTTCAGGGCGCTGTCGCCGGGATTATCGCCGCTTAGCATTTTAGCAATTTCGGTAACGCGTTCTTTGGCGTTCAGCTGCCTGATACGGGTGGCCGTGGCAGTGCCTTCATTATCCTTAAATACAAAATAATGGCTGTTACCCTTGCTGGCTATTTGCGGCAGGTGGGTAATGGTTATTACTTGTAGGTTTTGCGACAGGCGTTCCATAATCTGCCCTACCTTGTTGGCTACCTCACCGGATACGCCGGTATCAATTTCATCAAAAATAATGGTTGGCAGGGCTGTGTAGCGGGCTATGATGGACTTGATGCTCAGCATTAGCCGCGAAAGTTCACCGCCCGAAGCCACCTTGCTCATTTCAGACAGCGCATGGCCTTTGTTGGCCGTAAATAAAAATTTAATCTGGTCGGCACCATTTTTTGTGAGTTCGTAGCCCGGCGTGCGCTGCTGCTCAATTTTCAGGATAGCGTTGCCCATGCCCATTTCGGCCAGGGTTTGCATTACCTGGCCTTCAATCTCCGGCAGGGCTGCCTTGCGGTTGGCGGATAATTCACCGGCCAGTTTTTCCAGCTCCTCCTTTTGCAGGCTGATCTGCTCCTGCAGTTCCCCGATCTCCTCATCGCCCGATATAGCCCGTTGTAACTTGGCCGACAGATCATCCTGGATGGCCAGCAGTTCTTCATTACTGCTTACCCGATGCTTTTTTTGTAATGTGTAAATTAAGGTAAGTCGGTTGTTTATTTCATAGGCACGCTCTTCGTTTATCTGCGTACGTTCTTCCAGCTGCTCTATCTCCGAGGCAATATCCTTTAATTCAATTACTGCACTGTTTAACCGCTGGTAAAGCTCCGCTACCTCCGGGCTGTATTTTTCCAGGGCCGATAACTGATGGCCGGCTTCGCGCAGCTGTAAAACAGCCGAAGTTTCGCCCTCCTGCATTAAATAATTGGCGCCGGTTAAGTTGCGCTTAATTTCTTCGGCATTGTTGAAGGCGTACAGTTCCTGCTCCATTATTTCCTGCTCATCGGGCTGCAGGGCGGCTTTTTCCAGTTCATCGAACTGAAACTGAAAATAATCCAGATCGGCTTTAGCCTTTTCACTTTCATCCGTTAATTGCTGCAGGCGGCTGACAGCCTTTCGGTAGCTGCGATACTTGCCCTGGTAGCTGATCAGCAAGTCGGCATGTTTAGCGGCCGCATCCACTACCAGAAGCTGAAACTCCGGGTCGTTGATTTCCAAAGTGGCATGTTGTGAATGAATATCAATCAGCTTTTCGCCCAGCTGCTTCATCAGGTTAAGGTTTACAGGCGTATCATTCACAAAGGCGCGAGATTTTCCGTCGGCCGATATTTCCCGGCGCAGTACCGTTACTGTTTCATAATCCAGGTCGTTCTCTTCAAAAAAGGCTTTTAAATGAAAGCCGGTTATCTTAAAAGATCCTTCAATAACGCATTTTTTTTGCTGATTAAAAAAATAGCGGCTCTCAGCGCGCTGGCCCAATATGAGTGATAATGCCCCTAAAATGATAGATTTACCTGCCCCTGTTTCGCCGGTCAGGATGTTTAATCCCCGGTCAAAACCAATCTCCAGGTTATCAATTAAAGCATAGTTGTTAATGGCAAGCTGTTGCAGCATATTAAAAGTTATCCCTTATTTTAAGGATACTAAGTTACGAATATCATGCCTGAAAATATTAGTTTACGGCGGACATTTTAAGCCCCTCTTTGCATAATGACTTTGATTTGAAGCATATTTTACTGCTTGACCATTTGCTTGAAAATGATTATTGATGATTTTTTAAACGTTTCTTATAGGCAGGGCTGTTCAGGTAAGCATCCAGCGCCTGTGATGCCCTGTTTAGTAAAATCCTCTCTTTTTTTAATTCGTCGCTTTTTTCAAAACCATTCATCCTGGCAGTAAAAGCTTTTGCTTCCTGCGTGTGTTTTTTGGCGTACTGCTCATTGTACACAACCGACAGGCTATCATGCAGCTGATCTACTGCCTCCTTTTGCCTTACATACCGGGGCGATGAGTTCTGCCTGGCAATCTGAAGCGATAGCGCACTCATTTGTGCCCGGAGTTTTTTTAAATCAGGCGAGTTAGTGTAACCGGTAACTGATTTTCGCAGAGATGTTATTCTGGTTAAGTGAACCTTGTAAGCTGCACTGTTTACTTTAACAGCCGATAATTTATTGCTTTCCCGGATCAGTTCTTCATTCAGGCGCTTATACTCTGCATTTTCAAAATAGCGGTCTATACCACGGCTCAGCGCTGCCATTTGCTGATTTATCTTTTCTTCGGCTGTTTTATTCGTTTGGTATATTTTCAGGCTGCCATATTTTGCCGCTTGCTGATCGGCCTGTTTTTGTACCGGTGCACTTTTATAATACTGCTCAAATTCTTTCACTTCCTTGCTGTTTTCGTCGGGATAAGCCTGAAAATCTTTACTGTTAAAAAGCCGGGTAATGGCGTCGGCATGCTTGTTAACCTCGGCGGTTAGCCTGTTAAGTGTCGGGTCGTTATAAAGTTTAATGTTCGGGCTAACTTTTCCGGTATCGGGCAATAAAAAGGGTGTGTTAACCGGAGTATTATTTACTGCAGCTGGCAATTTGTTTGCCCGGCTGATACTGCTTGCAGCCATCACACACAGGCCGAGCAGTGCAAATCCTTTGCCTGATGAGCTCCTTACATTTTTCATAGTGCGTTTCAACAGTTAAAAACGCTTAAACACAATAAAGTTTGAATTGCGGTTTTGTGCATCAGGTAATTATAGTATTACCGGCAGCAGATTTCAAACAACAAATAAGGCCAGCGCAATCTGTATGGCTGGCCTGTCAGTGTTTTCAGGGTAATTTCAGGGCTTTTCCGGCTGTTCTTTTACTTCCGGTTTTTCAGGGCGGTACAATTCTCCGGCCTCTTGCTTGTGCGTTTTTTTATAAGCAGGGCTGTTCATGTAAGTTTGCAGCTTTTGGGTTGCCTCATTCAATTTCTGCTGTTCTGCCTGCATCTCGGCACCTTGTTGAAATTTGCGTATTTTTTCAGTCATCATATCCGTATTGATCTTATTCTGCCTGGCAAATTCCGCATTGTAAATTTTGCTGATACTGTCTAATAACAATTTCTGATTTACCTGCTGCCTGGTATAATCAGCATTGTAAGGTTTTACAATCTGGCTGGCAATCCGGCTTATTTCTTTCTGCAGCTTTTGAATCTCAGGTGAACTATTAAATTCAGCTATTGATTTGGTAATCTGGCTCATGGCGGCCATGTTTTGTTTGTACTCGGCGCTGTTTACATCAGGTGCTGATAACTTTGCACTTTTTTCGCCCAGCTCTTTGCTGAGCGCCAAAAACCTGGGGCTTTTATAATATTCGCCTATTTGAGCACCAACCTTTTCCATTTCCTTGTTCAAAGCTTTCTCATTGACAGACGTTCTGGCCATGTATAAATTAACATTTGCGCTTAATTCTGCCTGCTCTGCAATCAGTTTTTGCATTTGCGGGGTATTGATGCTGGCAGCAAGTTCTTCACCCTGTTTTCCCAAATCTTCTGCATACTTTTGAAATTCCGGCCCGTCGTACATTTTGCCAATGGCATCTGCATGTTTTTCAACTTCTGCTGTTAATGCATTTAACTGCGGATCATTGCTGGTATGTTTATCAGGTGTATGATGATCGGTTTTAATCCTAACATTTTGTCTGGTTACAGTTTTTTCTTTCTTAACAGTATCTGCTAATAATCGGGTAACAGGAGCGGGCTTTTCTATTTTTACAGATAGTCTGCCGTTTTCCAATTTGGGATTGAGCCAGGCAATGCTGCTTACGCTTACACTGATGATGAGCAGGCTAAGTAACAGCGGACGCAGATTTACGTTGTTTTTTTGTGTTTTCATGATACGTTGTATGCGGTTAAAAAGGTAATATTTTCTGCCGGTGGCTGCCAGGGCCAGCTGCAGATTTTGGCGGCGGTCGCTTTCCAGTTTTAACAGGGCTTGTGCATAGGTAAGCGGCTGGCCGGTAACAGCCACCACCAAATCATCGCAGCTATGCTCGCATTCGGCATCCATCAGCCTGCTGAGCAAATGCACAAACGGATTAAAGAATAGCAATGTATCTATGATTTGCTGTAATACCTTCAGCAAATAATCGTGGCGGCTGATGTGCGCCAGTTCATGCAATAAAATGGCTTCTGCTTCTTCGGCAGAAAGGGTAGTAGTTAAAGTTACCGGTATCAGCAATATGGGCTTCAAATAGCCGGTTATGCAAGGAACATCAACCAGGTTTGACAGAGCTGCTTTTATTGGCTGACTTATATTAAAATGATGCATTAAATTATTCAGCCTTTGCTGTAATTGCATTGAAAATTGCACCCTGCTTTTTATTTGATGCAGATTATACCATGAATAACCCAGCCGGCCTGTATTCAGTACAAACCCGCTGATGTATAATGCAGTGATATAAGGTAGGTAAATATTCAGGTCGAAATAGTAACGATGCTCAGTTGCCGCAGCGTGTTGCTTCAGTATAAAGGGCAGTATATTGTTCAGGTTAACGTGAGCCATAGCCTTTGCCGATGCAGCAACCTGACTGTACTGTACAATAAGGGTATAAATAAACCAAAATGTTAGCACGATTAGCCCACCGGTGGCCAGCCGGTATCTGTTTTTGGATGTGATAGCAGGAATGCACCAGCACAACAATTTGATGAACATATAAATCAATAATCCCTGCCATAGGGAGTGCATCAGGCTTAAACCTAATATGCGACTTGCCGAGAACCAGATATTTTCCATAACTGCGAGTTGTCTGTTAATCGAATTTTTGCAGGTATTGCCTGATGGCCTCAATCTCATCTTTAGATGCCTTATGGTTACCCAGCGCCTGGATCACCAGATCGGAAGTTGAGCCTTTGAATACTGTAGCCATAATTTTATCCAAAGCTGATTTTTGCGCCTGTTTGCGGGTAATAAGCGCCCGGTAAACGTGTGTTTTGGCAGATGCATCGCGGTCAACCAGCCCCTTTTCAAACATAATCTGCATCAGCTTAAGGGTGGTAGTATAGCCGGCCTCTTTGCTTTTGGTTAACTCCTCGTGCACCTCACGTACGGTAGCCTGCTGGCCGGCCCACAATATCTGCAATATTTCCAGTTCACTTTCAGTAGGTTTCATATATACGAATTGCTTCGTACAAATATCTACGACGGTTTTCGTAAATGCAAATTAAATTTAAAAATTTTATTGTAAGTGAAAAACTGAGGCTAGTAACCGCTTAAGTATGAGTGTTTAAATGTTTGCCTGAAGCAAAAGGCGATTGCATGAACATCAGTTTTTTTGCAGCAGCTGATATTTATTGCCGTTAGCCGGATCGGCCTGCAGCAATATATTCATAGCCTGCAGCTTCTCTTGCGGCGAAGCACCGCTGTAGATGGATACCAGTTCGTCACTCTTGGCTGTAAAGAATACGGTTGGCCACATAGCACCTATGCGGGTACGGTCAAGCTGGGTGAGCACCGGCAACAGGGCTGTAATATTACTGCGGCCTTTGCCTGCATTATCAGCCAGAATATCCAGGCCGTTGCGGTGATAATCATATATAAAGCTGCGCAGCGGAATGTAAGTTTTATCGATGAGATTTTGCGACAGCCAATAACGGCTGTTGGTGTTATTGTCAAAAGCTTTCCAGCCTTTGTAAGAAGAAGATTGTGCATTAATTACCACATTCTGCGCGCTTGAAATAGCAGCCGTGCCGCCATACCTCGAAAAACTGTCATAATCGAGCCCTACTACCACATAGGCATAAAAGGCCATTACCGAACTCAAATTACTTTGAAAATTCTGGTCGTTATAATCAATGGTTTGCCCCTCGGTATATACAAAATCAAAGTCGCGGTCGTTTACATTCAGCAGCGTAGTATTATAGGATGAATTATATACCGGCCGGTTTGATTGTACCTGCAATTCGCCGCTAAAATTACTGCCGCCGTCCCAGGCAGTAATGTTCAGTAAAAAGTTACAGGCTATCCGCTCATCAGGCTTTATTACATCAGGGCTCCATTTCCGGCCATTCAAAAATTCCCGCATCGCATTCTCCAGCGCTTGGAAGATGCGTTTACTGGTAGTTTGCAGTTTAGGCGATACTACGGTTACCCGTGCATTTAAATCCTGCGCCATAGCTGCGCAGCTCAATCCAACTAAAATAAACAGGATGCTCAATCTTTTCATGCAGGCAATAATTCAATTACTTTGCGGCAGATATCACGGGCAACCTCAGTTTTGTTTTTAAGTTCAAAAACTGTTTTTACAAGGCGGCGGTCAATCACTGTAATTTTATTTGTATCTGTTTTAAAGCCGGCGCCTGCATCATTAAGGGAGTTGAGTACAATAAAATCAAGATTTTTGCTCTTTAATTTTTCCATAGCATACTGCTCTTCATTATTGGTTTCTAAAGCGAAGCCAACCAGTACTTGATTTGTACGTTTACTTTCGCCCAGGCGTTTTAAAATGTCAACGGTTTTTTTCAGTTCTACGGTTAAATTGCCTTCACGCTTCTTTATTTTCTGTAATTGCGGATTTACCGGCGTATAATCGGCCACTGCAGCGCTCATGATACAAATATCTGCTTCTGCAAAATGCTGTTCGCAAGCGGTCAGCATTTCTGCAGCCGATGTAACATTAATACGCTTTACGGCCGGCTGTTGACTTATTTGTGCAACAGGCCCGGTAATTAACCTTACATCGGCACCTAAACGCGCCAGTTCATCTGCCATAGCGAAGCCCATTTTGCCAGAGGAATGGTTGCCGATAAACCGAACCGGATCAATAGCCTCGTAAGTGGGCCCGGCAGTAACCAGGGCTTTGCAGTTAGCCAAAGGCAGCTGTGCCGATCTGTGTTGAATAATAAAACTCACAATTTCATCAGGTTCCGCCATCCGGCCTTCGCCATTTAAGCCGCTTGCCAACTCGCCGCTGCCCGGCGGAA
>CAXTAP010000040.1:0-21902 GCA_964241965.1 uncultured Mucilaginibacter sp.
CCTACCCAAATATTCTGCTGCCTGTCCTCAAAAATATCGAGCACCAGGTTGTTCGACAAACTTTGCGGCTGTGAATTATGCTGATAAAGATTAAAGGCGGCTGTTGATTTTTTGTATAGATTTAAACCTCCGCTGAAAGCGCCCAGCCACATATTGCCCATCCGGTCTCTGTAGATGGCATAGATGGAATTGCCCTTGATACTCTTGCTGTCAATGTCATCATGCTGATAGCGGTAAATTCGTCCGCTTAAATGGCTGCGTACACACAGGCCGCCGTTTTCAGCGCCTATCCACAGGTTGCCGTCATCGTCAGTATCCAGGCTATAAATGGCATTGCTCGAAATTGAATTAGGGTTACTTTTATCGTAGGCAAATCGCTTAAACGTTTTGTGGTCACGGTTAAACAAAAACAAGCCATCCTCCATGGTTCCTACCCATAGCTGCTGTTGCTTATCTTCAAAAATACACATGGTGTTACCGGCGAAGCGGGCATTGGTAACCGGATCTCTAAAAGGAAATCTGGTAAAGGTACGGCTTTGCGGATTGTATAAATTCAGGCCGCCGCTGTGAGTACCTGCCCATAAACGTTTTTGCGAATCTATATAAACTGTACGTACATAATTGTCACTGATGCTGTTAGGATCATTGTCGGTATGCAAATGATGCCGGAAGCTGTGCCTGTCGATATTGAATTCTTCCAGGCCGCCGTTTTGAGTAGCCACCCACAATGTGTTGTTACCCGCAAAAGCAAGGTGAAGGATAACGTTGTCGGAAAGGCTGTTGCGTTTATACTGATTATGCTGGTACCGGATAAAGTGGCCGGTGTTCTTGTCGAACATGTTCAGCCCGTTTTGAGTGGCCAGCCAGATGTTGCCATGGCCGTCTTCCGCAATATCATTAATGGCATTACTGCTGATTGAATTGCTGTCGCCGGGATTGAAATTATAAACTGTAAAGCGGTAACCGTCAAACTTATTAAGCCCGTTGCGGGTACCTACCCAGATGAAACCTTTTTTATCCTGAAAGATACAGTTCACATTAAGCTGCGATAAGCCTTCACTGGTACCGATGTGCGAAAATTCCAGAGTTTTATGCTGTGCGTAACCCATAAACGGAAGGCAGAGCAAAATACAATACAGAAGCCGTTTATAGCCAAACGCGGTAAAATTGTACTCGTGCCATAAGCTGCCGGTGCCCGTATTGCCTGATTTTTTCAAAAAAAGTTGTCTAACTGGTTACTATTAGCTTTTTACGTTTGCAAATAATTAAAGTTGCTCAAGAGATTAAAGATACAAATTTAAAGTCAGCAGCCGGCGAATTCCGGTTAGCGCAAATAAACCGGTTAAAATTAAGGATGAAGTATTGTGGCAGCGGGCATTCCAAAATTTACCTATTGGCAGGGCAACGGCATATAGCTTAGTTCATGAAGAACGAAACCCTTAATTAATAGATTTCTGCAAATTAGTACAGATTAGCCAAGACCAGTAACACTGAAATATATTGCAGCTTTTGATAAAAAACAGTGATTGTTCTATTTTATGTTGATATTACCCACACAACATAAGTAATTTTCAAAATTTAAGAGTTAAGTGATTGTTCTTATTAAATATAAGCAGTGAAAAGGCTAATTTTTAACCATTTTTTTTGTTATAATAGCTGTTTATTTATTTTTTGAATTAAAACTTAACTTTTGTATTGAAATTTTTATTAAATTAACCATTTGATTACCTTTATAATATGAATTATATCAAAATATTGTCGTGAAAGCAATATCGAGACGGGATTTTTTGAGCAAAGGCGCTATGCTGGCAGGCGGAACTTATCCGGCAATGCTGGCATTGGGGCTTTTAAAATCGGCCCCTGCCCATGCTTTTAATCTGCAGGGAAGCGGAAACGGGAAACGAATAATCATTTTAGGTGCAGGTTTAACCGGTATGGCCTGTGCCTATGAATTAAATAAGTTAGGCTATCAGTGTACTGTTCTTGAAGCGCGCCAGCGCACCGGCGGCCGGTGCTGGAGTATCAGAAAAGGCAGCACTTATACGGAGATTGATAAGCCGGCTGTCACTGCAAATTTTGATGATGGCTTGTATTTTAACGCAGGCCCCTCCCGCATACCGCATCACCATCAGTTAACCCTGCACTACTGCAAAGAATTGGGTGTGCCTATACAGGTATATAATAACGTTAACGAAAATACTTACTATTTTGCTGAAGGTAAAGGCCCGTTATCCAACAAAAAGATACGCACCCGCGAAGTTCATAATGATGTACGCGGTTACATGACCGAAATGCTGGCCAAGAGTATAGACCACAGCAGCCTCGATGCCGGCCTGACTAAAGAAGATGCTGAAAAGGTTATTGAATATCTGATGGCCGAGGGCGGGCTCGATGCCGATAAATTATACAAAGCCTCTGCCCGCAGGGGGTATCTTGAATCGCCGGGCGCAGGCAACAAGCCCGGCAGGGTTGCCGATCCGCATAAGCTGGCCGATATTATCCACTCGGGCTTGATGGACCCCGACTTTTATAATGTGGCCGAATATACCTATGAACTGCAGGGCACTATGTTTCAGGCCGTCGGCGGTATGGATCAGATTGCCAAAGCTCTGGAAGGCCGAATCTCGCCAATGCTCAAAACAGGGGCGGAGGTTACTTCAATTACCAACCTGCCCGAAAGCGTGAAAGTAATTTACAAGGATGCACAGGGTGAACATGCTATCAGCGGCGACTTATGTATCTGTACGCTGCCCTTACCGGTGCTGAGCAATGCAAATCATAATTTTTCATCAGATGTAAGCCGGGCTATTGATTACATAAGTTATATAAAAACCGGCAAAATAGGGTTACAGTTTAAGCGCCGCTTTTGGGAAGAAGATGAGAGCATTTACGGCGGTATTACTCATACTAATAATGATTTAACGCAAATCTTTTATCCGTCCTATAACTACCTGGATAAAAAAGGCATCCTGATAGGTTATTATAATTTTAATGATAAGGCAGAACGGGTTGGAGATTTGAGTTATGCTGAGCGCGAAAAACTGGCGCTGCAAAAAGGCCGGATGATACATCCGCAGTATGACACCGAATTTGAGCATTCATTTTCGGTAAGCTGGCACAAGGCCGGATATAATCTTGGCGGATGGGCGGTATATAGTACTGATACCCGGCGCGACTATTATCCGGCTTTGCTGAAACCCGATGGCAACGTATATTTTGCAGGCGAACATTTAACTTACTTAAACGCATGGATGGCCGGGGCATTTGAATCGGCACGCAGCGTAGTGGCTGCTATGCACGGGCGCGTAACCGAAACCAGGGTAGCCTACCCGGAAAAAGGCACAAAGGGTTAACACCAAACATTAAAAAACATAATCATGGCAACAATTAATCGCAGAAACTGGATTAAATCAAGCGCCTTTATGGCCGGAGGGATGGCATTCTTTTCGGGCGCTGTAAGCAAGCTGGCAGCGATGCCTGCAAAGCCGTTGTATCGCCCGGCTGAGAGCGGTCTGGCTGCCGATGCATCGGTAATATTACAGTCGCCGGTTGCTATCAAGGCCCGGCTATCTGCTAATGAAAACCCTTTTGGCCCGTCGCCCGCGGCAAAAAAGGCCATACAGGATGCCCTGGATATGAGCTACCAGTATCCCTTTATGCATAGCATGGAGTTAAACGGAAAGATTGCCGCCTATGAGGGTATCAGTCAGCAAAACATTTTAATGGATTCCGGTTCAACACCCTTATTGCTGGCAGCAGCTATTCATTACGGCGCCAACGGAGCCGAAATCATCACCGGCGATCCTTCCTATGCCGACCTGCCGTCATCAGCGGCAAAGCTGGGCAGCAAAATAGTTAAGGTGCCGTTAACGGCAGACTATAAATTAGATCTGGACGCTATGGAAGCCAAAGTTGGCCCGAGCACCGGCCTGGTTTACGTATGCAATCCCAACAATCCTACTGCAACTGTAGTGGATAAGGCTAAACTGAAGGCCTTTTGTGAGCGCGTAAGCAAAAAGGTGCCTGTATTTGTAGATGAAGCTTATATTGATTACCTGCCCGACCCGCAAAGCGCAACCATGATCGGCGCGGTTAAGGCCGGGCAGAATATAATTGTTGCCCGTACCTTTTCCAAATTGTACGGCTTTGCCGGCCTGCGATGCGGGTATGTGGTTGCACAGCCGGAAACCATCGGAATAATGTCTAAATACGCAACCGGTATGATGAGCTTATCAGCCACTACAGTAGCAGCAGCCCTGGCGGCTTATCAGGAAAAAGATTTTCTGCAGGATGCGCTGGCTAAAACCAATGCTTCGAAGGCATATCTGTACTCTGTGTTAAAAAAGGAAGGGTATGATTACATTTCCTCATCCACTAATTTTGTATTGTTTCCTGTCAAAATGGATGGCTCACGGTTTGCCGCCGAAATGGCTAACCGGGGAGTAAGCATCCGTTACTGGAAGTTTAACAATAAAGACTGGTGCCGCGTAAGCATTGGCCGCATGGACGAGATGCAAACCTTTGCTGAGGCATTCAAACAATTGTCTTAAACCATTGGCCTTATTGAATTAAACAAAAATAGGGACAGGATATAGAAGCAGATTTTACGGTTTCAGTTCCTGTTCCTTTATTATTTCTTTTGACCATGCCGCCTGGCAACTGTTGAACAGGCATACTTTAAACACATTATGATATTTATGCGCAAACTTTTACTGGCACTTATTATTGCATCAGCCTTTCACATTGCACAGGCACAGCCCAAAGTAAACCCAAGGCCGCTAACGCTGACAGAATACAACAAAGCGCAAACTTTTACCATTACAGATTTGGACAAGGAAAGCTACGCCAAATTTGATAATGCCTACATTCTTGACCGGTATGAGAGCCGTAAACCGTATTTCATCACTGGCGAAGACGGTTTAAAAAAGCGGATTGACTTGTACAAGCTTGTTGCTAAAGACGGAATGCAGGAAATTGGCCTGATGGTTTTTTACACTAATGAGAAAGGCAAAACATATAAAGCCGTAGTACCGGATTTTACAGCTGATGGCAAAGTTTGGGGAAAGTATTTTCAGGATATTGACAATATTAACAAAGAAGAAAAGAACTACATTCTTAAACTGTCTTACGTTCTATCTAAGGAATTAAGCTTTCAGCAATATCGGGTATTGAATGGCGGCAAGGACATGAAAGAGGAGGCGGCCACCTATGGTAATGACATATGCTTTCCGGGCGAGGAAGAAGTTACGATGGCAAACGGAGCTAAGAAAATGCTGAAGGAAATAAAAGGCGGTGACGAGATTATCTCTCTTGATCCGGTAACCAGTAAACCTGCCGCTGTTAAGGTTAAGGAGCTAACGGTACATGCGGCAAAAAATTATGCACTTACCAGGCTGCTGCTGATATCGGCCCGCACCCATACAACCAGGGCAGGGCAGTACGTAATGCTAACCGGCAAGGTGCTGCAGGCTACACCCAACCACCCCATGATGACAGCACAGGGCAGCATGAAAATGGGAGAAGTAATGCAAGGCCAGCAAGTGCTTTGCCTGAACGAACACACCGGTAAATATGAAACTTACACAGTGTTGCAGAAAATAGAGCAGACCGGGGGCATACAAAAGGTGTACAACATTGTTGCTGATGGCGGCAGCACTTTATTGATCAACGGCGTTATGGTTATGCAAAAATAACCCACTGCTGAGCTATACAGAGCATGAGACATCTGAAGGGTTATTTAACCAGAATACTGTTTTAATTGCATCAACATGAAAAATGCGTTCAGGCTCTCACCCCTGAACGCATAGAATGCCGGTAAATCAACAACCAACATTCAACTAAATACCCGGCCTCATGCTCAGGGCCGGCTTGCGGTAATCAGTCGCAAGATTTTATAGATTTTGATAAATCAAAATCTGATAATTTTTAAATGGCAGTATTTAAATTAAACCGCTGAGTTGAATAGCATAACTGCTTAATCGCTGTTTCATATTAATAAGGGGATATATCAGGCAGATATATAGATAGCTACAAAAACAAAGCCATAAATTGCCTGTAATGAGAACTTTATGGCTTTGTTCATGAACAGGATTGAAATTAACGAAACTTTGACCTGCTAATAAAACTTAGGCAACGGGTTGAGATTGGTATTTTGCCGCTGATGCCAGTAGGGATAGATGGGATCAACATAGCTGGCATCATCGAGTTTTTTGATTTGTTCGGTAGTCAGATTCCAGCCGGCGGCAGCCAGATTTTGTTTAAGCTGTTCTTCATCACGGGCGCCTATCACTAAGTTTACTACGGTTGGGCGCTGCAAAAGCCAGTTTAAGGCTATTTGTGCAACTGATTTTCCGGTTTCTTCGGCAACTTCATCCAGGGTGTCAATAATGTGGTACAAGCGTTCAAAATTGGTAGCAGGCCCATGACCGCCGCCCTGGCTGATGCGTGAACTTTCGGGCACGGGCTGATTACGCCTGAACTTGCCGCTTAGCTGTCCTGATGATAGCGGACTCCAAACAATGGTGCTCACTTTCTGATCAATGCCCAATGGCATCAGTTCCCACTCAAACTCACGATTCAACAATGAGTAATAAGCCTGATGGCCGATGTAACGCGCCCAGCCGTAGCGCTCTGAAACTGACAATGACTTCATCAGATGCCAGCCGGAAAAATTGGAGCAGGCAATATAGCGTACTTTTCCGCTAGTAATCAAATCGTCCAGCGCACGCAACGTTTCCTCAACCGGCGTGTTGCCGTCGAAGCCATGCATGTGATAGATATCAATATGATCGGTATTCAACCGGCGCAAACTGTCATTGCATGATTTGATTAAATGATACCGCGAAGATCCGTAATCGTTCGGCCCGCTGCCCATGGCAAATGTTGCCTTGGTAGATATCAATACTTCATGGCGTAACCCTTCGAGCGTTTTACCCAAAATTTCTTCCGATAATCCTCCGGAGTACACATCGGCAGTGTCGAATAAATTAACGCCGGCATCCAAACATAAGCGGATGAGTTTTTTGGCATCCTCCAATTGAGTATTGCCCCATGCCTTGAAAAACCGGTTGCCGCCTCCAAAGGTGGCCGTTCCGAAACTTAACACAGGTATTTTCAATCCTGATGCGCCCAATTGTCTATATTCCATAGTTTGTGCTATTATTAAATTTATTATTCTGTCAATCCCCTTAATAAAGTTGCAGGGATTTATCAAATGCAACAGTACAATTAACGCAAAGCCGGCATTGCAGTTTGTAACCAAGCCGGCCAAACCATCAGTTAACTGTAATAAATATTCAAATACTAAAACAGTGAGTATTGTGCCGGCTTCAGCTCAACCGGAGGAACGGTGAGGCGTACATGATGATACCCGACATGCTGAATGTGATAAACGGCGGATTCCTGGTAACGTGAAGCAACGGCTACCTGAGTGCTGCCCGCGTGCTGTGCAAATAGCTGCTGCACCAGCTGAGGGCAATTATTATCTTTTGATAAGTGGGCTAAAAGTAAATGGCTCATGAAAGGAGGCCGGTAAGCTTTAAAAACATCAAGCGCCTGCCGGTTCGACAAGTGACCCTTACCGCCGCTGATACGCCTTTTGAGATGGTAAGGATAGCGACCCTGATGCAGCATTTGCTCATCATAATTAGCTTCCAGGAAGGCAGCGTGGCACCGGCTGAAGTGATCAACCAAATTGGCGCAGGGTACGCCGATATCAGTAAATACGCCAACTGTAATTCCGTTGCCGGTAATGGTAAAGCTATGCGGCTCTATGGCATCATGATGTTTTAAAAACGCGGTAACAGTTAATTCACCTATGGCTATTTCCTGATGATGGCGAAAACTAAACATCAGCTCAGCATTCAAATCCAGACGGCCATGTGCATGCGTACGCGGCGTGATATAAACTGGCAAACTATATTTTTTAGCCAGCACAGGTACACCGCGGATGTGATCAGAATGCTCATGCGAAATAAACAGAGCTTTCACATTTTGCATTGACAGGCCCAGCCGGTACATTCGCTTTTCTATCTCCCGGCATGATATGCCGGCATCTATAAGTACAGCTTCCCTGCTGTTACCTACATAGTAACAGTTACCATTACTTCCTGAATTGAGTGAGGCGATAAACAGAGACATTGGTTTACAAAGAAACCTGTTTTTTACCGTTATTTAATACAGAATACCTGTCGCTGAAAATTTTTTTAATTGACATGACAATCCAATGAGCCGTTACTTAACCAGCTGTGCAAGCAATTCTGCTACCCATACCGGGCCTTCAAGCGGGTACAAATGCCCAAACCCCTGCGTCTCAATAAGGCGTGCGCCTTTCAGGTTGGGCATAACCTGCTCCTTAATCATTTTGGGCGTAATTGCCTGATCATCCTTAGAGGCAATTACTGTAACCGGCATTTGCAAACCGGCTACATCAGCTGCGATAGAATCCGTCATGCCGTGCTCAATCCACCATCGCCAGGTGTTGCCGTCAACCATATAATTAGTGCCTGCTGCAAGCTCGAACATATCGGTAGTAAGCGGCTGTACGCTGTTTTTTTTGATATTGGCAACAGCGGCCTCAGCGCTTGGGTGAACAAGCATTTGCTGCTTTTCCTGTTCGGGCACATCCTCAAAAGTAGGCGGTGAAGGCGCTAACAGAATTAATTGTTGTATGCTGCCTACAGGTGCATCGGCTGCCATCTGCATGGCTACCTTGCCGCCCATAGAGTGCCCGATAAGAGTATATTTTTCTACCTGGAGGCTTTTAAGCAATTGTAAGGTATGTTGGGCGAAATTTTTAACCGAAGGTGTTTCAAGCGGCTTAGTTCCGCCAAAGCCAGGCAAATTAACAGCCATGCAGCGGTATTGCCTTTTAAGCCCCTGGGCTACCCACTGCCAGGTATCGGCCGAGCCGCCGAAGTAATGAAGAAAAACAAGTGTCTTGTCCGCATCAGCCGGTCCCCATATGATAACATCATTTTCCGTAAACGCATTGCCAGCCATTTTATAGAATTTTAACAGTAATCATCCGAACCCATCAAGTACCTTTTTGTAACAAGCATACTTGAAAATAAAGCAGTATAAATCAAATATCAGATAGTTGATCGCTGCAAAGTAATACCGGTAAGTTTGCCAACAAAAAAAGCTGCCTGATCAGGCAGCTTTTTTTGTTATGCAGCAATAGATATTAATTGCTGCTATCGCGCAATGCTTTGATTTTATTATGAGCTGCCAGAATTTCTGATGACTGGCTGCTTATAGTTGAAGTATATTCTGCTGATAAGCCGCTATCCGGCGCTAAGGCATCTGTGTAAGCTTTTTTAATAGCATCCTCGCCGCGCTCGCACTCGGCCAGAATTGCATGGCGGTCTTTGCCGGTAAATAAAGCCTTTACATCAATCCACGCACGGTGGATAGTGCCGCTTACGCTATTTGAAGTTTCTGCGTCGCCGCCAAGTTTGGCAACATCAGCAGTTAATTCCTGTGCAAACTTGCGGCTTTGCTGGCTGTATTCTTCAAAGAGGCTTTTCAGGTCTTCGTTGCCTTCGCCTAAATCTTTGAGCGCTTTTTCGTAACCGTCCACACGGTCATTATTGATTTTAATAAGATCGCTTAATACTTCTGATGTGGTTGACATAGTAATAGATGTTAATGTTTAATTGATAGCTATACAACTGTTATAAAAAAAATATGTTTTTAATATGTTGTAAAAACGCGCGCTATTAACCAATTGAAAATCAATCAGCCGGCAAAACTACTTTGTCCGCATTTTTTTGTATTTTACCAGCTTATAACAAATTAACAGATAAGCCTTACAAATTTTATGCAGAAGTACAACGGGCAAACGCGTATGCTGGTTGCTATTGATAGTATTATATTTGGGTTTGATGGTGTACAGCTGAAGCTGTTGCTGGTAAAGCGGGCTATTGAACCTGAAAAGGGTAACTGGAGCCTGCCGGGAGGATTTGTGCAGCCTGCCGAAGCGCCTGCCCAGACCGCCGTACGGGTGTTGAGGGAAATGACGGGGCTTAGCCAGGTTTATTTAGAACAATTGCAGGTTTACGGCGAACCTAACCGCGATCCTGTGGAACGTACCATTTCAGTTGCTTATTTCGCTTTGATTGATTTATTAGAATATGAGCAGCAACTGAGCCACGATTATTATGCAGAATGGTTTACACTGAATAAAATTCCCAGCCTGATATTTGACCACGGTACGATGGTGAAAATGGCCAAGAAACAGCTGCGTTATAAGGCAGCCCTGCATCCGGTGTTATTTAAACTTTTGCCCGGCAGATTTACCATACCCCAGCTGCAGCTGCTTTACGAAAGCGTTTATCAAACAACTTTTGATGACCGTAACTTCAGCCGCAAACTGCTTTCTACCGGTTTGCTTATTAAGCTGGCCGAAAAGGATAGGTTGTCATCAAAGAAGGGCGCATATTATTACCAGCTTAATGAGCAGGCTTACGCCCATAATTTGGAGTCGTTTATTAATTTCGTGCCCAACCCGGCCAGGCTGGTGACTGAATAGTTGTGAATGACTGCGGTAAAATTACCAATGTTGAATACTGGTAATATTTAATGATGGTTTTTAAGACCCATATTTACATTATTATTTCTGCGCTTACAACCATACAAGTAGTTATCTTTCTGTAATTTTAAGCGCCTGCATGGCCGAATTTCTGTTCTCAGGCAGGTGATACCCTCATTATACAGTGAACAGGTTAAAAGTACTGCTCAGATGCGTTTATTTAATGATCTGCCTATGCGGGTGTTCCGTTGTTTCCTACAGCCAGGCAAATACAACCAACAAAGGCACCGAATTCTGGACGGCCTGGATGGATCATGTCGGCCCTCCTGTAGGGCCGGTAATTGGCCGGGAACCGCGCAGCCAGATGGTGCTGTACATCACCTCTGATCTTTCAACTACTGGTACAGTTTCCCTGGCCGACGGGAGTTTTAGTGAGCCATTTACAGTAACCGCAAATCAGGTAAGCTTCGTTGATATACCGGCCTCCGCTTTTTTAGGCAGGCAGGGCATATACAACACAGGCATACATATTACATCGGCTAAACCTGTGGTTGTATATGCACATATCTATGCCGAAAGCGTTTCGGGCGCAACACTGGTATTGCCCGTAGCCGCCCTGGCTAAAGATTATTACTCTATTAATTACACGCAGCAATCCAACAACAGCAACAGTTATTCGGCTTTTGACATCATTGCTACAGAAGATAATACAACGGTTGAAATAACGTCCGCAGCACAACTGCTTGATGGTAAGGCCGCAGGCGCAGCTTTTACTGTTGTTTTGAACAAGGGACAAATATATCAGGGTTTATCCTCAACCGATCTTACTGGTACAAGGATCCGTTCGGTTAGCAACAGCGATGGCGGCTGTAAAAAAATTGCGGTATATTCGGGAAGCAGTAAAGTTTACATCGGATGCCCGAGAGTATCTTCCGACAACTTATTTCAGCAGGTTTATCCCACCGGCTCCTGGGGGAAAAATTATGTAACCGTCCCGCTGGCCGGGCGCAGTTATGATGTTTACCGTATCATTTACAGCGATCCGGCAGCCCAAGTAACCATCAACGGCGTTCCGGTAACAGCCGGTCAGCTTGTAAATAATTTTTACTATGAATTTACGGCATCTGAACCTAAAGTGATAAAATCAGATAAAGCCATACAGGTAGTGCAATATGCAGTAACCCAAAATAATACCCTTAACTGTGTTGCCAACAATGAAAGCGCCGGCGACCCGGAAATGATTTTTTTAACTCCCATTGAACAGGGTTTAGATAAAGTAACTCTTTATTCTACAAACCGCTACGAAATTTTGTATAACTACATTAATATTATTATACCTGCACCCGCAGTGCCGAGCTTTACTTTGGATGGAGCCGCTTATACTTCGTTTAAATCCATACCCAATAATACGGCATACTCATACGCGCAAATCAGCGTTGGGGCAGGGCCGCATACCATAGCAGCATCCGATAATTTCAATGCCATTGCCTATGGTTTTGGCTCACTGGAATCATATGGTTATGCTGCGGGCACTAATCTGCAAGATTTAAACCAGTACATCGTTCTTGCCGACAGTGTGCGCAATGTTACGCAGACATCAGGATGCGCTAATCAAAGTTATGATTTGAAGGTGACCATACCTTTTCAAACTACCAGCATCAAATGGAACTTAAACAATGGCTCTGCCATGTTTACCGATCATAATCCTAAAATAATCAACCAATCCCCATCAAAGGACGGAACTCAGACCTTGTACACCTACCGGTATCCCAATGGCATCGCATTTACACCCGGAGACCATACTGTGATTGCCAGTGTTTTTAACCCGGTAGCTGATGAATGCGGTTCGTACACTGATGTGGAGTTTGATTTCAGCATAGCTGAACCGCCGGCTGCAGCCTTCGGTTTATCAAAAATCAGTTGCTTGGGCGATAGCTCTGTTTTTGCAGATAAATCAGCAATTACTTCCGGAACGATTACTTCATGGCTATGGGATTTTGGCGATACGCAAACAAGTGTGCTTCAAAATCCAAGTCATCTTTATGCCAGGGCCGGGGATTATAAGGTGACGCTAACCATAACAAGCTCTTCTGGCTGCACATCAATAGCACCCCCGCAGACTGTACATATAGGGCTGCTGCCTGTTGCCGGTTTTAGCATCTCTGCGCCTGATTGTGCAAACAAAGGCGTTACATTCACAAGCACATCTGCAACACCCGAAGGAAAACTGACACAATGGATATGGGATTTTGGTGATGCAAGTCCGATTGACACAGTAACCATCGGCGCACCACTAATACATACTTACTCAGTTGCTGGTACATACATAGCCAAGCTTCAGGTAGTTAACAGCAGTGGCTGCATCAGTAATTCAGTTGCACAAAATGTTATCATAAATCCGTTACCGGTTGCTAAATTCGTTTTGCCGGATGTTTGCCTATCTGATGCTTATGCACAGTTTACCGATTCAAGCAGTGTTGCAGGTGGTACAAGCGGCGATTTAATTTATCTATGGAACTTTGGCGACCCGAATGCCACTGCCTCCAATCCAAATACGTCTGCACAGCAAAATCCAAGGCATAAATACAGTCAGGCGCGCGGTGCCGCCAACCCTTACCAAGTTAGTTTAACGGTAACATCAAAAACGGGTTGTGTTTCAGTAACCGCAGTCCAGAACTTTACAGTTAACGGCAGTATGCCGGTAGCCGGTTTTAAGGTAGAGAACAGGGACGCTTTATGCAGCAGCAATGCGGTCATATTCAGTAACACCTCTACTGTTGATGTAGGCAGTATTATTAAAATGGTGTGGTATTTTGATCTGGATAATCATCCGTCCGATACTGTAGTTTATTATAAAAATAGGGGCCAGCTTCCTGCTGATAATAAATTCAGCCATAACTACGGTTCATTTAGTGCCCCTTTGAGTAAAAATTATCATGTACGGCTGATCGTGTATTCAGGTGTTACCTGCCTGCAGCAGTTTGATGACCACATAACAGTAAACGCTAACCCTAAAATCTCAATTATAAGTCCGGGTGTGGTTTGCCAGAACACCGGCAGTGTTCAAATTTCCGAGAATAGAAACGGGTTTCCGGGCACAGGCGCCTTTAGCGGCACGGGCGTAACTACAAGCGGAATATTCAATCCGGAGGGCGTTGCTGCCGGAATATATCTGCTTAGTTATCACTTCGTGGCTGCCAATACCTGCGGGTATGACACTGTTATACAAGTAATGGTAAGTCCGGCTCCTGCTGTAAAAGCAGCCAGAACGCAAAATATACTGTCGGGTGGTTCAGTCATCCTTGATGCAACAGCTATCATAAGTGATGGCAGCAAACTGACCTATAAGTGGACACCTTCTGCAGGGCTTGACCATGACGATGTACTTAACCCCATCGCCAGCCCTGTTACCGATACTAAATATATTTTGCAGGTATTCACACCAAGTGGTTGTTTTGCCGGTGCCGATGTGCAAGTCAGCGTATTGCAGGCGCCCGTAATACCTAATACCTTTACGCCCAATGGCGATGGCATTAATGACAACTGGAATATTCAATATTTAGATAGTTATAAACATAGCATCATTGAAATTTTCAACCGTTACGGGGAAAAGGTATATTCGTCAGTTGGTTATCCTGTTCCCTGGGACGGAAGATATAAGGGAGCCGATTTACCTGCAGGTACTTACTATTATATTATAAATCCGCAAAACGGCCGTAAAGCAATTTCAGGCTATGTAGTCATCATCAGATAATACATGAAGAAACTTTTACTATCTTTTTTATCACTTATGGCCTGTTATGCGGCTCAGGCTCAGCAAAGGCCTCAATATACGCAGTATGTGTTCAATAATTACCTGCTCAACCCGGCGGTAACAGGTATTGAAAACTATGTTGATTTTAAAGCAGGTTACCGCAGCCAGTGGACAGGGCTCGACGGGGCGCCGGTAACCAGTTACCTGACGCTGAACGCACCTCTGGGCGATGCTTTCGTGAACGGTGACGCTACCTCAATGCCTGCCGCAGGCGGCATAAACCCTTACAGCCGCCTGTACACTCAAAACTATCAGGCTGCCGAGCCGCATCATGGTATCGGGCTTATGGTGGTATCAGATAAGGCAGGCCCGATAAGCACTACGAATATTGATGCTTCTTACGCTTACCATTTGGGTTTAACGGATAAACTGAATCTGGCGGTAGGGGTGGCGGCCGGTGTGGAACGCGTTAGCTTGAACACAGCCTTAATTACTTTGGAAAACCCATTGGATCCCGCCATAGCCAGCGGCAATTTAAGCCAGTGGAAGCCTGATTTAAGCGTAGGCATCTGGGCTTACTCATCTAATTATTACATTGGCGCTTCGGTACAGCAGGTGTTAAAGCAAACGCTGAATTTCGGTACCAGCAGCGCCTATAATCAAAATACTACCGTTCCTCATGCCTTTTTTACGGCAGGGTATAAAATATTCCTTACAGATGAGATAACCCTGATGCCATCAGTATTAGTAAAAGAGATTAAGCCGGTGCCTGCCAGTTATGATATAAACCTAAAGGCTTCATTCGGCGACCGTATCTGGGTAGGAGGATCTTACCGGCATGACGACTCGTTTGCAGCGCTGGCCGGTATTAACATCAGCTCGGTCATCAATGTGGGGTATTCGTATGATTTTACAACTTCTAACCTGCGTACGGTGAGCAACGGCACCCACGAAATTGTGATCGGTGTGCTGCTCAATAACAGGTATCATGTACCTTCCGCCATGCATGTGTTTTGATGGTAGCATATGAGCAGGACAAAGCAGTTGTTTTTTGAATCGACGTAGTAATTAAAGTATTGTGTGCTGTTGCTGTTAACACAAAACCGTTTGAAGCGTTATGTATAAACAACTATCTTTAGCCGCCGCCGATAAGCCAATGCGCAACAAACTTATTATATCCCGCGCCATAGCAATCATCATTTTATATTTGTTGTTTGCTGCTGCAAAAGCTCAGCCCCGTACTGATTTTAAGGTTATTGCCTTTTACACCGCTAAAAATGACAAGGCACATATCAGTTTTGTACATGAGGCTAACCAATGGTTCCCCAAAATTGCCGCTCAGTACCATTTTAACTACGATTCCACCAGTAACTGGAAAAATATGAACGCCGGGTTTTTATCACATTACCGCGTAGTCATATTTTTAGATACCCGGCCCGAGGATAATGCGCAGCGCGCAGCCTTTGAGCAATATATGAAAAACGGCGGCGGCTGGATGGGCTTTCATTTTTCGGCATTTGCCTTAACGCCGTCTGATTATCCGCAGAATTGGGATTGGTACCATGAAATTTTCTTGGGCTCGGGCCAATACGTGAGCAATACATGGCGACCAACAACAGCCATATTACAGGTAGAAAACCGCAGCCATCCGGCAACTTTGCATTTGCCCCAAACCTTTAAATCAGCGCCTAATGAATGGTACAGGTGGACAAATGACTTACGCAAAAACCCGGATATTAAAATATTATTATCTATTGACCCTGTCAGTTTCCCATTGGGTACGGGGCCAAAGCTCAGTGAAATATGGCATAGCGGTTATTACCCGGTTGTATGGACCAATACTGCCTACAAGATGATTTACCTGAACATAGGGCATAACGATATTGATTATGAACATGGCACCAGCAAAGATCTGTCAAACACACTAACCAACAAGTACGAAGACCGTTTAATCATTGATGCGCTGCTTTGGATGGGAAAAGGTAAAACCTCAAAGTACAATTAAACCATAATAGTTTTAACACATACTAAAATATCAGATCATGTTAAAAAAACTGGCGCTGGCCACACTTATCATCGGCTTGGTTATAAAGGCGCAGGCACAACAAAAATTACGGGTGGTAGTTGCGGGTTTAAATCATGACCATATTTACAATATTTTAAATGCCTACAGCAAGGGAACTGTTGAAATAGCAGCCATTGCCGAGCCGAGTAAACCTTTGCAGGAAAAATTTGCCAGACGCTTTCACCTGCCGCAAAACCTGTTTTATCAGGATTTAAAGAAAGCGGTACTGGCTGCCAAACCCGACGCTGTGCTGGGTTATTGCGAAGTAGCAGGGCATTTGGGTATTGTACAGATTTGCGCACCGCTGGGCATTCCGGTAATGGTAGAGAAGCCGCTGGCTGCCACGCTGCAGCAGGCACAGCAGATACGGGCGCTTGCTATTCAGTATCATGTTCCGGTTTTAACTAATTATGAAACTACCTGGTATTCCTCTTATCAGGACGTTTACAACACCATAGGCCAGGACAGCATTGGCAGTATCAAAAAGATGGTTTTTCATGACGGGCATCAAGGGCCGAGAGAGATTGGCTGCAGCCCGGAGTTTTTAAGCTGGCTGACTGATCCTGTATTGAACGGGGCCGGTGCGCTGAATGATTTCGGCTGTTATGGCGCTGATTTAATGACCTGGCTGATGAAAGGTGAGAAACCAGTTGCAGTTACTGCGGTAACCCGGCATTACAAACCGGAGGTGTACCCTAAGGTGGAAGATGATGCCACCGTTATAGTGGAATATAAAAATGCCACAGGTTTAATTGAAGCTTCATGGAACTGGCCGTTCTCTATAAAAGATATGGAAGTGTTCGGGCAGAAGGGATATCTGCATGCGTTCAATCAAACAGATATCGGCAGCCGTACCCATGAAAACCTCAAAGCTGAAAGAAAGGCGCAACCCTTACCCATACAAATCAGCGACCCGCTTATCTACCTTGCGGCTGTACTCAAAAATAAAACCCGGCTGCCCGATGATCAGTCCTCATTAAAATACAACATGCTGGTGATGCAGATACTGGATGCTGCCAAAAGATCTGCCAAGGAGGGCCGGCGTATAGCGCTGTAACATTTTCAGTAATTTACTGTTTGCTTTTATTTACAACCACTATAAATAACAATTTATTGCGATGAAAAATTTAACTATGGGCTTACTGGCCGCTGCTGCTTTATACAGCACACAGCTTTCGGCACAAACCCAGCTGACAAAAACTGAAAAACAACAGGGCTGGACATTATTGTTTGACGGTAAGGATACCAATGGCTGGCACACTTACCTTAAACCTGATGCCGGGCAGGCCTGGCAGGTAGTTGATGGTGCTTTGCAGCTCGACCCCAAAGCATCAGGGCAGGGCGACCTGGTAACCAACAATGAATATGAAAACTTTGAACTGGCCCTGCAGTGGAAGATTTCTGCCGAGGGCAACAGCGGCGTTATATTCGGCATACACGAAGATACTACCTACCGCGCCACTTACGATACCGGCATCGAGATGCAGGTTTTGGATGATGCCAAAGCAGAGGACAACAAAAAGGCAAGCCATTTGGCCGGCTCCCTGTATGACATGAAAGCACCTGCACAAAACGTAACTAAGCCTGCAGGAGAATGGAATCAGGCTAAAATCTGGAAAAAGAACGGCCGCCTGATTTTCTGGCTCAACGGCAAGGAAATTATCAACGTACAGATGGGAAGCCCGGAGTGGATAACCCTGTTAGATAACAGCAAATTCAAAACATGGAAAGGTTTTGCAAAATACGCCAAGGGAAAAATTGCCTTGCAGGATCATGGCCATGAGGTAGCTTATAAGGATATTAAGATCAGGCAGTTGTAGCAGGATTGTAAAGAACAATTTTAAACCTTGTTCATAATAACCGAATGCTAATTTCGTTAGTATATTATCGGCGTGATGCTGATACTTAAAGATTAAAACAAAGCCTCAGTTTCAACCGCTGAGGTTTTTTATTTTATAGCTGGCCTTATAGCTCAAAAATTTGTGAGCATACCAATCTGCTTTCCGGTAAATGTAACCGGATGGCTTGCTAAAAAATGCCGCAGCTTGTTGCCGCTGTGCCTTTCCGTGCCATACATAGCACCATCGAACAGTAACAGGAATGCGCCTTGTAAAATTATGGATGAACCATAACCCCGCAGCCTGTCGGAGTTTTTTGCATTGCCCCGGTTACGCAGGTAAGCACCCCCGCCGATGTAAACAAAATCCAGCCCTGCATTGATCAAGAATATCTTTTCCAGCTTTTGCTGCTTCTGTAAACTTTCTGCCGCACTTAACGGACGATTATAGTCTTGCCGGGCACTGAGGTAACCGGGTATAGCTAAACTTAAGTTTACAACATTCCAGATAATGTTCATCTGGTGAAAATATCTTGTTGAGCCTTTAGAATTGTACCAGCCAATAGTACCCACAGCTATGTTAGCAATAGCCCAGCCGCCAAGTACTTCCATGCCTGTATTTTTAATATGGTCGCGCGAGTTATTAAAACTTTGCAGGGTATCCTGCTGGGCGAACGCCGCACCGCAGCAAATGAACATGAACAAAACAGTCAGTAATAATTTCATATATAAAGGGTTTGCATGGCTGATGAAAGTTGAACATACGCCGTTTGCACCGTAAGCGTTATTCGCCCCAGGCCGTTATCATCAGGCTGCGCTGGCCGCCCCGGTCGCGGTGCTCACACAAATAGATGCCTTGCCAGGTACCCAGCGCCAGGCGGCCGTTGCTGACAGGTATCAATACAGAGCTGCCCAGCAGGGCGGCCTTCAAATGCGCCGGCATATCGTCTGGCCCCTCATAATTGTGTACGTAATCAGGGTCGTTTTCAGGTACGGCTTTATTGAAGAAAGTTTCAAAATCCGCCCTTACTGTGGGGTCGGCATTCTCGTTAATGGTCAGTGAGGCCGAAGTATGCTGGATAAACACCTGGCACATGCCTGTTTTAAAGGTACTGAGCTGCGGCAGCGCCTGTATTATTTCAGCAGTAATTAAATGGAAGCCTCGCTTTTTATCTCGTAATCTCAGGGCTTGCTGGTACATCTTCATGCCTTTGTCTGCTTAATTTTTGGTTCCGTTCACATTTAATACAATAGTACTGGCGTGCGGAATGTTTAAAGTTTTGCCTGGTATAACCTGCATATAATACTTCAGATAACCGCTGATAATTCCTTTTATGTTACGGATGATGTATTTTTCAAAGTCGGCATCATAACTTTGATCAAGCGAACGGACGAAGGTAACGTGCCCTTTCTCATCAACCGTTGCTGCAAAGGAGTAATTAAAATCATCAAATGCCTGCCTGATATTGATATCATAGGTGGGAGAGTAGTAGGCATCTTCGGCAATGGCGCCGGTAGCCAAATCGGGTTTTACAGCCCGTTTGCTGACTGTAAGCCGGGGGCTTCTGCTGGTCAGTATTACCGGTTGGGTTGCCGCAAAAGCTTTAGTTATATCCCGGTTCGACTGTATGGCAAGATTTTTAATAAAAGCGGTATCTGCATGGTTGGGTTTTTCTAATGCCGCGGCCGATGTATGCAGGCTGTCGGTAATGTAGGAGTTAGCATATAATTTCATAAAAACGTAAGGTTTTCCCTGGTAGATTTCATTATTCTGCACCTTCAGCACCTGAAACACTATGCTGTCTTTGCTCAGTTTTTTAACCCGCAGCCAGGCCCAGGCTACGCTTACTACCGAGTCATGATCGAGCACCACGGGTGCAGTTACAAATTTCTTTTTAGTGGGGCTGTAAATACTCACGGAATCGCCGGGTAAAAAAGTTACTTTCCAGTTAGGCTCCTGGTAAAAGCCATGCGGCTCAAAGGATAGTCCGTTGTCAAATACCCGGCGCGCCTCGGTAAAGGAAATACCGATAACCCCTTTGAAATTTATCTGCTTTTTAACCAGCCTGGCGGCAACCGGTTTTGGTTTCGGTTTACAAGAGCTGTAGCCCAAACCTATGGCCAGCAGGCAGCAGGTAAACCATGTATTGTATAATTTTATATTAGCCATGAAGTCGGTAAAATATGAAACCGTTAAAATATAAAATTTAATTTATGTACTGCCGGCAAGTGTTGCAGTCCCTGCTGCAAACTTTAAATTATCAATTTGTTGCAATTCTGTAAAATCATTAAGGCTGCTTACGGGTTATAATAGCATGAACACTACTGCTGTTAAAACAACCCTGTCTGCCATTGATACCGACCGTATTATGGAGATGGCCTGGGAAGACCGCACACCTTTTGATGCCATCACCGCACAGTTTGGCCTGAGTGAGCAACAGGTAATTGAACTGATGCGCCGCGAAATGAAGCAATCAAGCTTTAAAATGTGGCGGGCAAGGGTACAGGGGCGCAGCACCAAGCATTTGCAGCTGCGTAACAAGGGCACCAACAGGTTTAAGAGCAATTTGCAAAGGCAGGTTACGCTGAACAAAATCAGTAAGCGAAAGTAAGCCGTAATCAGGCAGAGGCTGATGCAGGCTTGTTTTTTTTAAACTTATATAGTTCGCCGCGGTAAGCAATCTGCGTATCAGTCTTAGGCTTGAATGTACCTGCATAATTAACAGCCTGCAGTAACCTGACCTGACCGACGGGTAGCGTTCCGGGCGCGAGCCCTATAATGTCGGCCGCTTCAGAGCCCAGCAAATACCGCATCACCTGCACAACTTCACCTGCCGAGAAAGGGCCTCCGGTTACCGACGTTGAAAAATACTGAGTGAGCGCCCGCGTAAGTGCCCGCCCTTGCTCCGAAGGTCTGAACTGCCTCATCCTGATGGTTTCCTCCAGGTTAAACGCCTGTTTGCCGTTGGCTGGCAGCAAACTGTTATGCAGCCCTAACAGGCTGCCTGTTACATTCCATAAATGCATAAAAGCCTGCTGCTCAGGGTAAGGAACCGTTAACCCGAATTTACGCAATCCGCGTATCACGATCAGGGAGAAGGACAGGTTGGTGCCAGCCATGTCTTCCTGGTTCACAGGCACGCCCGAGTCGCTGTTCCATTTGCCGCTCTTAAGTGTATAAAACCTCGCGGCAGCGTGCATCAGCCTGATTTTGAGGCAGGCAGCAAAACCAGCGCCTCCGGGTTCGAAAGCGTTGGGCGCCATTACGTCCCACACAAAATCAGCCGTTTCAAAAAGCCGCTTACCGGTATCGGCCTTGATTCTTTCCGATAAGTAAAGCACCATAGCGCCGTTAGCTGCCGCATAGCAGTAAGGCAAGGATAACAGGCCCAGCATGTTCATGATCAGTTCTGCATGGCGGGCAAAGAATGAGGCGCCGGCATGCATCAGCTTTACGTCGGCCCAGCCGGGCAGCCGGTTTGCCGAACTGATCACTGGTTCGCCGGCATAAGCAATGGGCAGGGTATTTAAGTCTTCATTGTTAGTAAGTTCGCTTAGCCAGCTTTGCAGAAAAGCCTTTTGCTCTTGGCTTTGAAACTGTGCCTGAATAAAGCGGTCGGCATCCGGATCGCCCACCTGCCGCCATGAACTTAAACGTTCGTTATGATACAACCCGCCAATGCTATCCGCCATGCTCAAAAGAATGATTTTATTT
>CAXTAP010000040.1:22002-26436 GCA_964241965.1 uncultured Mucilaginibacter sp.
GTTATGATACAACCCGCCAATGCTATCCGCCATGCTCAAAAGAATGATTTTATTTGAATGTTCAACAATGTTAATGCAGATTAGTGTTTTAAGCCTGCTGATTGCAGTACTTATTTTTCGAACATGAAAAATAATATCGAATTAAAGATGGTATTTAAACAAAGATCAGTTTTGCTGTCGAAGTAAAATATTACTTGCTCTTGAAAGGCTTATGAGTAATAACAGCCTTTTTCATGGTTTGCTGCACTTTGTATAAAAGTGTTGCTCTTTCAAACCGCTCCTGGTAACTGCGTTTCAAACTTGCTTTTAGTTGTTCAATTAAGGCTTCGTCAATTACCTGCTCAGGTTTTTGCATACAGTGGCTGTATTGAATAGTATATCAAAATTAATATAAAAACTTTTATATGCTATGAAGTGCTGCAAAAACACATTAAAAAACGTTGCTTTGTTAAGCATTCTAATTGAACAAATAAAAGATTATATGAAAAGATAACCTAACAAATAAATATGATTTTATTCAACCTATTTAAAACCAATAGACTATCTCTCAAATGGCAAATTTTGCCTTTAACAGTTTATTCCTCCATTTGATGGATGGTTTTTCGATAGCGTATCTTAATACTAAACTCAAAGTTATTGTGCTGCAGATACAGCAAAGCATCATCAGATTACTATTTTGATCTATCCCTGTTTTTAAGAGCAGAGATTGTGTAAGATGTATCGCCAGCTTATGAACAAGGTAAATTCCATAAGATAACGTGGCTAAATGCGATGTGATCCATAGTTTTACATGATATATTACATTGTTGGGGCACACTACAGCTGCGACAATAAGTCCATATCCTGTAGCGATGAGCGGATAGCCAATGATTGCGGTATTAAAGGTTTGCATTGGTGTACAAATAATGTATGCTCCGATTAATACGATAGCCCCTGTTAACAGCAGAAAATTACTGTATTTATTAACCATATCCTTAACACCCGGGTAAAAAGTGTACAGGCCAGCAATGGAAACACCTGTTAACAGACCGTCTAATCGGTTGTAAGTAGGGTAGTACATAAATTTATAAAACAAAAATCCGAAATTCTCCGAAGCTGTATGTGGCTCGACAAAATGTTGCCAGTTTATATATCTTATTACAAAACCGCCTGTAAATAAAAGTATTAAAAAACAAACGGCACTTTTACCACCATGTAAACGATTGAAGCATAAAACAGTCAGAGGCAAAAGTAAATAGAACTGCTCTTCCACGCAAAGTGACCAGGCATGTGTAAAGGTACCGGTAACCTGCAAATCCAGACCAAAATTTAAGGTAAAGGTTAGGTATCGCCATAGCGGGGCCATTTGCTCCCTTTCCCGCAGTATAGGAAAGATGAAGTATAGTCCAACTATTACCAAGTAAGGAGGAATGATTCTAAAAAAGCGTTTTATAAAAAATTCTCCCATAGTAATAGTTCTACCTTGAGCTATAACGTTAAACAGTTGGCCCGAAATTAAAAAACCACTTAAAACAAAAAACAAATCAACGCCGGTCCAGCCAAATGCTCCAAATCGATCTACCCAGTCCGGATGTCCAAACAATCTGTAATGAAACAGGAATACAAATGTTATAGCAAAAGCCCTAAGATGATCGAGGCCTGATAGTTTATGCTTGTCAGAAATTTTTGAGGTAGGAAAGGAGACAGGCATTAAATTAAAAAGTTTGCCTGTAATTTATGTAAAAGAATTTGTTGATGTTAAATGTTTTAATCAAGAAACCTAAATGATAATTAAGATTTAAGTGAGAAAAGGCTACATACTATTTTCGACTTATAGCAGGCGGCTGCATCACCAAAAATGGCAAAGCCTCCCTGTAATATACAGAGAGGCTTTGTACTCAGAGCGGGAATCGAACCCGCACTCCGTTTACGGGAACAGGATTTTAAGTCCTGCGTGTCTACCAGTTCCACCATCTGAGCAGGTGATTAACCTTTTAAAAATAAATCCCTTCTTTTGAAAGGGATTTGAGCGAAAGACGAGATTCGAACTCGCGACCCCGACCTTGGCAAGGTCGTGCTCTACCAACTGAGCTACTTTCGCATTTTTAATTCGGACAGGCAATTTTTAGCTGCCCTCTTCCGTTTTTGGTGATGCAAATATAGAGCGAAAACGGTATTCTGCAAATTATTTTTTTAAAAAGTTCAACTGTTCAGCCTAATTGCCTGTCCTTCAAAACCTCATTAATCAAATCGCTTTCATAACCGCGGCTCATGGCGTACTGCTGTAGCTTATAGCGGCGTTTATAGGCATCACGCTCTGTTTCGGTATCAGCTTTCTTTTCCAGCAGTTTTGCTAAGGCGGTCAGATAGGCGTCACCATCCAGCGTTTGCAGCGCTTTACTGATAAGTTTATCGGGTACGCGCTTTAGTTTCAAGCCTTGCTTTATTTTAATGCGGCCCCATTGTTTCTGGTTAAATTTGCTTTGGGCATAAGCTCTGGCAAAACGTTCCTCATTTAAAAAGTTGTCGCCAATAAGCCTGGTAATAATCTGCTCTATAACGGATGGATATACACCCCATTCGTACAGCTTTTCTCTCACTTCCTGCTGCGAGCGTTCCTGGTAGGCACAGTAATGCTCGGCTTTGGCCTGTGCCCGTTTAGGGTCGGTAATTTTTTTGGGCCTGGCTTCCTCGTCCATCTATCAAAGTTTTTCAAAAAATGTGGTATTGTCAAAATAATAGCCAAATTCGTACCATGCATAGCAGTCCATACGCTGTTACACAGATCAAGCAAGTAATTAATGCCGGCGGAACGTTGATTAGAGATGACCTGATCACCACGCTGCTTACTGATAGCCGCCGCATCGGCAATGCAGCCGGAGGCTTATTTTTTGCCCTGGCCGGCCGGCAGGATGGCCATACATTTATTTCTGAAGCTTATGCTGCAGGCGTAAAAAACTTTGTGGTACAGCGCCTGCCGGCATACTGCCCGGATGATGCCAGCTTTTTAATAGTATCCGATGTACTGACCGCCTTGCAGCAGCTGGCGGCCTGGCACCGCCGGCAGTTCAGCCTGCCGGTTATAGGGATTACGGGCAGCAACGGTAAAACCATTGTGAAGGAATGGCTTTACCAACTGCTTGCCGCCGATTATCAGATTGTGCGCAACCCCAAAAGTTATAATTCGCAGATTGGCGTGCCGCTCTCGGTATGGCAGATAGGTAAGGACAACAATTTAGGTATTTTTGAAGCTGGTATTTCAACTATTAATGAAATGCACTGGCTGGAGTCTGTCATTCAGCCCACTATAGGCATACTGACGCATATCGGCGCTGCACACGATGAAGGGTTTACCAGTATCGCTCAAAAAATTGAAGAAAAAGTTAAGCTGTTCAGGCATGTTGATTTATTGATTTATCAACACGATACCCTGCTTGGTTACAAGCAGCACTTACCCGGTTGCCGGCACTTTACTTGGAGCAAGCATTATCAAGATGCAGACCTATATATATTCCGTCAGGAACTTAATAATAACGGAGTAGTACTGAAGGCGGTTTATCAGCAAACTGAAATTAGCTGCAGCATTGCTTATGCTGATGAAGCGTCGGTAGAAAATGCCATAACCTGCTGGGCAGCCATGCTGGCGCTGGGCTATGAAGCAGCCGAAGTACAAAAAATGCTAATCTATCTGAGCCCTGTAAGTATGCGGCTTGAATTAAAAAACGGGCGTAACAACTGTTCGGTAATTGATGATTCCTACAATTCTGATATTCAGTCACTGGAGATTGCGCTGAATTTTTTAAACCAGCAGAACCAGCATCCTGTCAAAACACTTATTTTATCCGATATTTTGCAGTCTGGGTTGCAGCCGGAGGTACTGTACCGCCAGGTAGCCGGTATGATTAAGCAAAAGAGCGTTGACCGGCTGATCGGCGTGGGCGAAAGCATAAGCGCTTACCGTGATTTTTTTGAGACAGAGGAAAAGCATTTTTATAGCGATACGCCTCAACTGCTGAAGGACCTGCCCCGGCTCAACCTGCATAACGAAACCATTTTGATTAAAGGCGCCCGCCGTTTTGAGTTTGAGCAGGTAAGCCGTGCGCTGGCACAAAAGGCGCACGAAACCGTGATGGAGATCAATCTTAACGCCTTGATTGGTAACCTGAATTTTTACCGGGCCAGGCTGCAGCCAGGGGTTAGGCTGATGGCTATGGTAAAGGCCTTCTCTTACGGCAGCGGCACTTTTGAGGTGGCCAACATATTGCAGTACCATAAGGCCGACTACCTGGCGGTGGCTTACATTGATGAAGGTGTTGCCTTGCGCCAGGCAGGCATCACCATGCCCATTATGGTGCTTAACCCTGAACCATCGGCATTTGTTCAGTTAACTGAATACCGGCTGGAGCCCGAAATTTACAGTTTAACCCTGCTGCATGATTTTACCGCTTACGTACA
>CAXTAP010000041.1:0-25261 GCA_964241965.1 uncultured Mucilaginibacter sp.
TGATTTTAAAATTTCCAAAACAATATCATTATCTCCTCCTGAACTCAGTGAATTGCCGGCGCGGTCGGATATAAGGGAGGTGCTTGAATTCGTTTCTTTGATGTAATGGTTCAGGGCTGATTTCCTGATGCCCATGCCGGCGCCAACAGGCGCGCAGGCTGGGTATAGATTCTCCCAGCCAACTGTAATTACCTGATCACCCGGATTGCGGAGTGCCAGATTAGCATGAAATTCCTGTAACCATGATGGCGGAGCTGCCTCAAAGTGCGGCAGGGATTTACCGCCTGCTGCTCCTAAATGAGAATCGGCCTGAAATATGGCCCTGACATTTTCAAGATAATCAGGGTGTAAAATATTATCGTCATCCACCATCACAATAACTTCGCCTTTGGCCTGTTCAAAACCGGCTGTACGTGCATAAGTTAATCCCTGGCGAGCTTCAGCTATCATCTGATGATTTGGATGCCAGCTAATATCCGTGTTAATCGCCGGCGAGGAATTGTTGTCTATGATAATAAGCTCCCAATGTTTAAAGTCAAGCGTTTGGCTTTTTAAACCGGCAAGGGTTAGTTCAAGCCGTTCCGGGTTGGGGTTATATGCGGGTATAATAACTGTCAGCATATCACTCATGCCGGTAACCTGTAATATGAGCTGGTATGCCTGTTGCAATGGCATTAGGGGGCATGCTTTTGGTCACCACTGCTCCGGCGCCGATTACGCAACCGTTGCCAATGGTTACACCGCCTAATATTTTGGCGCCGGCCCCAACCCAAACATCGCTGCCGATGACAACCGGCAGCAAAACATCCGGCTGTGAGCGGATCAGCGTTTCGCCGCCGGGCACTGTATGGTTTGAGCTTACAATGCAGGTATGCATGGCAATCAGCGTATGCTCGCCAATGGTAACACCGCCATGCCCGTAAATAACAGCATACTCGCCGATAAAGGTGTTGTTGCCTAGTTCTATTTTGCCGCCATAAGCCCTTAAAACAGCGCCCTTACATAACTCGCAATTTTTACCAATGGTAACAGCGCCGCTTTTACCATTGGTAAAGCCCTTTGCTACAAAAACGGCTGGCCATATCCTGGCTTTGCTGCCAATAGTTATACCGCATTGCCTGAATAAAAATATATATAACCGGGAGATAAAATTCAGCATACAAATTGTGCAAACAGCGGTTTAATAGCCTCAAGGCCTGTTTCCGGGTTTTCCTTATGTTCAAAATCCATATACATTAAGGCATATTTGATACTGCACAATGCAGCTATTCTCTGATAGCAGGGCTGGTAGGTTACCTGATTCGGGTAAAGCTCCAGAACTTTAGTGCCGGGCCGGCATAAGTATATATTGCTCAGCCCTGCGCCATGCGGCCCTATAACATGGGTGGCGTTTTGAAGTATGCTTATGGTTTCTTCAGCATTAAGCGCTGTCAAGTCAACGCGTTCTATCTGTGGGAAGGCTGTCAGCAGGTCATCCTCCCATGTAAGCTCTCTGGCCTTTAATCCTTTCCGGCTGATAAAAATGATTTTCTCAGGCAATGTGAACGATACATCAGGCTGTACTCCAAACAGGAATTTTAAGTTGTAGATGCACCAGTTACTTAGTTGCTGGTCGGCTATCAGCCTGTTTGTAAAAATCAGCTGCCGGCATTTGTAGTGGCTTTTGCCATCTACCCATCGTATTTTTGAAACATCAATACCGGCCCGGTTCAGCCATTTCAGCTTCCATGCAGTTGGAGGACCATTAAACAATAAATGATCAGCCTGTAGCAGGATAGGCTGAAACATACTGATTTTACTGAGCGACTCAAACAGAAAATGATAAAATCCAGCTTCGGCACCAATGGTTAAAAATGAAAAGGTGATTCCCTCAAGATGTTCCCTTGCCGGCAGCCGATAGGCATTAGTATAGGGGGAGGCCTCAAGATTGATTGTCCACTCCTTGGCAGATTCGTCAATAAAAGTCCTTTTTTCAGGGTCATATATCAAACCCAACTGCCCGATGATGCATCCGTTTTGTAAACTATATACATATCTGTCGGGCTCCTTAAAAATACCGGTTGCCTGATACCGGGGCATTTTACAGAGAAATCTTGAATGAACCGGCTTGTTGAGCGAATGAGGCTGCTGATTATAGTTGATAATTTCTCCTGACTGCTTTATTAAAACTCCCGTAACATTTTCCGGCATATCCAGAGGGCTGCCCGCCATTGTACGGTAGATTTCTTTGAAAGGCCGAACTTTATAAGGGTTGTTTGTGCACAGCATGATGCACCACTTTTTTATCCGCCTGACTACCGACTTTATCAAAAAAATAAGTTTTTTAATTGCTGAAGTATTTTCAATCCTTTACCTATTATCAATGCAGGCAGTATTTTACTCAGCCGGTATAATACCTGTATTTTGCCGGTATTGATATGCAGACGGTACCGGCGTTTTAAATCAATAACATTACCGAGATGCTGGTAAGCGCCCATTGTGATTAATGCGTTCTTTGCATTTTGCAGTTCGGCTTCAAAAACCTCATTGCTTACGGCTGTATATTGCTTCAGGTAATTATCCAGGAAGCGCAGCCTGCAATTCCAGCAGGATACCTGGTCGCGGCTGATACCCTGGTTATGCCTCAGTGAGCGGGCCACTATTTCATTTACAACCGCAAAGGCAGCCCCTGATGCCGCCAGCCGGATGTGAAGATCAGCATCTTCCCAGCACTTTATATCTTCATTAAAACCATTAACCTGCAAAAAGGCTTCCTTTCGGTATAAGGTGTTGATAATGCCTAAAGGATGCGTGAGAAAATAAATTAAGGCATTTTGTTTTATTGCGTCCTCATCATACCGCCACTGAATTACGGGATGCCTCGTAACCGCATCTATCCAGTCGGCGTTCCCTAAAACCACATCAGCAGGAGCTGATTTTAGATTATGACCCATTAGTTCTAAAAACGCAGGATTAAACTCATCATCAATATCATGGAAATGGATGTAAGCGCAGGAGGCAGCTTCGGCAAGCCTGTTGCGCGCATACCCCGGCCCTTTGTTTACTTTCCCCTGTATTACCCGGCAACCTGCTGAATTAAGCATTGATAATGTTTTATCTGTACTGGCATCATCATAAAATATTACTTCATCAAAGGATAAGCTGAGCAATGACAAATTTTTGAGAAATGCATTGAGGTAGGGCTCTGCATTAAAGCAAGGAACCAATAAAGCATATGGTTTCATGATGGAGTAAACAGATGTACCTGGCTCAGGCAATGGATTGTTTATAAAGCTGCCTTACCCGCCGCGCCTTGATTTTTTCGATAGGCTCAACTACCAGTATATTTAAAAGCAGCGCCAGCAGCACCACAATAACAAGAGAAGTAAACCCTACATCAATAACCTTAGGAAACCTTTTGGCGACTACAAATTTAAGTACCAGGCTCTGGCTGATATAGATCGGGTACGAAAGGTTGCCCAAAAAGCGGTCTGCCCGGCTGGCTTTTGAAACCTCAAATGCAAAAGGAATAAGTAAAGCCATGCTTGAAAACAGAGCAGCCTGTTTGAGGTAAGTATCTTTAAAAAACTGATAATACAAAAGTACCACAGCTAACAAGGCTCCGTACAGCATGGTTTGCAGCAGCTGGCCCGCTTTATCTTTTACATAGCGCCGGTACAGGCGGTAAGAAAAAATGCCGGTTATAAAAAACATCAGCTGCGTTGGCAAAAACATGTAGTTCCAGGGGTTGCGGTCGGTGTAACGGCAGGCCAGCCAAATCCTGAAGGCAAGGCTTAAGCAAAATAAAGTGAGCAGAAGCGGATACTTCCGTTTGTTAAGCCAGGGGGCAATTATATAAAATACAAGCTCCACGCCAACCGTCCAGGCAATGCTGTTAAACCCGAAATTGTAAACAGCAGGTTTGGTTTTGTTAAAATCACTGGTAAAATAAAGCTGTCCTTTATTATTAATACCGAGCAGGAAGGTCCAGTCGAGCCCGATAATCAATATATTAGCCAGGGCAAAATAAATATAGCCCGAAAAGTTGGGGCGGGCATACCTGGTATAGTAATCCAACGTACCGGGGTAATGGTAGCGGTAAACCACACAACTCCAGCCCACCAGCAAAACAAGCACCAGCCAGTAAACAGGGTAAATTTTTAACGCGCGGTTGGTATAGAACTGATAAATGGCTTCCGGCTTGTTATACTTTTCAGTTAATACCATCGCCATGTAAAAACCCGAAATAATATAAAAGCATTGTACTGCAAGATTACCTGAAACCGGCGAATAACCATTAATGGTGCTGGTATGGGCCAGTACCACAGCGCAGGCCAATAAAAATCTTATAAAGCCCATGAGTAATTATAACAGGTGATTCGGTTTTTCATGATTGTATTTATAGGTAACGCTCCTGTATTCTTCTGCCTCCTTTTGTATCCAGCCTGCCGGGATAATACCGGCAGGATATTCCTGTTGTATTTTAAAGCCCAGCCAGTACTTTGGGCAGAATATCTGTTTATGCCTTTTGGTATTCAGCCAGGCTCCCCACCAGGCAAACGAACTATTGGATATAACGCAGATGTCCGCATGCTGCAATATCTGAAAATCAGTAATCAGATCTTCACCTGCAAATATGGCGTTTTCAATGTGTGCAAAAGCTGAGCGGGCAAAACTGATATCGTCACTTACAAAAACCACTTTATAATTATATAAGTGTTTCACCTGTTGCAGGCAATTCAGGTAATACTGAACCGGCAGGGTCAAATCAGCACTGCCAAGATTTTCGGCCCACCAGCTATTTAAGTTCTGATAATCGCCCCGCCTGATGTGCACTGCAATTACCTGATGATTCAAAAAGAGGTTACTGTATTGCCTTTTAAACCGGTTTGCATAGCCCCTTTTAACTTTGATGAGCGAGGGCAGGTAAGAAAGAATATCTTTAAAGTAAATTTCGGATTGAAAATAACCATGATAGATCTGATTGTTGCTCAGATTTTCAGTTTCAACTGCATCATGATTTTCAACGGCCACGCTTTGCAGGCTGTTTAATAAGCTACCATGCCTTAATTTAAAATACAGTTTGTTCAGCAAATTTCCGGCAGAACTATAACCGTCCAAGTCAAAGTAATCGGCTGCGCTGAATTTTTCAAAAGTTTCATTAACGAAAAATGAGGTATTCCTCCTTTGTGACAAGGCCCTGATAAAGGCGTATTGAAACAGCTGATTGCCCAGCCGGCAATCAATAGTAATACCTACCACCGCTTAATTACCGGGTAAATTAATATGGTTGCTAACGCAGCCGGACTTGTAATCAGCTCAGATTCAGCCATTGATATAATTTAGCTCTTATCCTGTTAATCAATACAATTCTGTTCCAATCCGGTACAGGGCCGTGCGCTCCGGGGCTGCAAATTAATTTATGGTCATGCTGCCATTTATCTTTCATTTCAGGGTTAGATGTTTTAGCATCAGCATGAATGTTGGCAACTGAAAGAGGCTCTTTAATCAAACTTCTTTTTTTGCCTGTAAGCATACGCAGCCAGAGTTCGTAATCGAGCGAGCAGTGCAACTGTTCCCAAACAGGCTGATGAATTTCAGCAGCCCAGAAACAGGAGGGCTGGGCGAGCGAAGGCAGCCTGATGAAATAGTCTGACAGCGGGAGAACCTTGTTTATTTTTTCAAACCGTTGTTTCTCTGTGTTAAAATTCAGGTTATAACCATACACAAAAGCTGCATTGGCGGCAATAAACCTTTCAATCACCTTTAAAAACGTACCTTTCAAATAATAGTCATCACTGTTAATCCAGGCATAATAATTACCCGATGCCAGACTGAAACCCTGATTAATGGCGTTGCCCTGCCCTTCATCCCTGCCGCTTTGCCGGTAACTTAACCAGGGACTGTATTTATCTATAATGGCAGCCGACACATCTGTACTGCCGCCATCAATAATGATATATTCAAGGTTGGGGTAGTTTTGCAGCAATACTGCCCTGATTGTTTCTTCAAGGAAATCAGCCTGATTATATGACGGGGTTACAATAGTTAATTTCGGCCAGTTTGCCCGATGGGCATAGGCTGCGGCATCTGTCTCTTCCGTCCAGGGCCAGCCGGTTTTCGGGCATTCACTTTCGGGCAGCACCTTCAATAAGCCTGTAGGCAGGTATTTGACTGCAGACAGCGGATAATGAACGCCCTTTTGCTGAAAACTGCGCCGGTAAGTATGAAGATCGGGTAAATGAATTGCCAATTGAGGAAATTTTAGTTCAGTTCTGGTTCTCTATATAGGGTTTCCAGGTATCGGGTTCGTACTTTGCAAAGGCATGGCAGCCGAAAGGCAGTGTGTAACCAAGTTTTTTTAGGGATGCTGCGGGCGATTGTTCAATGGAAAAGCGCAGCGCAACATCATCAGGAGGCAGCCTGAATAGCGGCCGGGCAATATTGCCCCAATACTTAAAAAAGCCGTCCTCGTTATTAACGCCCCAGCGCTTTACCTCCGTTTGCAGAATTTGAAGTAAGCGCCAGCATACTCTCGTTTTTCTTAATGAAAAACCGCCGTTGCCAACATTACTGATTTGATGGCTGGTGTTAAATATCGAGTTGTAATGTTTCAATACGCTGGCATAACCTTTTAAAAACTGAATATCGTTTGCCTGATTGTGGTGCGGTGTATTGGGGGCACCTATATAATCATAATTCTGCCGGCACCAGTAGTCAAGCTCGTCCTTAAAAACCCAGGCATCCAGCTGATAAACAAGTATATATTTAAAACTTAAAAACGACTTGTAAAAATGAGGCGAAAGCATCAGCCGGTTATAGCCTTCAATGCCTGTAAAGTAATCATCATTAAACTTTAATTTCTTAAAAGGTATCTGGCAGCTGTTACAATGATGTTCATAAACCGCTGTGTTAAGCCGGTTTGGGGCTGCAAACAAAATGGAATGATTCCTTAAAACCTTGAGGCACCGGTGCAATGAAAGCAGTTCGGCGGCATCAGGCGCCTCTTTGTAAACAGGAATAACTACCGCAGCTATATGATCAGGCACTTTTTAAAGATAACATGCTGCGGATGCGGTTAACAGCGGCCCTGAACCTTTTGAAAAAATAGGCGGCAGGCGGATCAATCAGTATGTTAAATCTTTCATAGCTGTCCGCTTTTTTGTGAATAGTTATTACACCGGGGTGTTGTATGTCTGATATTTCATGCTGCTTCATGCGGGCCTGAACTGAGGCGGCATCAAAAGTGTGTGTGGCCTGCGGTCCGAAACCTATGTTTGATACCATATTGTACCACGGAACAATGCATACACCCTTGTTCTTCCATATCCAGTACATCCATTGGTAATCCCAGGCATGAAGTCCGTTGATGATGTGTGTCATATTATGCATCCAGAGTTTGCGTTCGCGGCTGTTAGTGAATGATTGCCTGATTACAGACAAACGTTCAGCCTCGCTTTCGCCGCTGAGTTTAAAATTGTAATGTGCCCAGGCCCGCCTCCAGGTAGCCCATCCCCACACATGCGGGTACCTGGAAAAATAATAAGTATTCGGGTTTAAGGGTTCGGGCTGGTATGTTGTGCCGCAAATCATCATGACTTCAGGCACAGCCCGGTATTTTTGCAGCAGGGTTTCACAGAACGTAAAAAAACTGCTGTTTGGCAAACAGTCATCCTCTAAGATTATCCCTTCCTCCACCTGCTCAAAAAACCAGGTGATAGCTGATGCCGGTGCAGCGCCGCAGCCTAAGTTTTTATCTCTGAACAAAGTTTTTACCTCGCACTCCCAATCAACAGCCGATACAATGGCTTTACATTGCCGGCACAGGTCCTCATCCCCGGCATGGTCAGCCCTCGGGCCGTCGGCAGCAATATAAAGATATTTAGGGCGCTGGCGGCGTATCTCGTCAAATACCCTTTCTGTAGCATCGGGCCGGTTAAAAATCAGCAGTAATACTGGCGTGTTCAGCATTTTAATAGCAGCGGGCCTTGCGCTCAGGAGGCAAGCATAGATTGTGCTTTCAGTTTTATATAGGCCAGCAGGCAATAGGCCCGGCCAAATAAATTAAGCGGAGAACTGGCCGACCATGCCGCCTGCTGCAAATACAAACGTGCGTTTAAAAACGGCTTGGTATAAATTCTGCTGCCAAAATGTTTCATTAGCAGCGCCCCCCTGTCCTTATGGAAAATGTAATCCTCTGTTACAGAGCTTTGGCCGCCCACAAAAAAATTGGCTATAATTAAATCAATATAAGTAAAGTGTGCCCTGGCAAAGCACCTTAAATTGAAGTCGAAGTCAGCATTGGTAACGTATTTTAAGTTGAAATATCCTACCTTTTGTACCAAGTCCCTTTTGTAAAAAATAGCCTGATGGCAGATATTTCTTTCAATAAATTTCTCAAAGTTGTATTCGCCATCAAAAATTATGTTGTTTAAGTTCCATTTATTATCGCCGCGCATCATCACGCTGCCATAAACCACCTCAGCATTGCTCTGCCTGATTTTTTCGGCTACAGCCGGCAGTACATTATTATTGTATAAAGTGTCATCACTGCCCATAAAATATAGCCAGTCGCCTTTGGCCAGCGCTATTCCTTTGTTCATGGCATCATAAATGCCCTGATCCTTTTCGGAAACATACCTGATGCAGGAATGCCGGAGCTGATAATCACTAATGATAGGCAAGGTATCATCCGTTGAGCCGCCATCAATTATACACAAATCAATATTGCTGTAATCCTGGCTGATAATGCTATCTAGGCATCGCTGTAAAGTCAGAGCTGAATTGAAAGCGGGGATGATGATGGAAAACTTAATATCGCTGACCAAGGCAAAACTGATTTATAATTGATGTTGAATTATGAGGCAGACAATTGCCGGATGTGCGCTATATCTTCCGGAATTGACCTGAACTTGTAACCCAGTAAAATGTAGAGAGTAAGCTTTTCGTCCCGGTCATTCCATCTTTTTAAACCGGAAGCAGCCATAATGCTAACCCGCATTGCAGATTTGAGGCTAAGCCTTGTCTTCTCCTGAAGTGATAATATTTTAAGGTCAATAAACCTGGCATAAATGCTCAAAATTGCGTGCGCCCTGATGAAGCCATCCATCAGCTTGTTGCTATACTCAATGTTCAGCCGGTTACTGCTGATATAGTGTTCAAACCTTAATGTTTCCAGGTAATACAGCCGGTAGCCCATCAGTATAAAGCGCATACATAGTTCAGAGTCTTCCCCTGAGCTTAGTTCCTGTCCTTTCCTGCCCGTAAGGAGGGAAGGATAACCGGCAAACGCCCGCCGGTAAAGACTTTTTCTGAGCGCCAGCCCGCTGCCCCACAAATGCTTTCTGTGTGAAACATCGCCCGACGACCCGGCCTGCCTGCCAACGGCATAATTATTTTTTGAGGCTTCGAACCATTCTGGCAGAGGCTCATCTGCTACAGCAGTGCTTCGGCCGCCCAAAGCCGCTACCTGCGGTTTTGCAGACAATGTATCAAAGGCAATCTGCAGATAATCTTCGTGCAGCCAGTTGTCATCATCGCAAAAAATGAGGTATTCATATTTTGAGGTTTGTATGCCCTTTTCCCTGGCATGGCTCAGGCCTGGCCTGCTCTCATCTGTAATCTGAAAATCAATGTTTTTGTTGCCGTATTTCTTCCATGCTCCTTGCGCCGTTTCATGGGTATCATCCGTAGAGGCATTATCCACTAAAATAACTTCCCACAGCAAATTATCATTAACCTGCTGCAAGGCCAGATGCTTTAAAGTTGCGGCCAGGCGCTGTGAACTGTTATAGCAACATACAATTACTGATATACCCTGCCGATCCATTACCTGATTACCGACTTAATCAGCTTCTTGAGCGATGGTATGAACAATGGCTTATCAACTTCCCTGCGGACAATATCTTCCAGATAATCAATATGCTGCTGCTTTTCCTGAAGCATTTGCTGTTTTAATTTAAGGAGTTCAGGATGAATGTAGGCAGGCAGCTTAGCGGCAGCGGTAAGATTAAGCCGGTCTACAGCGTTTTTTTTAACATACAGCAGCATATTCTGCCTGTACCACCAGTCAACCCTGGCATTATCCCAAAATACCGGCCTTAAGTTGTCTATCGGGTAACAGCCGCGGTCTTCAAATTTCTGCTGCCAGTAAGCAGGCCATTGCTCATTTTCATGAAACTGGCCTCCCTGGCCGGGTATGCCTGCCGAGAATAGAATAACATCACTCAGCCCGGCAAGAATATCAACAATATTATCAGCATCTTTTTCAGCAAGGTGCTCAGCTACTTCAAGGCAAATGGCCAAGTCAAATTTGTTGTCCGTAATTAAGGGCAGGGCAAGGTTATGCTGTAAAAACTCACCCGGCTCTATACAAAGCATAGCCTGATCAACCCGAATGCCATCTACGCCTAAAACCTGCCGAGCGCCTAAAGTTTTAGCTACTTTCAGCCAGCTGCCTGTTCCGCATCCGATATCAGCAACGCTGACAGGATGTATCATATTGAACACGAAGGGTAAAACCTCTGTTGCAGCAGCGGTATTATGTACATCTTCACTATGGGTATAATTAATGCGCATCTTGGTTTTGTGAGTATGGGACGGCTTTTATCATCCTTAAAAGGGATCGCCTCAAAACTTTCCTTATATCGGCCGGTTTTGTGCAATAACCGGTTGTAAAACCTGTATGCTTACTGCGGGGCTTCATCGGGTATTACTGTACCATCTGCATCTACTAATTGCCACTGAGGCGGATATATGCCAGCCGGCCAGGTCTTCTTGATAACGTGGCCCATAAAGTACATAGGCGCATATATTTTTTTCTGTGGTTTATTGTTTAACCAGGCGCCCCACCAGCTGAAAGTGCTATTGGCTATAACACATATATCAGCATTTAAAAGATGCTGAAAGTCGTTAATCAGTTCATCTTCAGATATGTATTTATTATCTAAATATCCAAATTCCTCCTTTATTATTGCAGTATCATCACTTATAAATACAAACAACACATTATCAGACTGTAGCTGCGCTATTAAACGGTGATAATAAGATAAGGGGATGGAAAGATCCTCGCTGCCTAAATTCAAGTGCCCGAGGTTTAAGTAGTCATTTTTACGAATATGGACAGTAACTACCTTTTTACCCTTAAACCGATGAGCATATTTTACCTGATACCCATTGACGAAGCAAGGCTTCACGCTAAAAAACCTGCGTAAACTTGATGCGTAATCTTTAAAGTAGGCTTCTGAAAGGAAAAAGCCTTCGAACAGGGTATAATTTTTTATGGATTCAAAAACATCAGACTCACAAACATCTGCCGGAAAAACTGCATGGTGAGGTGTCCTGTATTTTTTTAATAATGTATAAAAAAAATTTTTTAAACGATAAGAGAGATTTGCGCTATAAATGCTGGAACCTGAAACAGTATTTTCTGTAAACAAGCTGAAGTTAAATGGTATATTGAAGTAATGTTGGATAACCAGCTTTTGCTTGGTTTGATCAAGGTAAAACGAAGTGTTTAACTTTTGTGCAGCGCTGTAAGCAAAAGCATACTGAAATAGCTGATTTCCCAATCTTCCCTGTAGTTTAACCCCTATCATTATTTAGTAAACCAAAAGCAGCCGCAACCCCAGGTTTGCTGATCAGCATCGTGCCGGGCAGCATTCATAATCATTCCTGCTTCCAGATAATTATCCGGAACAAGTGAAAATTCTTTAAGCGTTAAAGGCTCAAAATATTTACATACCTGTGCATAGGAGTATATACGGTGCGCATTGAACGCCAGCTGTTCACGGCCCACCGGGACTACTATCAGTAAATTGCCGCCATGAGCAGTTACTCTTTTCAATTCATTGATTGCTTTCAAATCACCATTGGGGTCAATGGCATCTCCATATCTGCCCAGTCCGATATGCTCTATGGTATGCATACACGATAGTGATTGTATGCTATCATCATCAAACTGAAGATTATTTAAATCTGCCTTGCCGGTAATCAGGCCATCCAATCGCAGAGCCGCTGGCCTGTAATCATAAAATTCTACTTTCTGAAAAGCGGAGATTATGCTGCAAAAATGCAGTGTGGATGAAATATCAATGTGCACCGCCGGAGCAATCTTTTTAACAACCCTTGCTGCCCAGGCCGGATGATAGGTGTAATGCCCTTCAAAATATGTTGCCGAAGTTTTATCGTTTAAATGCGGAGCAATATCAGACCAGTTCGCGGTAAAACGCTTTTCTGTGTCGAGTTGCCTGTATAAAGCAAAATCTTTTTTGAAGGAACTCCATTTCCCAAGCTCATTTAGCTTGGTGTGGTAAATGCTTCTGAACCGGTCGAGAAATGAACTATTTATATTCATTAAACAGGTACGGATTGATCTTGGTATTCAATGGCTATGGTGTAATTATATTTTAGCTCTGTTAAGCCAGTAGTTTCTGTTTATGAAAATGGTATTTATGTAAGTATCAGCATAAATCATGAAGCCGTTTTCGGCAAAATAATTTAAAATATCTGCATTCTTTATTTCTGTATTGTCTTCAGAATAATTAATGGTTTCAACGCAAAACACCGTTTCAGGGTACTTCGCCAGGTCCAGAGTTTCTAAAATCTGAAAATCGAAGCCCTCTACGTCGATAGAAATAAAATCCGGCCCGTTATTATCAGGAAAATAAGTGCCTATAATTTTTTGCAATTGAACCACTTCTACTTTTATGGTTGATTCTATAGTGTATGTTCCATAGGCGGCAACCCGTTCTGCTTCATGTTTAGAAAAAGTGTTAAGCACTCTGTTTGACATGATGTAAAAATCAATTGAACTTTCATTATCTGTTCCTATACCGATGTTGAGGTTAATATCATCGGGTCTTGTTACTCCGAAAGGCTTAATCAGTTCCGGGTCGGGTTCTATATTGATGCCCTTTGACCCGTTAAGATAAAACAGATAAGTGTTATTCAATATAGTCGGGTGGTTTGCCCCCACATCAATATAGCTCGGGTATGCAATGCCCAGCGTTTTGAAGAGATTAAGCAGAATCCTGTCTTCTCCGGTCTGGGAATAAGTTTTCAGAAAGTCGTCGGGTGCCTGCTGCCGTGACCGCAAGAGCCTCTTTCTTAATTTTTTAAGAAAGGATATGGTCATCTTTAATAATTTCAACTGCCATTTGGTTAATAATTATACCTGTATTGGCTTCATAGCTCATAATACTTATATCAGATGCGCTGTCTAACACTATGGTGAATGCAATTGCATCACTGACATACTGTATGTTGCTGTAGCCTATAGAAAGGCCGATATTCACCATATACGTTCCTACAGCCAGGTGTAGTGACTGCATTTGAAAATAAGCATGATATATGCCTTCTTCAAAGTCAGCAGCATTGCTCCAGGTGGTGTTTACCGGTATATTCTGATAGGTAATGCCTGCAGCGCACACCACATTTTTCTGAGGAACAGTTACCTGCCAGGTAACCTTAATTACAAAACTGCTCTGAAGCGCAATCTCGGTCTTTTTTTCTCCCTTCTGATCTGTAATGCTGACGGCCAGTACAGATACAGGCAGTTTATTATTAATTTTAAACAGTACCTCCGGGTTGTTATCTTCCGTGTTCAGGTATTTATTAATGGTAGCCGTGGCTGTATCACTATATACTAACCTGCCATTGTCTAACAGTATGCCTCTGCTGCACAATTGGCTTATGCTTGCCATGTTATGGCTCACAAATAACACCGTTCTGCCTTCGCCCGTGCTTACTTCGCTCATTTTTCCGAGGCATTTTTTTTGAAACTCGGCATCGCCCACGGCAAGTACTTCATCTACAATCAAAATTTCCGATTCTAAGTGGGCAGCCACCGCAAAAGCCAGGCGCACGTACATGCCGGATGAGTAACGCTTTACGGGCGTATCAATATAGCGCTCCACACCCGAAAAATTAACGATTTCATCAAACTTGCGCTTAATTTCATTTTTACGCATGCCCAAAATAGTACCGTTCAGGTAAATGTTTTCCCGCCCGGTCAGTTCCGGATGAAAGCCGGTGCCAACCTCCAGCAAACTGGCTATCCGGCCCTTTATTTTGTAGGAGCCGGCAGTAGGCGAGGTAACACGGCTCAGAATTTTCAGCAGGGTGCTTTTCCCGGCACCATTACGGCCAATGATGCCTATGGCATCGCCTTGTGCAATTTCAAAGTTTAAATCCCTCAAACTCCAAACAATGCCGCTTTTGCTTGTAGTGGTACGATCATTAACCTCACCTATTTTTAAAAACGGATCTTCCTGGCCGCGCACCCTGGCCCAAAACCGCTCTAAATCCCGCGAAATGGTCCCGGTGCCGATCTGGCCGATCTGGTAGGCTTTCGACAGGTTTTCAACCTTTATTACTGAGCCCATTTGTGCGGAGTGAAGGTGTTACTTTCAGGAAAACCGTAATGAAGTTTATTCATAGCTTCGCTTCGTAAGTCACATAGACATGCTGCAACTTATTAAAAACCAAAACATTAATTATTACGTTTGGTCTGCTTGTTTGGGTTTCAATATATAAAAATTTGCTAACGTAACAGTTTCTTGACAAATCAAAAAATTGCCTGCCAATACAGGCATCGCTTTAAGCATATAAAAGGAAACCGGAAGGTTAGGGTTGGTACTGAAGATGTGTGATATTTATAAAAGTATAACACTGCCAGCATATATTGAGGCCACATTATCATCGAGCCTGTTTTAATTAAAAAAGGGATCAATTGTAATTACAATTAACCCCCTTTATACAGGCCGTTTTCTGACCCTGATAACAACAAATAAAGTGACTGTGCACTGTTTATTGCCAGCCGCCCCCCAAAGAGCGGTAGAGTTCTGATACGGCGCTTAGCTCATCCCGCTTAATGGAGGCCAGCTCCAGTTCGCTTTGCAGCACATTGCTTTGCGCGGTAATAACTTCCAGGTAATTAGCCAGCCCGTTTTTAAACAATAAGTTGGCATTGGCGGTAGCATGCTGCAAGGTGCTTACCCGGTTGGCCACAATGCCCTGCTGTGTTCTCAGTTTTTCAATCTTTACCAGCGCGTCAGATACTTCGCCTACCGCATTTAACACCGTTTGCTTAAACTGCAGCACTGTTTTGTCGCGCTCTGCCTGCGCCACCTTGTACTGGGTAGATAGTTCCTTCCGTTCCAGCAGCGGCTGCACCAGGCTTCCGGTTACAATACCAAACAATGACGACGGAATATTGAACCAGTTACTTGCCCTGAATGTGTTTACGCCGCCGCTGGCAGTAATCCGCAAATCGGGATACATGGCTGCCTTGGTAATACCAACCTGGCTGTTTGAAATAATCAGGGCCAGTTCGCTGCTCTTTACATCGGGCCTGCGGCTCACCATTGCTGCGGGTACGCCGGCATAAACATTTTCCGGCATTGCAATGTCATTAAGGGTTGCCGTGCGTTCAACCGCATCAGGCAGCTTACCGGTTAAAATGCTCAGGGCGTTTTCCTGTATCACAATGTTCTGCTCAAAATTCGGCACCAGCTGCGCGGCGGCCAGTTGCTGGGCCTGCGCCTGCTGAACGGCCAGCTGAGTAACCTGCCCGGCATCATATTGTAACCGGATGATGCGCAGAGTGCTGTCATTCAGCTTAACGTTGCTTCTGGCAATAGCTAACTGGGCATCCAGCATCAGCAGGTTATAGTAACCCTGCGATACGGTGGCTACAATATTTGTCTGTATGGCTCTTCTGGCCTCAATAGTTTGCAGGTAAGCGGCCAGGGCAGCCCTGCTCTGGTTACGTATCCTGCCCCAGATGGGCGCTTCCCAGGAAAGGGCAAGATTAGCAGAATAATCTTCAATATGCCGGGTGCCGATATTATACTGAGCCAGGCTTAAACCGGTTAAGCTATTATCAGACGGGCGACTGCTGCTGGCGGTTACCTGCAGGGCTACTTCGGGCACATAATTCCATTTTACCTGCCTGAACAGCAGCCGCGATTGTTCAATGTTTTCAACCGCAATACGTAAATCATAATTCCGGTTAACGGCGCTGTCAATTAACCGCTGAAGCGCAGATCCGGTAAAGAAGGTTTTCCAGGGAATATCTCCTATACTGCTGGTGTCCGGCTGTACGGCGGCGCTCCTGAATTGTGCGGGTAAATCGGGTTTGGGTGTCTGGATGTCCTTCGAAACATTGCAGGCACTCAGTAGCACCAGCAGAAAGGACAATCCGTATATATACTTTTTCATTTTCTTATTTTTTCTTGAAGCTGCCGGTTTGATCAGGCAGAATATTCATTTTCCAGTACGATGGTATCTTGACTATTTTCAGGGTGTTCCGCATCAGGCAGCTGCACTTCCGGCGCGCCGCTGATTTTTTCCTGAAGCGACTGGAAGATTACAAACAGTACCGGTATAATAAACAGACCCAGGATTACGCCTGAAACCATACCGCCGGCAGCGCCGATACTAATGGAATGGTTACCTTGTGCGGATGGCCCTGTGGCAATGCTCATCGGGAACAACCCTACCACAAAGGCAAGTGAGGTCATGATAATAGGGCGAAGGCGCAATTGGGCTGCCTCAATGGCCGAGGCCACAAGCGGATGCCCGGCCCTGCGGCGCTGCACAGCAAATTCCACTATCAGAATGGCATTTTTGGCTAACAGGCCAATGAGCATGATCAAAGCCACCTGCACATAAATGTTATTTTCAATGCCGCTCAGGCCGATTGCAATAAATACACCCAGGATACCGGTGGGGATAGACAGCATAACGGCCAGAGGCAGTATGTAGCTTTCATATTGCGCCGACAGCAGGAAGTAGATAAATACCAGGCACAGCAGGAAGATAACGGTTGACTGCCCGCCGGAGGCAATCTCCTCACGTGTCTGGCCTGAGAATTCATAGCTGTAGCCTGAAGACAACTGTTTGCCGGCCTCCTCCTGTATAGCCCTGATGGCATCGCCTGAGCTGTAACCCGGCTTGGGAATTACATTAATTTCGATGGAGTTGAACAGGTTATATCTTGATGCAGTTTCAGAGCCGTAAACCCGTGTAAGCTTTACCAGCGTGTTGATGGGCACCATATCGCCGGTTTTATTCTTTACAAATACCCGGTCAATAGAGGATGGGTCTGTACGGTCGGCAACATCTGCCTGTACCAGTACCCGGTAATATTTACCAAAGCGGTTAAAATCCGAAGCCTGCGAACTGCCGAAATACGTTTGCATGGTAGATAAAATGTCTCTTACGCTTACGCCCAGCTGGTTCGCCTTATCGTCATCCACCTCTAATTGCAGTTGCGGGTAGTCGGCTTTAAAGGAAGTGAATGCATAGGATATTTCCGGGCGCTTCATTAAATCTCCTATAAAATTATTGGCTATGCCGCTGAACTTATCCAGCTTGCCTCCGGTTTTATCCTGCAATACCATATCCAGCGCCTCTACGTTGCTAAAGCCGGGCACGGTAGGGAAGCTGAATACAAAGAAACTGCCGCCTGTAATACTGCCCAGCTTGCCGCGTATCTGATCCATAATGGCATTGATATCCTTTACCTTGCCCCGTTCATCAATAGGCTTCAGCAGCATAAAGCATACAGCCGAAGATGGACTGGTGGAATTGGTAAGCAGGTTAAAGCCGGATATGGCTGTAATAAAGCGGGCCGGTTCCATGGCCCGGAGGGTGGTTTCTGCTTGCTGCATTACCCTGGAAGTGCCTGCAAGCGAAGTGCCCGATGGCGTGGACACGGAAATGGCGATAAAGCCCTGATCCTCGGTAGGGATAAAGCCTGTCGGTGTTGTTTTAACCATCCATACAATGGCGAGCACAACCACGGTGAGGCCGCCAATGCCCACCCACTTGTTGCGGATCAGGAATTTTAACCCGCCGGTGTACCTGTTGGTCAGCGACGTAAAGCTGGTATTGAAACCGGCAAAAAACTTTTCTTTAAAGCTTTTCTTCGGGCTGCCGCTATCATCAGCATGATTATTTTTCAAAAATAAAGCTGCCAGCGCCGGGCTTAATGTTAAGGCGTTAACTGCCGATATGACGATGGCTATAGCCATGGTAAAGGCAAACTGCCTGTAAAATACACCTGTAGAACCGCTCATAAAGCCCACCGGTAAAAACACGGCAGCCATAACGAGGGTAATGGAAATAATGGCGCCTGTAATCTCGTGCATAGCCTCGGCAGTGGCTGCTTTGGGGGCAAGGTTCTTGTGTTCCATCTTGGCGTGCACTGCCTCTACCACTACAATGGCATCATCCACCACAATACCGATAGCCAGTATAAGCGCAAAAAGCGTGAGCAGGTTGATGGAAAACCCAAACAGCGACATAAAGAAGAATGTACCGATAATGGCCACCGGCACGGCAATGGCCGGTATCAGGGTGGAACGAAAATCCTGCAGGAAGACGAATACTACAATGAAAACCAGTATAAAGGCTTCAATCAGCGTATGCTTCACCTGGTTTATCGATTCGTCCAGCGCTACTTTGGTGCTGTAAAAGGTATTATACTTTACACCTGCCGGAAAATCCTTGGAGGATTTAGCCAGCAGTTTATTAATGGCAATCTGTATTTCGTTGGCATTAGAGCCTGCTAACTGAATAATACCGATAACTACTCCCTTTTTGCCGTTTAAGCTGGTTACGCTGTTGTAGGAGTAAGCGCCAAACTCAACCCTGGCTACATCCTTTAAATGCAGTACGGAGCCATCAGCATTGGCGCGGATGGCAATGTTCTCGTATTCTTCGGGCTTGTTGAGCTTGCCCTTGTATTTAATTACATACTCAAAAACCTCCTTGCTTCGCTCGCCAAACCTGCCGGGCGCAGCCTCGAGGCTTTTATCCTGTATAGCTGCCGTTACTTCATTCGGGGTAATATGGTAGGCTTCCATTTGCGCCGGGTTAAGCCAGATGCGCATAGAGTAATCCTTAACCCCGCCAAATATGCTTGCCGACCCAATACCCGGAATACGCTTTATTTCAGGTATAATATTAATCTGAGCGTAGTTAGCAATAAAGGTTTGATCATACTTCTTTTCATCATCGGTATAAAGCCCGATGGCCATAATGAAGCTGTTTTGCTGTTTAGCCGTAATGATGCCTTGCTGCACCACCTCGGCAGGCAGCTGGCTGGTAGCCTGCGCTACCCTGTTCTGCACATTAACCGCAGCCTGGTCGGGGTTAGTGCCCAGCTTGAAATAAACGGTAATGGCCAGCGAGCCATCGTTACTGGCAGTGGAGCTCATGTAGGTCATGTTCTCTACCCCGTTAATGGATTCTTCGATGGAGGGCGCCACTGAGCGCAATACAGTTTCGGCGTTGGCGCCGGGATAAACCGCGGTTACCAGTACAGATGGCGGCGCAATATCCGGAAATTGCTGTAAGGGCAGTTTCAGCAGCCCGAGCACACCCAGTATTACCAGCAGTATGGATATTACTGTGGCGAGTACGGGGCGGTCTATAAATTTTTTAAACATGATGATTTGCTTTAAATAGGTGATTAGTTTCTGGCAATCTTATCTGCTGCCTTTTCCGGATGAATGACCTGGCCGTCCTGCAGGTGGTCAAAACCGCTCAGCACAATCTGGTCGCCTGCCTTTATGCCATCTTTAACCAGGTAATTGGTTCCGCTTTTGCCGATAATGGTAATAGGCTGCTTTTTTACCTTGTTGCTGTCTGCCAGGGCAAATACAAAAACTTTATCCTGCAATTCAAGCGTTGCTGACTGCGGTACAATCAAGGCATCCCTGTGCTGCAGGCTCAGCCTGATTTTGCCGGTATTGCCAGAGCGCAGCAAACCCTGAGTGTTCGGGAAACTGGCCCTCACCGTAATAGCGCCTGTGGTTTTATCAAACTGGCCGTCTATCATATCAATCTTTCCGCTGCTGCTGTACTGGCTGTTATCGGCCAGCAGTAAGTTTACCGGAGGCAGCCGCTTCAATTTATCATTTAAGGTTTCGCCGGCATACTGCTGTTTAAAACCTACAAAGTCCTTTTCGCTCAGAGAGAAGTAAACATGTACATTGTGCACGTCGGATAGCAGGGTCAGCGCCTCTGCATCAGCAGGCGCAACCAGGCTGCCCTGCTTTTTAATAAGCCTGCCGATGTAACCCCTCACAGGCGCCTTAATAGTTGTGTAGCCTAAATTGATACGGGCTGTGGCTACATTTGCCTTAGCCTGTTCCATGTTTGATTTTGCCACCTGATAGGCGGCCTTTGCCGTTTTCAGCTGATAATCAGAAACCACCTTGTTTTGAACCAGTGGCGTTAATTTATCAATCTCAATCTGCGTGTTAAGCATGGATGCCTGTGCAGCATGCAGGCTGGCATCAGCATTATTCAATGCTGCGCGGTAAGGCTGGTCGTTAATTTTAAATAAGGGCTGCCCGGCATTAACCAGAGCGCCCTCATCAACAAACACTCTTTCCAGAGCGCCGCTTACCTGCGGCCGGATTTCTACATTAACTGCGCCTTCAATTGAAGCCGGGTATTCCTGATAGGTAGTATCGGTTCCGGTTACAATGGCGGCTACCGGCAGAGAGGGCGGCGGCGGCGCTACCGGCGCTTGCTGCGCCGGCGAGCAGCTGTATAGGGTAAGCACAGTGAGTGCCAAACAGATGATTTTCATGATGAGTTATTTTAAAATGATACTAATAAACTGATTGAAATAATCGGAGCTGATAATGCGGGTAACGATGTGATTGATTGACTTAACGGGCGTTGAGTTTTTAACGGCGTTAAGCGACTGGTGCAGGTTCTGGCATGGTGTATTCATGATGATATAATTTATATGTGAGTAGTATATGTGATTTTGTTTAACGATGTTAAATAAGTTAACATCGTTTACAATTAATTAAAAAAATTATACAGATATAGAGTTAATGATACTGCTGATAGCATCTTTCAATACCTGGCGGTTAATATCATCAGACGAGCCCCGGCTGAGTATATTGATGGAGACGAGCCCATGCACTACGGACCACAAGGTGTAATACTTGGTGCAGATAATGTCCGAATCCATATCCTCAATGTGCATCAACTCACCAATTACGGTGCTGAATTGTTCCCAGGGAATTTCTGCTTCAGGCAAGGTATTTACCAATTCACAGCAGCAGTTGGTAGATACGCCGAACATCACCTGGTACAGTTCCTTATTGGCAAAGGCAAAGTTCCAGTAAGCCAGCCACATCGCTTCGAGCTGATGTGCAGGTAAGCGGTGCCTGCCCTTAGCTTCCTGCAACTCTTTTGATAATATTAAGTAGCCTTTACGGGTAAGCTCACGCAGAATAGCTTCCTTGTTAGCAAAATATTCATAAATAATGGGAGCTGTATATTCAATAACATCAGCAATTTTGCGCATGCTTAAAGCCTGCCACCCATCCTCCTTAACAATGCGCAGTGCAGCGTCAAGTATATTAACCCGGGTTTCTTCCTTTAAGCGTAGTATTCTGTCTTTACTTGCCATGTTGAACACAGTATTAAATTATTTAACACTGTTAAACAAATGTACAGCCATAAAATAATTTAATATACATATTAATGTAAAATTGAAAATCCGCAATAAACCGGTAAACTGCCGATGCCATTAATGCTTTCCTTATCTTTGCATTGCTGCGCATATTCTGATCAGGTAACAAGACGGGGCTGTAATAACGAACCAGATAATCATATAACTGTTCAGTGATCTAAAAATCCGTACTGCTGCGGCACCTAACCTGAATAAACCATTGCCACTTTAAACAAACAAGCGTTAAAGCGCTTTTAAATAAACTTCTGATAATTTTCTGTAGTTGTCAGCAAAATATAATTAACCTGAATTACCTGCCGATGAGTGACGGTACAACAATGATGGAAAGCGTTTCATGGGCCGGCGATGCGGTGTTTTATCACATTTACCCGCTGGGCCTTTGCGGAGCTCCGTTAGCTAATGATTTTACCAGCGCTCCAGTTTACCGGCTGGCCGGATTGCAGGAGTGGGTGCCTTACATTAAATCATTGGGCTGCAACGCCCTGTACCTTGGGCCGGTATTTGAATCTGATTTTCATGGATATGATACAGCAGATTATTTTCGCGTTGACCGGCGGCTGGGCGATAATAATACCTTACGGGAACTGAGTACAACGCTGCGGCAGCACGATATAAAATTAGTGCTTGATACGGTTTTTAACCACACAGGCCGGAATTTCTGGGCCTTTCGTGATTTGCAGCTTCATGGCGAAGGCTCAGCGTATAAGGATTGGTTTGCGGGAGTTGATTTCAGCCGCCAAAGCCCTTATGGCGATAACTTTGCTTACGAGGGCTGGTACGATGCCTATAATTTGGTAAGGTTAAACCTGAGTAACCCGAAAGTGAAAGAGCACCTGTTTGCCGCCGTTAAATTCTGGATGGAGGAGTTCTGCATCAGCGGCTTGCGGCTGGATGTAGCCGAAATTATGGATAAGCAGTTTTTAGCTGAACTGGCCGCCTTTTGCCATGCACAGCGAAGCGATTTCTGGCTGATGGGGGAGGTGATCAACGGGGATTATAACCAATGGGCGAACCCCCACATGCTTGATTCCACCACCAATTACGAAGCCTACAAGGGCATTTACTCCAGCCACAACGATAAAAATTATTATGAAATTGCCTATACCTTAAACAGGCAGTTCGGCACGGAGGGCATTTATAAAAACCTGCGGCTTTACAATTTTGCCGATAACCATGATACCACCCGTATAGCCAGCATCTTACATAACCCGGCACATCTGCTCCTGGTTTATACGCTGCTTTTTGCTATGCCGGGCATTCCTGCTATATATTATGGCAGCGAATGGGGGCAGCAGGGCATTAAAGGCGAACATGAAGATACCGCCCTTCGGCCGGCATTAACGCTTACCGCAGAACATGCCTCTTCTGCCATGGGTCATTATGTTCGGCAGCTGGCAGCGCTCCGGCATCAAAGCAGTGCCCTGAAGCAGGGGACTTACCGGGAACTGTATGTTACTCACCAGCTTTTTGTTTTTGCCAGATATACAGCTGACGAAGTAGCCGTAATCGCCCTGAATTCTTCTGACCAACTTTTGAGTCAAACCGTTGCCTTTGGCCAGAACGAAGGGTTGACGCTACATGATGCCTTAGATGCGGAATACGCTACCCGCATTCATGAGCAAGAGATTCAGATACAATATATTCCGCCTGATGGCGCACGTGTGCTGATAGGGAGGGAGGCCTGAAGCATATTTTCAAAAATCAGGGCACCCTGAACGCAGCTGATAATTTTTCATTCACCGAGCTGCTGCCGATCTGTAGGTGATAATTGCCGGGATACAGCTTCCATCGATGATTCTTTAAATCCCATTTAGCCAGATCGCTTACCGGAATTTTTAATACAGCGCTTTTTATGCTGCCCTGCCTGATGCTTAACCGTTTGAATGCTTTTAATTCTTTCAGCGGCATCCGTTCAGCATCAGGGTAGTGAACATAGGCCTGAACAACTTCGTCGGCATCGGCCTTACCTGTGTTGGCAACCTGCACCTCTGCGGTAATAGTATCTTTTAAATGATAAACAGTACGGGGCTTACTTTGCCACCGGTAATTGAACGTGGTATAGCTCAACCCGAAACCAAACGGGTATTGCACTGCGCCTGTAAAGTAACGGTAGGTTCGGCCGGCCATAGCATAACTTCTGTAAGCAGGCAAATCCTGAACTGACTTATAAAAAGTAACGGGCAGTTTACCCGAAGGTGATACCGCCCCGAACAAGACATCGGCAAGCGCATTGCCGCCCTGCTCACCGGGGTACCAGGCAAAAATAATGGCATCGGCATAAGGTTCAATGGCCGATACATCAACATCGCTTCCGGCGGTAATTACTGCAACTATCGGCTTATGCACATTTTTGCGCAGAGCTTTCATAAAGGCTACTTCGCTAGCCGGCAGGCTCAGATTTTTCTTATCGCCGCCCGTCTCTGATAAAAATGCATCGCCTGCTTCACCCTCCAGCACCGGCGACAGGCCCAAAACCGCTACGGTGAGTTCTGCATTGCCTGCACCCCATATGCCGCCGAAATGTAGGGTATCCCGGTAATCGCAGCCTAAGTCATACTCTACTCTTGTAGCAGGGTCAACGGCAGCAGTAATGCCTTCTACAAAGTTTACCATCCGGTTGCCTACACCGTGGTAATTGCCGATAAGCGCATCCAAATCGGCTGCATTTGGCCCTAATACCATCATGCTTGAATAATCGTTTTTACGCAAGGGGAGCAGATGCTTTTCATTTTTCAGCAGCACCATACTTTGCTGCGCAGCTTTCCGCGCCAAGGCAATATGTGAAGCATTGTGTACGCTATCGGCCCCATATTTATCATAAAGGCCTGATGCCGGATCATCATAAAAACCCAGTTTAAACTCCGTTTTCAGCAGGCGGGCCAGTGCCTCATTAATTTCCTGTTCGGTAAGCAGGTGCTGTTTCACGGCATCTGTAAGGTTGTTCTGCAGCACCGTAGAGCAATCTAAATTAACACCGGCCTTAATGGCCGCCGCCGCTGCTACTGTTGCTGCAGGCAGGTACTTATGGGTAGAAAATACATCGTCGAGCGCACCGCAATCGGTTACCACATGGCCCTTAAATCCCCATTCCTTGCGCAGAATGTCGGTAAGCAGATATTTGTTCACGGAGTTGGGTACGCCGTTAACGCTGTTATAAGCGCTCATTACCGATTCTACCCCCGAGTTAACCAGTGCATGGAAAGCATACAGGTAGGTCTCCCGCAAGTCCTTTTCATCCACTACAGCATTGAAGTAATCCCGCTCACCTTCGGGGCCGCTGTGTACGGCAAAATGCTTGGCAGTTGCAGAGGTTTTTAAGTAGCCGGGGCTGTTGCCCTGCAAACCCCTTACAAACGCAGAGCCAATGCGAGACGTTAAGAATGGGTCTTCGCCATAGGTTTCCTGTCCGCGACCCCAGCGTGGGTCGCGGAAAATGTTGATGTTGGGCGTCCAGAAGGTTAAGCCCATATATTGTAAATGCTGGCCTTTGGCTGCAGAAAGATTGTATTTGGCACGTGCCTCAGTTGATATAACATCAGCTACTGCGGTAATCAGGCTGTCATTAAACGTTGCTGCCATTGCAATGGCCTGCGGAAATATAGTAGCTTCCCCGGCACGGGCCACACCATGCAGGGCCTCATTCCACCAGTTATAGGCCGGAATACCCAGGCGCGGCACCGCTTTGCTGCGGTACCCCAGCAGTGAAACCTTTTCGGCTAAGGTGAGCCTGGAAATCAAATCCTGCACCCTCACCTCAACCGGCTGCCGGGCATC
>CAXTAP010000042.1:0-25181 GCA_964241965.1 uncultured Mucilaginibacter sp.
CTATAGCATACGCATTTAAGTTGGCTACCTTAAATTACCATACCCTTGCTAACTACTAAACGATCATACAATTAAACTTTTGGCTTAAAGATACATAGTTTTACTCAGCTGTTACGAATGAGTTGATTAACGTTCCTTTTATTACCGCAGTTTGAAAAATTAACCCTATATTATTGAATATGAAGCAGGTAATCCTGCATGTTATCATCAAGATTTACGTGAAGCTTGGCTAATTTGGCCAGATAATAGGCTCTTAACTCTTTCCATGGGTAACATAGATTCCGGGGCTTTTTTAATCCACTAATTTGGGCAACCTTTTCATTCAACAATACTTGTACTAAATAGCTTTTTTTAGTGTCCTGATAAAATACCCACTGAATGTTTGCACTTAGCGGCGCCACCTGGCCGGGTTGCCAGACCTTCGCAAGCTCATCCAAATTGGCCGTCATCTTATCGGCAACGCTAATGCCCATCAAGGTTGCCAAAGGCGAAATAGTTTCGGCATGGGCAAAACGCAGGTTGGCATTCACTTGCCGGCGGGTAATAAATTCATCAGATTTCTTTATAAAATTAATCAGCAAAGGTACAGCAATGCGTACTTGCAAACCATTAGCATCCATACCGGGGCCTTTCTTTAAATAGTCATCAGCAGCATCTAACCTTCCTAAAGCAACTAACTGATTACAGGTAAAAAAGGTGGTAAAATCTAGTTCAGCAGGTGTGAAACCGGCCCGTTTGATCTCAGCATTCAGGGAATACACAATAGCTGCGAATCCCAATATGTCATGAGAAAAGTTTTCGGCCTGTTCAGTGGTCAGCATTTTCAAAAACTCCGGCTTAAATATATTCCTTGCTAATTGCGCATAAATTATATCTGCATGCCTTACATTTTTCAATGCCTTAAAAGCTTGTTTCCAGCTGCCGCTTTTTTCAAAAATTGCATAGGCAGGCGCTTCGTCATAAAAGCGCAGGTTTGCATCATCGTTGTATATATGAGTGATGGCACTATCCTGTAATCCGGAATTTAACCCTTGCAAAAAGGCTGCTGAGCTTTGCCTGGTTCTGACCTCCTTAGTTATGGCTACGTCTAAATGAGGCTTCCCCTTAAAAACATCGGGATAGTTTATGGCCATGCGCCTGCCTATCCCTTGCAGTTCCTGCTGCCCCTCGGCAGATATAGATTTTATGTTACCTTTTTCCACTTCATTTAAGCGGTTCACCATTTGCCTCAGACGGATGCCTGTTACAGTAAGTTCGCCGGCGCTATCAGCTTTATTTAATACGGTGTATGCATATGCAGTATTGACTTCCTTAGTTAAATGCCTGGCCCCATGCCTGCCTGCATAATTAATAAAAACAGGCTGATAGTGCATTTGCGCAGCGTTAACAACTGCATCAGGTGCCTGGTACAAAGTTTTTGTGCCCAGAAACTCCCTGCTGCAATTTTGTGCCGACACTGTAATGGAAGTCACCGAAAACGCTAACAACAGACTCTTTTTCATCTCGCGTATGATATAGAAAAGTCAAAATATGAGTGGTTATCAATCCTGCTTTCTAAATGTAATAAAATTTAGAAACGTTTTAGCCTCGCCTTAAATTAGTGCTGGTTACCCGTGCCGTCCATTTGATAGGCGCCAACGTCTTTGCCGGGCGGGGTAATGGTGGCAGCCAGGCTTCCGGTACTTGTTACCGCATTCAGCGGCTGAAAATTTACCTTACCAATGCTGCCGGCTGGTGAATTAGCCTGCAAACGAAAATTGGATGAACCTACCGTAACAATATAAGCAGGCTGCTGACTGGCAACAAGCGGACCAGGATTGGAGGCGTAGTTGAACTGATCAATATTATAGGTATAGAAAAGCGGGTTGTTTTGCATTGGCATTGCCGTATGTATATCATTCGGCTGAAACGCAGCCACACCATCTGCTGCTAAAAATTGGGTAACAATAGCCTGAGATGTACCATAGTAGTACTGATTGTTGTAAGCAATATTTTTCAAATCGGCATCAGAGGTAAGCCTTAACCCGAACCGGCAGTTGGCAATCAGGTTATTGTAGATTACTCCCCTCGCCGATTTCTCATAGTCGATGGAACCTCCCCGGCCTGACTTGGTTTGCCTTAAACCGCAATTGATCATGGTATTGTTATACATATTTACATTGCACTGCACACCGGTACTGCCCGCATCGGATGCCTTCAGTGCGTTAGTAGCTGCGCCGATCAGCATATTATAAGCCAAATCGCCTACTGTGCCGCTCTTCATGTTAAAAAATTCCCCTCCGGCCTGTCCGCCGGCCTCAAAGGTGTTGCGCATAATACTGATTTTACCTCCCGCAGTACGTATGGCATCGTCCTTGGTGCCAAAAATCCAGGAATCCTCCAGCACAAAATTCTTTTTAATGTTACCGAAATAAATGAGATAACGGGGGCTGCCCTGTGATGTGTACACGGTAGGATCATCACCGGGGCCTGAGGGGCCGCCGGCCAGTTCCAAATGTGTCCACTTAAAAATACCGTCGCCCCCGGCAGGAGACGGATTTGCGGTAGTTGCCGCAGCAGGCGAAAAGATAATGCCGCCCCACAAGCCTAAAAATACATTGGTATAGTTACCTGCCGCTGCCTGGGTATGTATATCAGCGCTGCTGGCCACCGTAATATAGTTGGGGTTAGCCCGGGTGCCTAAACTGATAAAGGTACCATGTACCCTGATTTCGGGGCTGGTGGTATACGTTTTACCATCACCAATAGCAATAAGGTTAACACCGCTTTGCATCAGCAGCGTGTCGCCATCATTTACCGTAATATCGCTTTTGAAGTAATAGGTTTTGCCGCTCAGCATGGTACCGCGTACGGTTCCCTTCAAAGTATCAGAAGTTATCGGACTGCTTATGCGCACCACCGGCTGGGCAATATCCCGAAGCTCGGCCTTGTGACAGGCAGACAAGGCGAATAAAAGGCTTGCTGCAGTGAGGATTTGATATAATGCTTTCATTGTAATTGTTTTGTGGTCAACGAATTATATTTTATACCTTAACCCAATCAGGTAATACTGGCGGTATGTATCGCGGCGTACAAATGTATTTTTTCCGGCCTGCTGGTATTCCACTGCCTGGCCGTTTACCGGGTACGGGCGGTGTATTTCCAGCTCATAAGGCGTGTTCAGTAAATTGGTAGCCTTGAAATAACCATACAGTCCCTTAAACAATCTTTTTTGGGTAGAAAAATCGAGCGTAGTAAAACTTTTCTGCCAAACATCATTGTCCAGATAAGGCGATACTTCACTGATGCGGGAGCCGGTGTAAACTAGAGACAATTGAGCATCAAGCCCCGAACGGCCATCTCGGTACAGTAACGACACATTACCGATATTTTTTGACTGCCCCTGCAACGGCCGTGTTTGCGTTGCGGTAGCATTAGTAAGATAATCGGATATTTTGCTTGTTGTTATTCGAGAATCGGTATAGGTATAGTTGGCACGCAGGCCAAATTTACTGATGTACTTAGTAAAATCTAACTCGAACCCGTAGTTGTGGCCCGAACCGAAATTGTTGGGCTGCAGCGCAAAACTGGTGCTGTAAGGCACTAACGCATACTCTATCGGGTTATTAATATCTTTATAGAAAACGCCAACCAGCAGCTGGTCAAGCCCTTTAGGGAACAGCTCATACCTCAGATCAAAGTTCTCAGCCGTAATGCGTTTCAGGTTTGGATTGCCTACCTGCTGGTAATCGGCATCCGGGTCGCCAACAGTGTGAGGCACCAGTTCGAAAAAGTTTGGCCTGCTGATGGCAGAATAGTAGGACAAACGGATATTCTGCTTATCATCCAGTATGTATTTAAAATTCAGGCTTGGCAAAAAGTCGTAATACTTGATGGAGCCGTACCGCCCGGTAACCGTTTCGGGAGCAGCAGTAAGCCAGTTCTGGCTGGTATGCTCATAACGCAGGCCGCCGATGGTTTGTAACTTGCCCAACGTGAATTTGAACTGCCCGTAGCCTGCACCTATCTTTTCAGTAAAATCGTAATTTAGCGGATCAGCGCCTGACCCCAGGGTGTTAAACACATAAAAGGAGTTGGCATCAATGTTTCCGTTGAATTGCTGCGCCGTTGAATTGTTGGTAGTAGTGCGCAAATCATATTCATCGTAATCGCTGTGCCGCGTCTTGTCACGATACATTCCCCCTGCGCTGAACTCTACTCTGGTTGCGAAGATTGTTGGCGTATAAAACAGGTTCAGGTAACCTGTTTTATCCTCGTCAGAGTTTCGCTCAAAAATATGTGTAATGGCATTGCTGGCAAAAAAGTAAGCCCCCTGCGAGAAAGCCCCATTGGCCAGGGTGACACCGGTATTGGTATTCAGGTCGGTACGGTCAGGCTCATTAGCGCTTGCTTTTGAGTACACAGCCAGCCAATTGATATGAAAGTTACTGGCAACTGCGTGGTCGCCCTGCAAGTTGATATTGTATATTTTTTGAACCGTACGGTCACTCCGAAAATCCTGACTTACCCTTCCTGTACCTATGCCTACACGGCCTAACTGTAAGCTCGTATCTGAAGTAAAGCGGTACTCATTTTGGGTCAGGTTGATGTAAGAACCATTAAGTGTTAACTTGTTGGCTTGGTTAAAACGGTAATCAAATTTGGCAATAGCCGCCGACCGCTGCTGCTGTATATCATACGTGCGGCTTTGCACACTGGTTACCTGCGGCGGGTTGCCGGCTGTATTGGCATCAACCTGTGTGTCAAAGAAAATTCCCTTAGTTTCGCGGTAGGTGTTTTGGTAACTTCCGGCTATTAAAGCTCCAAACTTTTTGTTGCGGCTGCGGCCGCCGATGCTGAGCCCGAATATACTCGCCAGCGGGGTTTTTAAATTACTGTAATGCAGCGGGTTGTTCGGAAAATCGGCAATGCTTGCCTGATAAGCCTCCCCGTTACTGATGCGCGGCGATTGTGATGCACTGGCGCCGTGGTCAAACTTAGTGAAGCCGTTGCCGTTAAAAAAGTTGGCCGCATAGCCGGTTCCAACATTTACATTTACTGCAAAATCATCGGGTGCGTCCTTCAGAGCCAGGTTAATGGCTCCGCCTATGGCATCCCCCTCCATATTAGGCGTTAATGATTTATATACCTCCAGGCGGTCAACAATATCGGCCGGAAAAATATCAAGGGGCACATAACGGTTGGTATTGCTCGGGCTGGGTATTTTTATGCCATTGATGAGCGTGTACTGATACCGCTGGTCCATCCCCCGGATAATTGCATACTGCGCCTCGCCATTGTTACTTCGCTCAACTGAAACACCGGAGATGCGCTGGGTTACGTTGGCAATGGTAATATCGGGCGAAACTTCTATGGAACGTGCCGATACGGCGTTGAGCACCTGGTCTGACCGCTGTTCGAGCCGTCGGGCGACCTGGTCGGTACCGCCGTTGCGGCCACCTGCAACCCGCACTTCCCGCAGGTCATTGGTTTTATGTTCCAACGCTAGCCTGATCATGCTGATGCCGTTGTTCTGCACCTGTACAGTGGTTGCGGCATCCCTATACGAGATATATTTGGCTTCGACCTCGTAACTGCCCGGATTAACATTTTTAAACTGAAAGCTGCCATCGAGCCCAACGCTGGTGGCTTGCTTTTGGCCGGTGCTTAGGTTTTTAATGGTAACGGTTGCACCAATCATCGGGTCGCCTGCGTTTTTATCAACAACAGTACCTTTAATAATGCCGCCTGCAAACGCAGCACTATAAAAACTAACCAATAGTAAAATTAACAGGGGTAAAAGTTTCTTCATGCGGAGAATAATAGAGTTTCCCGGCAAAGGAACATTCCTATATTCACCATATTGTTAAATCCGTGTTAAGGAATTATGCTTAATAGCCAGCAACCGGATAAGGATTGGAGGCACTTCCTGAGTTTGTCCAGCGCATGATCAGTTCAGAATGACAATTAAGTCAAAATCATGCAGAGATTGAGATCTATTGCTATGTAGCGGTAAGCCAAAAACAACAGTAACATTAATATAACACACACTAACAAAATTCCAGAAAATGATTCTGAAATTTTGAAATACAATGACCACTAACCAATTCATTCCATGTAACTTTGTGCTCTTCGTTGTGTTCAATGACATGGGCATTAGGAACTTTAAGTCAGTTACTCAAACTGATTAAAGTGTGAGTGTACAATTGTTTAGTCGGCCCCAAAAAAACAGTCAAAGATTCCATATGCTTAGTGGAAAAGAAGGAAATAGTTAACTCTATCAATAACACTATGTTAATTTTTTCAATCAATGGCTGATGTGTGAGCTATAATTTTAAATGAATATTAAAGGTGACGGTTTTTTGTGCAATTTTTCAATTACTGTCAGAGACTTCATAGAAATTGAAGGGCGATTATAACACCCTAAAACATTGAGCACAATTATTCATAATCTTTATACCCATCCAAATATGAAACAGGAGTTGCTTCCGGTTGCTACGAACCTACGGTGTCGGCCTGTCATATTTGATACTTATAAATCACTTAATAAATTCTCTTTTAAACTTGATTCAAATATCTGTAGCATTTTACCCGGTCTTAAGCGACGAGTAGAGCATACACCTCATGGCATAGGTCTTGAATTGAACGTCGCTACAGCTTTACAGATCAATATTGGCTTTCTATTTCAGTATTTCTACAGTTTTTAGGCAGATTATTGATGTAAAAATCGCCAGCTATACACTGGTTATTGAAAACATGCTGCCCATACATCACTCTGTTTGTGTTTGTTTTATAGCCACCTTTAGTATGCTGGATATCGCCTCAGCGCAGGTTCTCATCGAAAAAGATACCACCAAGAGGAACATTCCGGATACCCTTAAAAAGGACCTGTTCACCGCGCCAGATACCGTGCAGCATCTGCACAGCAAAACCCGCTCATTTATTCCGCCGGCTGTCTTGGTGAGTTACGGTGCAACCTCTTTCTATATTCCTGGCCTGCGGCGGCTGGACCAATATGTATACAGGGAGGCGAATGAACATGATATCGCCACCCGCAGCAACCTGGAAAATTATTTCCAATATACGCCCGTGGTGCTGACTTATGCGCTGAACTTGGTAGGCGTACATGGCAAGAACGCCTTCGTAGACCGGACCCTCACGTTGGTATTAGCGCAAAGCATACTTGGAATCACGCTCACTTCCCTAAAGCATGCCACTCATCGCTTACGTCCAAATGGCGCTGATCGGCTTTCCTTTCCGTCCGGGCACACCGCAAACGCTTTCCTGGAAGCGGAATTTATGTCACAGGAACTCAGCAGCAAATCACCGGTTTACAGTGTCATTGGCTATGCATTCGCTACAACCACAGGTGCTTTCCGTATCTATCACCAGGATCACTGGCTGAGTGATGTAATTGCCGGTGCCGGATTTGGCATCCTGGCAACTAAAGGGGCTTACCTGATCTATCCCTACATCCGGAACAGTTTGTTTCATGATCATGACCCAAAGCCGGACGACAGCCATACGCCGCCCGATTCACAGAAAAAAAAGCCGAAGCGAACAGCCCTGTTGATACCTGCCTTTGAGAATGGCGGCTTCGGTATACAGTTTACCATGCAGTTATAAAATATACCCATGAGAAAAATTGATATTCGAAACCGGAAGTCATACTGTTTTATTTAATGATGATCATTAGGATGCCTTGAATATTGCAACAATGTGAAGCAGGCTGGCACAGAGAAGTATTTACTTTAAAAAGCATATCAAATCGCTAATCCTAAATTTCTTCAGAATATATTCTGAAATCGCTGAAAAACAAATTTTGATCATGAAAAAGCAAATCTGTAACGTCTTGCTGGCGGCTGTTTCCTTGTTATCAGTTAATATGCAATCCGCCTGCGCGCAATCCAAAAGCGGCTTTCATTTATTAAATCAGCTCAAAATCGGCGGCTCCGGCGGATGGGATTACGTGACGGTTGACGGGACCAGCAAACGCATCTACGTCTCTCATGCCACTTTGGTCAATATCTTGAATACCGCGGGCGATTCTGTTGGGGTCATCATCGGCACTAATGGCGTACATGGTATCGCTTTAGCCAAACCCTTTGGCAAGGGTTATGTCAGTGCCGGCCGGGATAATAGCTGTACGGTATTCAACTTGAGAAATAACCAAACCGTTGGCCGAATTCCGGTAGGTACTAATCCGGATGCGATATTTTATGATGACTTTTCCAAAAAGGTGTACGCCTTTAACGGGCGCAGCAGCGATGCCAGCGTGATTGACCCGGCCACAGATAAAGTAGTGGCCACCATTCCCTTGGGCGGAAAACCGGAAACGGGTGTGTCGGATGGCAAGGGCCATGTCTATGTGAATTCAGAAACGACGAATGAGGTAGTCGTGATTGATGCCAATGCCTACAAAGTACTACACCGCTATAAGATTGAGGGTGGCGAAGAACCTTCCGGTCTGGCCATTGATCGTACTACTATGCGTCTGTTTATCGGTTGCGGTGGTAATAAAACTTTTGTAGTGATGGATGCTACCAGCGGCAAGAACCTCGCCAAATTTCCGATAGGTGACTGTGATGGCGTGGCCTTTGACCCGGCGCTAAAGCAGGCCTACAGCTCCAACGGCGAAGGAACGCTATCCGTTATCAGGGAAATGAGTGCCGGTGAATTTGAGAAAGTTGAAGATATCACTACGGAGCCTAGCGCCCGTACTATAGGCATTGACCTGACCACGCATCATCTTTTTTTGCCGGCAGCCAAGACGGAACCGGTTCCGCCCACTGCTGAAAATGCACACCCAAGGTCCCACGTTGTACCGGGATCATTTCATCTCATTGAGGTAGGAAAATAGCATTTTAAGCAGCTTTTTATAATTCAACCCTGTCAGCCGAACTTATTCGGCTGACAGGGTTTTTTAATTGCATAAAAGGATATTTAATATGCCTGCTGGAGGGGAGCTAGTCTGTTATCCTGTGAAAAGTATGGTTTCGGTAAACCAGCCGCATCAGGGTTGGCAGCACGATGAGCAGCAAAGGCAGCGCCGCTAAAAAGCCGCCGATCACGGCAACGGCCAGCGGCTGGTGGAGCTGCGCCCCGGCGCCGATACCCAGTGCCAATGGCATCAGGGCAATGATGGCACCGAGCGCCGTCATCAGCTTGGGCCGAAGGCGGGTAGAAATCGAATATACAATAGCCTCATCGTTGCTGCTCGTGCGCGCGCTTTCCCGGAACTGCCAGAACGTGAAGATCGCATTCTCCCCGATGATGCCCACAATCATGATCAGCCCCGTATAACTGCCCACGTTGAGCGGCGTACCGGTGAGATACAACGCCAGGAAGCTACCGGCAATACCCAGCACTGCAATGGCCAGAATCAGCAAGGCGATACGGAACTGCCGGAACAGGAACAGGATCACCCCAAAAACCAGCAGGCTGGCTGTAATCAGGATCAGCAATAGCTCTTTGAATGATTGCTGCTGCTCGGCGTAGGCCCCCCCGTATTCCACATGATAGCCCGGCGGCAGGCTGACCTTTTGGGCAATACCTTTCTGAATAGCCGGGATAACGGTGCCCAGGTCGCTGTTTTCAAGCCGGGCGCTCACCACGCCCATGGCCTGCAGGTTTTCGCGCTGCACCTCGGCATCGCCGCCGCGCAGCTCCACATGCGCCAGCTGTGTAATAGGCAACAAGCGGCCATCGGGTAAAAAGAGGGTCAGGTGCTGAATGCCGTTAACATCCAGCGAGCGGTTGCCGGGATACACCATGCGGATCGGCGAGAGTTGTTCCCGCTCAAACAGGTTACCCACGACGTTGCCTTCCAGTGAGGCCTGTACCTGCGTTTGCAGCATGGTGGGTGTCAGGTTATATTGCGCCAGCTTGGTATAGTCCGGCATTACATTGACGGACGGGCCGGCAATGACAATGCCGTCAAATACATCAGCCGTACCTTTTACATTGGTTGCAATTTCAGCTACGTGCTTAGCCAGTGCCTGCAGCTTAGCTTGGTCATCACCAAATATCTTAATCTCGATAGGCTGTACAGAGGTCATCAAATCGCCCAGCATATCACCGATCACTTGGCCGAAGTCTATCCGTAGCGCCGGTTGTGTGGATGCGATTTTTTGCCGCAAGTCACTGATGACTTCTTCGGTGGTTTGCTTATGCCCCTGCTTCAGCTGGATCAGGTAATCGCCGCGGTTAGGTTCGGTGATAAAGAATCCCATTTCGGTGCCCGTGCGACGGGAATAGGCGGCCACTTCCGGCTCCTGCAGGATGAGGGTTTCCACTTGTCGCAGCATGCGGTCGGTTTCTTCTAATGATGTACCGGGCGGCGAGTTGTAGTCCAGCACAATGCTACCCTCATCCATATCCGGCAGAAAGCCGGTGGCCAGCTGACTGGGGATGAACACGATGACGGCAATCAGGGCAAGCATCAGCACGATACTGACATAAGGCCGCAGAATAAAGAAGGAGACCCAGCGCTGCTTTCTAACGCCGTGCGCTTCTTCCTTTTTGGTGGCTTGGTTCACCCGTTTATCCCGGCTCAGCATCAGGTAAATCACCGGTAGCCCAATCCAGGTAACGAAAAAGGAACATATCAGCGTAATGATCATGGTATTGGTCATTACCTTGAAGTAGGCCCCGGCTACGCCGCTCATCAGTACAAAGGGAATGAAGATGACAATGGTGCTGACCGAGGAACCGATCATGGCCGGCAGCAGGTAGCCGATGGCTTTCTGCAGCAGGGTGCGTGTGGGTTCCTCCGGGTGCTCCTCATGGGTCCTATGGATCTGCTCCACCACCACAATGGCATCGTCAATGATGAGCCCGATGGCGGCGGCGATGGCACCTAGCGTCATGATGTTAAAGGTGTACCCGAAGGCATAAACAAAGATCAGGCTAAGGCCCAGGGTAACCGGTATGGTTAATAAGATAGTCGCGCTCGCTTTGAGTGAACGCAGGAATATAATGGCTACCACAATAGCCAGTCCGAGTCCTATCCAAAGGCTGTCACTTACGCTCCTTACCGACTCGTTCACAAAATCGGCCTGCACATAGTAAGGTCTTATCGTGACACCTTTAGGTAGCACCCGCTGCAAATCATGCACCTTCAGTGCCATGGCCTTGGACAGCGTAACCAGGTTGGCATTGGGCTGCTTGATCACGGCCACCAGCACGCCCTCATGACCATTGGCGTTGATCTTCGTATATTCGATGCCGGGTTGTATCTGCACGTCGGCAATGTCCTGCATCAGGATAACGCGCTTGCGGTTGTTGCTGATCACCAGCTGCTTCAACTGATCCATGGCGTTCACCGTAGCATCAGTTACCGTCAGGTACAGCATCTTGTAGTCCGACAGGTAACCCTCCGATTTTACAAAGTCGGTTTGATTCAGCGTATTGCTCACCACATCCGGCGTGAGGCCCAGCGCGCTCATCTTTTGCCGGTTCAGCACCAGCCAGTATTCTTTCATCTTGCCGCCGATGATGCGAATCTCAGATACGCCATCTACTTGCGATAGAAAAGGCTTGACGGTATATAAAGCCAGCTGCTTCAGTTCAATAGGCGATTTATCATGGCTCTCCAGCGTATAGCCACTCACTGGCAAAATGGACGGGTTCATCTTTTCCACCGTGATGTTCACATCCGGCGGCAAATCATTCTTGATCTGGGCCAGCCGGGCTTGTATGCGCTGCTCGCTGAGGTTGATGTCGGCGTTCCAATTCATAAACGCCGATATCTCACAGCTGCCCCGGCTGGTGGTGCTGCGCACATACTGCAGGTCGGGCACCTGCTTGATGGCATTCTCCATCGGCTTGGTCACCGTTACCATCATCTTGTTCACCGGCTGCAAGCCCTCATCGGCAATCACTTTGATCTTGGGAAAGGTGATTTCCGGGAAGAGCGAGGTCTGCAAGCGGGAATAGGTAAACCCTCCGCCTGCCAGAATCAAAAACAGAATCAGGCTGATCGGCTTGCGGTAGCGGACAAAAAAGTTCTCGTTACTCATGCGCTTTAATTACATTAATTTTGGCGGTGTCCGCTAATCCGTAATTACCGGTTACGGCAATGCGGTCAGAAGACTTGAACTGCGGGGACAGGATTTCCACCCGGCCGCCGGATTCGATACCTTTCTTTACCGGCACTTTGACGGCGGTCGTGTCATTGAGCAGCTTCATCACCCAGAATTCCGTCTGCGTTTCATTGGACAGCACGGCGGCTTTAGGCAGGGATGGCGCGCTGCTGCGGGCCGTTTTAATCAGCCGGGCACGGGCAGTCAAATTCTCGGGCAGCGGCCGGGCGCTGGGCGCTTTGATGACTACGCCCTGCGTCTGGGAAAGCGTATCAACGGAAGGCATGATGGAGCTGACATGGCCGTTCAGCTTCGTGCCATCCGGCAGGGTTAGTATCAAGGTTTGATTGTTGCTGACCAGGCTGCGCAGCTCAAAGGGCAGCTGCAACAGGAAGGCAAAGCTGGAACGGTCGGAAATGACAGCCAGTTGTTCGCCGTCCTGTACATAGTCCCCAACCTGATGTACCAGTTGGGTCACGTAGCCGCTGCCGGAGGCTTTGATGCGGTTCACGCCGGAAAACTTGAAAGTGGTATCGAGCACATTAATCGTATTGCCGATGCTCTGCGCTTCCTTGGTTTTCAGCGTGAACAGGAGTTGGCCTTGAGTTACATATTGCCCGGGCTTGACCAGCACCCGTTGGATATAGCCAATAGCATTGGCCTTCACAAAGTTTTTTTGCAGAAAGATGGAGGTGGCGTTTAGGTCAATGGAGTCTGCCAGGGCTGAAGAATGTACGGGCTCTACGGTAACCGGCGTCTGGGAAACTACATTCGCTTCTTCATCATCCTCTCCGCTGGGGGCATGATGGCAGGCACTCAAGGACAGTAACAGTATTCCCAAAGCAAAGAATAACTTTCGTTGAGCGGAGTTGGGTCGGTTCATATTAGCGGTTCCAGTAATTGAGTTGGTTAATAAGCTGCAAGCGGCTGATGGTATTCTGGGTGAGCAGGTTGCGTACGCTCAGGTAACTGTTAACGGCGAGCACCAGGTCAGCAATGCGCAGATCGCCGGTCTGCAGCAGCTTGGTATCTACTTTAATGAGGCTCTCGGAGTACTTGAACTGATCCTGTATGCCGGCAATCAGTTGATCGTATTCACTGATCTGCTGGTTGAGCTGGTTGAGTTGTTGCGTATATTGCTTGTCAAAAAAAACTTTATAGTTCCGGCGGGTTTCCTCTTCCAACAAAATTTTCGTGTACAATAGTTTACGCTGACCACCATCATAAATGGGTACAGACAAACTAAAGCCCGCGCTGGTACCAATGTGATGATAGAGCGCTGCCGTAAAATCGGTGTTAAAGCCGCCGTCTGCAAAAGCGTTTAGCCGCGGGCGGTACGTATAATCCACCAGCCTGCGGCTGTTCTGCAGCCGCAGGCTGTCAATCATATACTGCCGGAAGAAGATACTGCTGCGCCGGTCAATGGCTAAGCTACGCTGCAGGTCCGGTTTGGCGAGCTGCACCGCAGCGGTATCGGCGATGCCGGACAGGTAATTAAGCGCGGCCAGATCTGCTTTGTATTGCAGCCTGGATTGTGCCAGCTGCAATTCGGCCTGCTTGAGGGTGACTAAAAAGGTCAAGTAGTCGCTCTGCCGGTACACATTGGAACGGGTCAGCTTTTTGAGCATCACTTCCTCCGAGCCCAGCAGGGTGACCACCTCCTGGTTGAAGCGCTGCTGCTCCAGGCTGCCGTAAGCCGTTACATACTGGCCGGTGATGGTGCGCCGGAGGTCCTGCTCAGAAAGCTTAATGCTGTTGCGCAGCGAGTCCCGGGAAAAGCCCACGCCGGCAAACAACGAGGTGAGGTAGTTCTTGCCGATGAAGGCTTTGTTGACGGTGACAAGCCCATCAAGCACGTATTGGTTGGTAATGGCCGGGGCATAGCCGTAACCGCCGATGACTGGGGCATACAGGCCGCCGGAACTGGCAGTGACCTGCGGTTTAAAGCCGGCACGGATGCGTACGCTGTCCAGCTGCGCGGCCAGCACCTGATTGTTCAAATCCTTGAGTAACGGACTATTAAGGATGGCAGCTTCCAAATATTTGTTTAGATTGGCGACCTGTGCTTTTACCGGAATATTGCAGATTGTTAAACATAATAAGGCCCGGACAAATTTATATCCAAACCAGTTACGAACGAAATCTGTGAATGACGCAAGGCAGCTAAGTTGAACCGGCACCGGCCTCCGGGTTCTCTCGGCTTCGTTCATGATGGAAGCCATTGCACCGTTATTATTTGGCCTGTGGTAAACGGCATTATTTGGTGTAAATCATACATAAAAATAAGATTTAAGTCTGTATGAATTCTGAATTTTTAAAAGGTATTTGCATTTAATCGCAGAAATCAATTGTGAATTGATGGAAAGGTGCTATATAATTATAACGCAAACAGAATCCGTAATTTTCACATATCTGCCGGGTGAGTGTTAATCCGAGGCCGATACCCTCGGAGTCACCGGATTTTTTGAACCGTTCAAAAATCTGTTCTTCCTGCAATGCGGCTGTTCTGCCGGTGTTCGCAATCAGCAGATAGTGCCCTGTTAATTGAATCCGGATTACTCCCCCAAGTTGGTTATGACGTATGGCATTACTAATCAGATTATTGATTAACACTTCGAACAGACTGCGGTCCATAGTTACTATTTTCAAAGAAAAATCGGTTTCAACCTGAATCGCTTTGGCGGCAACAAAATCCTGAAATTGTACAACCGCGTCTTCAGCCAGCTCCTGAAGGTTCAGCTGCTCCGGCCGATTAATGAGTCGATTCTCTATTTTGGTCAGCAGCAGCATCGCCTTATTAATCCTTGTCAGCTTTGCGGTCATCTTGTAGATGTCATCCAGCAGTTCACTCTGACGCAAATTAAAGTTCTCAGTTTGTAGCAGCGTATCCAGTTTGGAGCTCATGACCGCCAATGGGGTCATCAGTTCATGCGAGGCATTACCCATAAATCCTTTCAGTTCCTGATAGTCACCATTTACCCGCAGGGCCATAGAGCTGAGCGCTGTGTTCAGTTCATTGAACTCATCAATGTCTCCCGGTTGGGTCCGGAAGTCATTCTGACCGGAAAGGGTGAATCGGCGAATCTCTTGCAGGGTTTTGTAGAATGGCTGCCAAAGCTTCTTAATGGTCAGGCGGTTCGCAATAAACAATGCAGCTACCAGCAACAGGATCAAAAAAAGCATCACAATGAAAATAATCTGAATCAAATCTTCAGTTTCTACAGTGGATTCAATTACAATAATTTCCCAAGCTTTACCAGTGACGATGACCGAACTGATTAATTTCCTGCCGTTCTCCCTGTCATTTCTGTCTTTAGGGTCATTAAACTGCGTATTGATAAACCGGCGGATGACCGGTTGATGGCCGGCTTCCCGGAAATAGATTTGCTGATCCGGAGAACGAAACACCTGCGGCAGGTGGTGATTCTGTTTCACATAATCAAAGATTTCATTTTCCTCAACAACGAGATCCTTATCAATCTGGTTGTTAAGAATGGCGCTGATTACATAGAAGTAGACAACCCCTGCAATACATAAGATAATACTGGTGGTGATTAGGTTAGTACGGTTATATCGGTCCTGCAGCTTCATCTATTCGGCAAATTTATAACCCATTCCATAGCTGGCATGAATATAATCCTTACTGCCTGCATCCAGCAGTTTTTTCCTCAGATTCTTGATATGCGAATAAATGAAGTCGAAATTATCCGTCAGATCGATAGCGTCGCCCCACAAATGTTCGGCTATGGCATTCTTGGAAATCACCTTGTTCTTGTTCACCACAAAATACAGCAGCAGGTTATACTCCTTCCGGGTCAGTTTAAGCGGCGATTCGCAGATAAGCACCGTCTGCGTTTGGGAGTCGACAGTGATTTCGTTGAAGCGGATGCAGGTATTTCCGTCAAATGATTTACGGCGGATAATGGCCGTAACACGCGCCCGCAGCTCGCTCAGGTGAAAAGGTTTTATTAAGTAATCATCTGCCCCCATATCCAAGCCGGTGAGCCGGTCATCCAGGGCGTTCCGGGCCGAAATAATCAGGATGCCATCCGGGTAGCGGCCCGCTTTTATCACCCGGATGATGTTCAGGCCATCTCCCTGCGGCAGGTTAATATCCAGAATGATACAGTCATAGCGGTACAGGCTTACTTTCTGCAAGGCGGCCGGGTAATCGCCGGCCACCTCGCAGATATTGCCTGCTTCGGTAAAATATTCACGGATGCTGTCCTGCAATCCCGGTTCGTCTTCAACAATCAGTAATTTCACATCTTTGCAAGATTTAAAATCAAAACTACCGAAATCAACCGTGATTTTTTGTATTATACTTTCTGCACATCTATCAGTAGCGGTAAATACATAGGTAATGGTATGTGTGCCCGCACCCGCGGTAACCGGATTAAATGATCTATAACTGTTTACACCATCGCCTGAGTAAATGCCTGTTCCGGCTATGCCGCTGGTTTCAGCAGCTGTTAATTGTATTGTACCTGTATTAAGGCAAATTGATCCCGGCGAAGGAAACGTTAAACTCGGTACGGCCAAAAGGGTGATAGTTTTATTATAAGGCACAGATACGCATGTCCCGCCGGAGTAAACTACTAAACGCACATGATAATTTTTGGAAGCCGGAGTAGAAAATGTGGGATAGGTATGGTAGTAAACCGTTTTGAAAATGGGGTTCATGTAAGTCTCTGCAATAGTTGGATCATTATCGAGCTTTGAATCGATGAATTTCTAAATATCCTTTCTGAAATTGCTTACCTGATGATAGCAACAATCCCCGAATCTCCGCAGGGGAGAATCGGGGCAGAAGGTATGATATTATTGTGATGGAATTAACGCAAGGTAAACGCTGTTACAAAAGTGCCGCTGGCGTCAAAGTTAACTGCATACTTAGTATTGTTGGCGGTAATAAATACATCGTAACCTGCCAAAACTCCTTTGGACTTAACAGCAAACGCTTGGTTAAAAACATATGATGGATAAGTAATGCTTAGATAGGTGGCTATGGCTGACGGAAAATTACTCTGCGTAATTGCTGTTAATTGGCCAGCGTTTACCTGTGGCCTGCGCATTTGCTGCCGCTGAAAAATGGTTCCGGTGTCGCTGATGGCTGTGGTAAATAATCCATTGTTTTTGCTGATCAGAATGTATGTAGTATCAGGAGTGACCAATACATGCAACAGTGTATCAGTTGCGTAACGGGTTGTAAAGGCTAATTTAACAACTGAAGGTAAGTCTGATAAGGCAAGCGTATCCTGCTGCGGAGCACCTCTGTCTCCCAACGGCTCGCCTGGATGAGACCTCTGGCCTTTTCTATTATCTGTCTGATCGCGTTGCTCTAATACTTCAATAAATGTACCGATGGGACTAAATTTTACTCCTACAAAATTATCATTGTATTTGATTACCACAATGTAGGCAATAAGCAATTTTGCGCTATCTACTGCAAATGCTTTCTTGAAATATAACCCGAATAATTGCTAGTCAGGTAAGTTCTTATAACAGCAGGCAAGGCGCTGAAAGCCACCGAATCCGGCTTTGATTTTGGACCAAAGTAGTTTACCAGCATTAGCGTATCTTTGGTGGTAGTGCTGTTACTGCTGGTGGTTGCGAATACACCCAAACTTATAGTGCCTGTGCTGGCAACACCTGCCGTAGACGTACTCGCTTTAGTTGTCGCATCTTTTTTGCAGGAAGTAAACAGAGCTACCAAGGCGAGCAGCATAATGGATGGGTAGATAATTAATTTTTTCATTTGTTTAACTATTAAATTTTACTATCAGTTGATTATGTGAATTAAAAAATTCCACAGTAAAATTACTGAGTCTGTCTATCTGAATTATGCATGTACCGATGAACATCTGCTTTTACTCGACTAGCTTTTTAATAGTAACCGTAGCACAATAATTTTATCAATGTAGCTTTCAATATATTGACGGCGCCCAGTGCTACATTTACCTGCTTATTGCAGGTGGCGTTAAATTAGAGTATGCTGATGAAATGATCCTCCAAGCTCTACCCGGTATCACAGCACGACTTTGCGCTATCGAGTCGCACGAACCGCTAAAGTTTAGCTGACTTTTTGTACAAAGTCCGGTGAATTCTGTTAACCTCCGCCAGCAGCCCATCTAGTGCATGCAGGATCAGCCTCACTTTGGCTAACTGGCCATACCTTGACAATTACATTTCCTTTATTCCTTCAAATATGGATTTTCTGAAAAAAGAGGACGATCCGGCCTTGAAAGAGACGAGAAGGGAAAATTTGGTAAACCCGTGAGACTATGAAACAGACACAATATTGTTTCATTTGCCGCCGGCCTTACTGGCCGCATACTGCTTGGATATTATAAAATAAAGAGCGGAGCTTTACATGCAGGCTACAAGGTAATTTGAATAACCATGTTTAGGTCTAGGCCAGCAACCTACAGCATAGTTGAGACAGCACGCCTGTTATTGAGCGAACAGTGCAGCATATTCCTCATTAGGCCAAAAGTATCTTTAACAGGTATTATTAGATGCCATCTTAATTTGAAGTGTTTACTTTTCTCTCGTAAATTGCAATAACCTTTTAGTCAACATATGAAAAGAAAATACTTTATACGCCTGGGAGCAACCCTAACCGGGGCTGCTGCCTTGCAGCCTTACCAATCATGGGCACGGCCACCCCGGCTCACGAACTGGGCCGGAAATGTAACCTTTAGCACCACCAATGTGCAGTATCCTGAGTCGGTTACTGAAGTGCAGCAAGCGATAAGAAGCAACCCTAAGCTGAAGCCTTTGGGTACAAGGCACTGCTTTAACAACATTGCTGACAGTAAAGATGACCTATTATCCTCAGGTAATTTAAAAAAGGTTATCGCTTTAAATAAAGAAACTAAAACCGTTACCGTAGAAGGCGGTATTAAATACGGTGAGCTGGCACCCTATCTGGACAGTCAAGGCTTTGCACTGCACAACCTGGCCTCGCTGCCTCATATCTCGGTCGCTGGTTCGGTTACTACTGCTACTCATGGATCCGGCATGCAAAACGGCAACCTTGCTACACAGGTGAGCGGCTTAGAAGTGGTGATCGCCGACGGGTCTTTAGTGCAGTTCTCTAAAGCCCGTGATGCAGAACAGTTGAATTCGATAGTTGTAGGCTTGGGATCCATCGGCTTTATCACGAAGTTAACGCTTGATATTATACCTACATTCCAGGTAAGACAGCGGGTCTTTACCCGGATGCCGCTACAGCAGGTAAAAGAAAATTTTTTGAAAATTGTATCAGCGGGTTACAGCGTCAGCCTGTTTACCAACTGGGCGGATGATTACGTGAGTGAGGTTTGGATCAAAAGCCGTATAGATGACAAGGATCATAGTGAGCCAGAATTCTATGGCGCCAAGGCGGCCACTCGCAATCTGCATCCCGTAATAGCACAGCCGGCAGAAAAGTGCACCGATCAGATGGGGGTTCCCGGCGTTTGGTACGAGCGCCTGCCACACTTTAAGATGGGCTTTACGCCCAGCACCGGCAAGGAGCTGCAATCAGAGTTCTTTATACCGGTAACACATGCAGTAGAAGCGATATCGGCCATCGCTCGCTTAGGTAATCAAATATCGCCGCACTTGTTCATTACCGAGATACGCACTATAGCCGCAGATGAGCTTTGGATGAGTCCCTGCCATCAGCAAACTTCGGTCACCATTCATTTTACCTGGAAGCCGGAGCTCTCCACTGTAATGAAGCTGTTGCTTGTGATTGAAAAAGAGCTGGCACCCTTTCATGCCCGTCCGCACTGGGGCAAACTGTTTACCATGTCGCCCCAGGCGCTGGCCTTACGTTACGAAAAGATGGAAGAATTTAAAAAGGTAGTTGCACAGTACGACCCCAAAGGTAAGTTTAGGAACGAATTTCTGAACCGGAATTTGTACAGCGTTATTTAAGTACGGATAACAAAAACTTTTGAATAATAAGCCAAAAAAGCTCAGTGAGTGAAGAAATCCCGTACATAAAGTGTCAATTTTAGTTGTACATGATTATCTTCACATTCACTCTAATAAGCACATGTTGTTTGTTTCTAACATTCTAAAAATAGTTAGCATGTTAGGATAGGAGCATATAGCCGGCTCATGTTTTTACTGTTAAAAGCGAAATTAATACCGCATCTTATCATCAGTAGGTACATTCGGCCCAGCCTTGCTCTCTACACCATTTACGGTTGCCCCTGCATGCGCAAAATTAGGTGAGAGGTTCTGATTAAAGTCAGCCGGAAAATTAAGAACAGGTTTTGAAACCTGATCAAGTGCCGAAATCTCTTCTGCGGTCAATCTGACATCAAGCGCCTCTAAATTAGATTCAAGATGCGCCATTGTACGCGCCCCAATAATGGTAGAGCTTACGCCTGGTTTTTGCTGCAGCCATGCCAAGGCAATTGTTGGTACGTCTGAATGATGATTTTCTGCAATAATATGAAGCTGGTCTATGATGTCATAATCTTTATCTTTCAGTTCTCCAACGAAAGCCCCGCGCGTACCCTGCATTTTTACACCATTGCTGCGCGTATATTTACCCGATAGGGCACCCATCTTTAGCGGGCTCCAGGGTAAAATGCCTAAGCCAAGTTCTTGTGCCATTGGTGCAAGTTCACCTTCGACAGTGCGCTCTAATAAAGAGTATTCTGTTTGCAGGGCGATAAGCGGCGCCCATCCTCGAAAATGCGCTATAAGCTGCGCCTGTGCTACCTTCCATGCAGGTGTATCTGAAAAGCCGATGTAGCGGACCTTACCCGCCTGAACAAGGGCATCCAGTGCACTCATCGTCTCTTCCACCGGAGTAAACCTATCCCAATTATGCAGGTAATAAAGGTCTATATAATCGGTTTGTAAACGCCTGAGTGATTCATCGCATTGAGCAATGATAGCTTTTCGACTTGCTCCGCCGCCATTAGGATCACCTGCATACAAATTACAAAAGAATTTAGTAGCGATTACTGTCCGGTCTCGCTTCCCCTTGCCTTGGTTGAAGTAATCGCCAATAATCTTTTCCGAATGCCCGCGTGTGTAAATATTGGCTGTATCGATAAAGTTTCCACCAAGGTCCAGATACCTTGAAATGATAGCTTCAGAATCAGTTACGCTCGATCCCCAGCCGTTATCTTCGCCAAAGGTCATGCCTCCGAGGCAAAACGGGCTGACCCTCAACCCGGACTTGCCGAGCGTGATATATGAATTAAGTGACATCATCAAATGATTTAATGGTAATATAAATTTTTAGAATATTGTATTAAACGTTAATTGATTTTGGATGGATTCACCCCATAGGCTTTTTTGAAAGCAAATGAAAAGTGTGAAAGATCTTTAAATCCTGAATCGATATAAACATCGGTCACCTTGCGGCCCTTTTCCTTTAAAAGAAAATAAGCTTCATTAAGCCGCTGTTCTTGTAACCACTTATTTGGCGGTTTACCGAAAATTTTTTGGAAATCTCTTTTAAATGTTGCCAGGCTACGGCCTGTGAGATAAGCAAATCTATTTAAGTCAACATTAAACCGGTAATTTTTAACCATGTATGCTTTCAAGTCTATTTTCCCCGGGTCAGTAAAATCGAATAATATATCTCTAAGATTTGGTTGGGTTTCCAGTAAGACCAGCACAGCTTCCTTCACTTTTAACCTGGTGATGATGCTGCTGATTTCACCGGATTTATCCAGATACGGCCTTAAAGAATTGATGAGGTTTTCAAGGGAAGGCGTGGGTTTAAGGTTTATCAGTGTTTCACCCTGATAGGATTTTTCCTTGTACAACTGATGCTCTTCACTTATATTATGAAGTGTTTGGTCATCTATTAGAATGCCGATAGTTATAAATTCTCCATAAGCCGGCGGGTTCTTGGTAAACTTAGCCAGTTGGTTTTTAGCAATAAACCGGAAATCGCCTTCTTGAAAAAATTGTGTTTTGCCGTTTAAATAAACATCCAAGGTCCCTTTTACAATAAAACTTAAAGTATGTTGCGACACAAATTGCTCGCCGCTACGGCTTACGTTAGCATAACAGGATTGTATAATACGTGGCTCACTGTGCTTGTTTTGTTCACTCATGTTACTGCATTTAATAAGCCTGGAATTTATCTTCTGAACAGGATAATTACTTATTACCCTTTAACCATGCTTTACCGTACTCTGTTTCCAGAAAATTTTCCGCCGCATTATGATCTGTAGATAAGCTTACGGTCATCCATTCCTCCATTTGGTCTGACCGTTTTTTATCCGCATCTTTCAAAAGGCCGATAGCATCACTGCCTAAAACCAAGTGTATCGGTGGGTTTGGATGGTCCGCCAGCGATAGCATTACGCTTGCTGCCTTATCCGGGTCACCAACGGGCACAAATTCGCCACTTCTAAAAAATCCCGCACGTTTATCAACCGTGTTTTCGTAGCCCTCCACTCTGGGCGCAAAAGTCATAGATGAACCACCCCAATCCGTACGTAAGCCTCCCGGCTCTATAGCGGTAACAAATATGTTCAGGGGACGTACCTCTTCGTTTAATGCTTCCGTGAAGCCGCTTATACCAAACTTCGCCGCCTGATATATACTTACACCTCCGCTTCCACGCCTGCCGCCAATGGAGCTGATCTGCAAAATGCGCCCATGTCCCTGCCTGCGCATATAGGGCAGCACAGCACGGGTTATCGAGATAGGGGCATATAAATTGGTCGCCAACTGGCTGGAAACCTGTTCTTCGGTAAACGCCTCAGCTGCACCGGTGATGCCGAACCCGGCGTTGTTGACCAGGATGTCAATGCTTCCAAAACGAGCGGCAGTATTTTTTAAGGCTTCCCTTATACCTGCATTGTTATTAACGTCCAGATTGATCGGATAGATCTGATCAGCATACCAGTCAACAAGTACTTTAAGATCATCAATGTTGCGTGCAGTCGCTGCTACACTATCTCCGGCTGCAAGAGCTGCCTCGGTAAGACTTCGCCCTAATCCGCGAGAACTGCCTGTAATAAACCATGTCTTATTCATTTGATATATTTTACTTATGGCAAAATTATATATTTCCGAAAGGCAGCGTTTTGTTCAAAAGCTCAATTAATTTTGTTGAGCGGTGGCTAAAATAGCATGAAATGGCTAGCCGTATTATCAGAAAAGAACATTCAATTTTTTATAATACTTTGATTATAGTAAGTGATTGAATTTATCTTAATAGGGTTATTGTTTGACTATACAACCCATTGATTAAAACAGTCCAAAATAAGATCGTCGACAGCTTTAGGTTTTTAATAACACTTATAATTTATGCCCCCCTCTACTCTCTTGCATGGTCAGCAGGCAAGGTTAAATTGTCGCTGTTAAAAAAACTGCTCTCAGATTAATTTTTGATTTCATACTTCATTTGATAAAATTTTTTATCTGAAGACAATTTATTTTCCTTTAAGCAGCCATTGCAGGTTTATCGCAGGGTTTGTTAATTACGTTGAGCAGATATTCTTTTATCCTCTGTATATTCCCAGAACATCATGCCAGCGAGGCTCTTTTGCTTCACATAGTTGCACTTCTTCCTTATCGACCATTCAGCTACCTTTAGGCTATTTAATTAAGAGTGGTATTATAAAAACTCTGATAGTTATCGATTTGATGGCCGAACGGAATGCAATCCAGCAGATAAATCCAGTTTACACAGGAGGTTTGACTGACAAATTCTTATCTTCAAAGCATGCAAAGACGTAATTTTTTGAAATGGTCGGCGACCTCTGCTGCCGCTGCGCTTTTTGGTGATCTTACTTATGCTGGCAATACTGGTGAAAAACTGCTCCAACACCCCGACAGTATTGAGGCACTGACCGGCAGCACCTGGCTAAAGCTGACCCGAACAAATGGAACAAACTTTAGTTACGGCAATATGCAGGTCAGCCTGCAGATTAAGGGAAACGCGCAGGCCGTTTACATCCATGCACCACAAACCGATTTACGTGCGGTGAGACTGAGATGGAAATATAAAACTACTGGTTTTGAGCATATGCTTGGCGATCATTGGGAACGTTCTTATGGCGATCTGGCCTGGAAAACGCCTGAACGTTCCATAAAAAACCCTTGGTATGTGTTATTGAATGATAATGTTCACACGGCCTGCTTTGGTGTAAAAACCGGCGCGAACACTTTGTGCTGGTGGAATGTAACGCCTGAGGGAATTGAGCTGACTATGGATACACATACGGGTGGGGTAGGTGTTCAACTTGCCAACCGGCTATTACATGCCGCCGATATAGTAACCACCTTAAGCCAGGCAGGCGAAAACCCTTACGCCACAGGCACCCGGTTTTGTCGCATGATGTGCGATAAGCCACGCCTGCCCAAACAACCGGTTTATGGCATTAATGACTGGTATGTGGTTTATGGTAACAACTCCTCCAAAACGGTGAGCGTGCAGACGGCGTTTATGGCAGAGCTGGTGAGCGACACCACTAACCGCCCTTTCTCGGTAATTGATGACGGATGGGAACAGCCGGACGACTTTTCAAAATGGAATGCCAAGTTTACCGGCATGCACCAGTCTGCCGGCGACATTAAAAAATCTGGTATGCGGCCCGGGCTTTGGACGCGCCCTTTAATTGCCAAACTAAGTGATAAGCCAGCCGTTCTTGCTCCAAAGATACCGGGACGGGATGATGGCAAGGCACCGATATTGGACCCTACTGTGCCGGAAACAATAGAGCGGATCAAATACAATCTGAAGCTCTATCGTGATTGGGGCTTTGAGATGGTGAAGCACGATTATTCCACCTATGACATTTTTGGAAAGTGGGGAGTTAACATGACGGATGGCTTTACAGCGCCAGGCTGGCATTTTTATGACAGGTCGCATACCAACGCTGAAATTATCAATCACCTGTACCAGGCCATCCGGGAAGCCGCCGGCCCTATTTATGTAATCGGCTGCAATACGCTCAGCCATTTGTCGGCGGGTGTATTTGAACTGAACCGCACCGGGGACGATACCAGCGGCAAAGAATGGGCCCGTACCAAACAAATGGGCGTGAATACTTTAGGCTTTCGCTTACCTCAGCATCAAACTTTTTATGCGGCTGACGGGGACTGCGTTGGGCTGACGGCTGATATTCCCTGGCAGAAAAA
>CAXTAP010000043.1:0-8993 GCA_964241965.1 uncultured Mucilaginibacter sp.
GTTCGCGGGCGGGACAGTCAGGCTACTTCGGCCCTGAATTTTTCGAGCAGCACCTTTACGTCCAGCTTGGCTTCCAGGTCCTCATCGGTGCGGTCATCTTCTTCAGGCTCGGCCTCAAAGCTTTCGGGCCGGTATTTAAAAATCTCCCAGCGGCCCTGGTGATATTCCAGCGCGGTAAGGCTTTCCACCCAGTCGCCCGAGTTGAGGTACAGTACCGAGCCGGGCCGGCTGGCGGCCTTAATTTCGCGTATCTCGGCATGGTGTATGTGCCCGCAAATCACGTAATCATAATTTTTATCCACGGCCAGGTCAGCCGCGGTTTGTTCAAAGTGATTGATGAATTTCACAGCTTCCTTCACCCGGCCCTTAATGCGCTGCGAAAAGCTCATTTTAGGCTTGCCCAGCGCCGTAAGGCACCAGTTGGTTAAGCTGTTAAGCACAATCAGGCTATCATAACCCACGGCGCCCAGCTTGGCCAGCCATTTAGAGTGCTGCATGGTCACATCAAAAATATCACCATGAAATATCCAGGCCTTTTTACCATCAATAGTCAGCACTATTTTATTGAGGAGCTGAAAGGAGCCTAAATCAAAATCGGCAAACTTGCGCAGCATTTCATCGTGGTTGCCGGTGAGGTAATAAACCGGTATGCCATCGGTTACCAGTTTGAGCAGGCGGCGCACCACCTTCATATGTGCCTCGGGCCAGTATGATTTGCTGAACTGCCAGATGTCGATAATATCGCCGTTAAGCACTACCATTTTAGGCTTAATACTTTTGAGGTACCTGAGCAGTTCCTTAGCGTGGCAGCCGTAAGTGCCCAGGTGCACATCAGACAATACCACCAAATCAACTTCGCGTTTTGCCATCGGGCGTAAAGCTACCACCTGTATATTAACCAAGGGTTATGCAAGTATGAAGTTTTGGCTATTAATCAAAGCCATAAACGGAGCTCCTGTAAACCAGTAATCTGCCGGGGCACATCATCAGGCCCGGGCAGCCCGGCGGGGTTAAAATAGATGGCATCCATACCAAAATTAAGCGCACCATATACATCAGCTTCCAGGCTGTCGCCAATCATCAGGCTTTCAGCCTTTTCGGCGCCTGCTGCCCGGAGGGCATAGGCAAAAATGGCCGGGTCGGGCTTATTGGCACCCGCATCCTCCGAAATAATAATCTGCTGAAAGTATTTCCCTAAACCAGTGCCGCTTACCTTTATCCGGGTGGACTCCTTAAACCCGTTGGTAATTAAATGCAGGGTATACTTTTGCTGCAGGTAAGCCAAAACCTCGTGCGTGTACGGGAACAGGTTAGTTTTGGCAGGCCCCTGCTTTACATAGTCGTCCTCAAAGCTGGCAGGCACCAGTTCGGGAGGCATACCTAAATCTATAAACGTTTTCTTGAACCGTGTTTCGCGCAGCGTTTCCCGGCTGATTTTACCCAGGTGATAATCTGCCCACAGCTGGTGATTGTTGCGCGTATAAGTATTGATAAAAGCCTGCGCGGAGGGCAAGCCTAAGGCGGCCAGCTGGTAGGTGTCGTATAATTCCAGCAGGGTTTCCTCAGCGTTGCGGTCAAAATCCCATAAGGTATGGTCGAGGTCGAAAAAAATGTGCTTATATTTTGTAACGGGAGATGAAACCGGAATATGCATACACAAAAGTAGGCAGCTAAAAACAGAATCTGGCAACAAGCGGAAGCCTTTGATGTTATTTATAAATATGAGTGACCACAATGCCCTGATGAGCCGGTACAGGCAGCTGCTCAATCAAGTGCTGCCGGCATCATTTACGCGGCCGGTGCGCTACAATCATTGCTTTAACCGGGTGGTGTTGGATTGGCTGTTTCAGGATGTATGGTATCATCATCTGGATCAATCAAAAACCGCCATCAGCCAGTTAAGCGATGAGCAGCTTCGGCTCATGATTGGCCGGATGGAGCAATGGCTGCAGCAGCCCGATTTGCTTGTCAAGGACAACAATCAGTCGCTGACCTGGCGGCACAAAAGCAAATCGGTACATCAGGCAAAAGTTTAACGCTTTGTTAACGTATGCGTAGCACTCATTTACCGTGTAAACAGCGCAGCAGCTATCTGTAATTCAGCATACCTACCCGTAATTACTGGCTTATTATACTTTTTCCCCGAATGCCAAATCGCCGGCATCGCCTAAACCGGGTACAATGTAGGCGCGGGTAGTCATTTCTTCATCAACAGCGCCTATCCACAGGTTAGCCATAGGCAGGTTGGCACGCACATGCTCTACACCTTCAGCGCTGGCTATAACGGCGGCAATATGCAGTGCCTTCAGTTCGTACTGGGCCAGCAGTTCTTTGCAAACCCGTACCACACTTTGCCCGGTAGCCAGCATAGTATCGCACAAAATAAAAGTCTTTCCGTTCAGGTCAGGCGTGGAAATATGGTCGATGCTGATGGTAAAGCTGCCGCTTTTGCGGTTTTTACGGTAGGCAGTCACAAAGGCGGAGGACGACTGATCGAAAAAGTTCATCATGCCGGCGTGCAGGGGCAGGCCGGCCCTTAAAATAGTGCCCAGCACCGGCTGCTCACCGGGCATGTTTACCTCAGCAACGCCCAGCGGAGTTTGTACCTCAGATGGCATGTAGGTAAATGTTTTACTAATTTCATAAGCTAGTATTTCGCCCAGCCGCTCCTGGTTTTTACGGAAACGAAACCGATCCTGCTGCAGCTGCACATCGCGTAGTTCGGCCAGATACTGGTTGCCGATGGTATTGGTGGCATTTAAAACAAAAAGCATAGCGTATTAAAATCAGCGGTTACCTTGCTGAACAGTTGCAGCAGGCATAATGTTGCGGGCATCATCAGGATAAAGCTGATAATCCAGCTTCCGGCCCGCGTTTGACGGGAAGTAACGGTTGCGTAAATCCAGAAAAGGCTTCTCGATCAATGCAGTAAACACAACGCCAAATAATACCGACAGCGCCATATAAACTATTACATAACAGAGCCAGTATGCCGGCTTTAAGGTAACGGCAGGAAAAACGGCAAGCACATAAACATTAACAAAAAAGTGCCACAGATAAACAGCGTATGATATGCGGCCCATATAGGCCAGCAAACGGCTCCGGAACAGCGCCATAGGGCTGTTCAGGGCCACTATCAGGATAATGCTGAAGCACAGCGGATGGATAGAATTAGAAAGGAAGGATTGCCATAGATTGCCCATTCTTTCGAAAAAAAAATTACCGGCGAGGTAAAGCAAACTCAGGGTGCAGTACAGCGCCTTGCGGCGGTTAATAAAGTTGAGCCGGTGATTATCGAAATGATAAAGATAGGCTAAAAAAACGCCCATAAAAAGGGCATCCAAACGCGAATTGGTGTAAATGTTCTGCGGGTCAAAATCAAAGCCATGTTCAATAAGGGCGGCGGCCAGCCTGCTCAGTACACAAAAGGCAAGCGTAATGAAATAGCTGTTGCGCAGCGTAATATAATTTATCTTCCGGGCCTTTGCCAGCCGGTAGAATAACAGGGTAAGCAGAATATAAAAATGCTCCTCTACACACAGCGACCAAACATGCGGCCATTGCCCGCGGGTATAGTTGCTGGCGAAAACGGCATCAGCCATGCAGCGGTACCACCGGGTGCTGATGCCCAGCATATCCATTTGCCGGCCGTCAATCAGCCGGAAATGCATACATACCTGTGCGGTAATGTACCCCAGCAGCAAAAACGCCCAGAAACCGGGGTAAAGTTTAAAGCCGCGCCTGATTAAAAACTGCTTAAAGTTAACTTTCTGCCGCAGCTGATACTCCTTGAACAGCAGGCCCGATACCAGAAAGCCGCTCAGTACGAAGAACATATCAACGCCGATCCACCCGCCTTTTTTAATAAACAGCACCAGGCTGTTTATACCGCCGAGCAAACCGCTGCCCGAACTTTGAGGGTACTGCAGGTGATTGAACATGACGAGCATAATAGCCAGCGCACGCAGCACATCGAGCGCATTGTTGCGGCCGGATGCACTTAAGTTTTGCGAAAGGGGTTCGGTACTCATTAATAATGCTCAGCAGCCAAATATAACATAAAACACCAATAAGGCATTGCCCGGCTTTCCTAAAATTTTTAGTAACTTTATCTATTCAAACAATAACAAAATTTTACAGGTTCTACCTGTTACAGTGCTACTTTAAATGGATTTCAAACTCAGTTCAGAATATAAGCCCACCGGTGATCAGCCCGAAGCCATCCGCCAGCTGGTAGATGGCGTAAACCATGGCGATAACTATCAAACTTTGTTAGGGGTAACCGGCTCAGGTAAAACATTTACTATTGCCAATGTAATTGAGCAAACGCAAAAGCCTACGCTGGTGCTCAGCCATAACAAAACCCTGGCCGCTCAGCTCTACGGTGAATTTAAGCAGTTCTTTCCGGAGAATGCGGTAAACTACTTTGTATCGTATTATGATTACTATCAGCCGGAAGCTTTCATCCCTTCGAGCAACACCTATATCGAGAAGGATTTGCAGATTAATGATGAAATAGAGAAGCTGCGCCTGCGTACCACCTCAGCCCTCATGTCGGGCCGGCGCGATACCATTGTGGTATCTTCCATTTCCTGCATTTACGGTATGGGTAATCCCGAAGATTTTGCCAATTCGGTATTCCGCTTTGCGGTAGGTACGCGCATCAGCCGCAATGCCTTTTTACATCGCCTTGTTGAAATTTTGTATTCCCGCACAACGGCCGATTTTAAGCGCGGCACATTCCGGGTCAAAGGCGATACGGTCGATATTTATCCGGCTTACCTTGATTACGCCTACCGCATCTCGTTTTACGGCGATGATATAGAGGAGTTGAGCAGCTTTGACCCCGGCAGCGGTAAAACCATTGAAAAGATGCCAACCATGGTGTTGTTTCCGGCTAACCTGTACGTGGCCCCGCGCGACCGCTTTACTAAATCCATCTGGGCCATACAGGAGGAACTGGAGGTGCGCAAGCAGCAGTTTATTGATGAAAAGCGGTTTTTAGAGGCCAAGCGCCTTGAGGAGCGGGTTAATTACGATCTGGAAATGATACGCGAACTGGGCTATTGCTCTGGCATTGAGAACTACTCGCGCTTTTTTGATGGCCGCAAGCCGGGTATGCGTCCCTTCTGCCTGCTGGATTACTTCCCGGATGATTACCTGATGGTTATTGATGAGAGCCATGTAACCATACCTCAGGTAAGAGCCATGTATGGCGGAGACCGCTCGCGCAAAATATCATTGGTGGAGTACGGTTTTCGCCTGCCTGCGGCGATGGATAACCGGCCGCTTAACTTTCAGGAATTTGAACGGTTGGCGCCGCAAACCATCTATGTAAGCGCCACTCCCGGAGATTTTGAACTGGAAAAATCAGACGGCGTAGTGGTAGAGCAGGTGATACGCCCTACCGGCCTGTTAGACCCGGTTATTGAAATACGCCCGGTAATTAATCAGGTAGATGATTTACTGGATGAGGTGGACCTGACCATAAAAAAAGGCGACCGGGTGCTGGTGACCACCCTAACCAAGCGTATGAGCGAGGAACTGGCTAAATATATGGACCGCCTGGGCATTAAATGCCGGTATATCCACTCGGAGGTAAAAACCTTAGACCGGGTGGAAATTCTGCGCGGACTGCGCCTGGGCGAATTTGATGTGCTTATCGGCATTAACTTATTGCGGGAAGGCCTGGATTTACCGGAGGTATCCTTAGTAGCCATATTAGACGCTGATAAGGAAGGCTTTCTGCGTTCAGAGCGCTCCCTGATACAAACTATTGGCCGGGCTGCCCGTAATGATCGCGGACGGGTGATTATGTATGCTGATACCATCACGGAGTCCATGAGGGTGACCATAGAGGAAACAACCCGCCGCCGCGAAAAGCAGATTGCCTATAATACCGATAACGGCATTGTACCAAAAACGGTAGGCAAATCAAAAGAAGCCATTATAGAACAAACCTCGGTGGTTGACTTCAAGGGCGGAGTTCAAAGGGCCTACACTGAAAGTGACGAAGTAAGCATTGCCGCCGACCCGATTGTACAGTATATGACCAAGGCCGACCTGAAAAAGGCTATTGAAAATACCAAAAGGGATATGATGACCGCCGCCAAAGACATGGACTTTCTGCAGGCTGCCAAACTGCGCGACGAAATGTTTGCCTTGGAGAAAATGATGGCGGAGAAATAGCACGGACAATACCGAAAAGGATGAAGCGGATACCGTAAGCAAATGATGTTTGTTATAATTTATCATCAAGCACCGTTAGCCTTTTGGTATATACAGGGCATGGCTGCTGCAGCATTTCCAGGCAGGTACTAATAAATTGATATAGATTAACTATTAACAAAACATGTATTTTTGATGATGCAGTTTTCAGATCTGGACTTGAACAAAACCTATAGCTATGCGGATTACCTGCAATGGGCTTTTACCGAACGGCTTGAACTTATTAAGGGGAAAATATTTAAAATGAGCCCGGCGCCCGGCTCTTACCATCAGCGAATATCACAACGCATAAGTTTAAATTTAGGTAACTACCTGGCAGGGAAACGATGTGAAGTTTTTACTGCTCCCTTTGATGTGCGCTTAATCAGAAAGGAGCAGGCAGATGACCGGCAGGTAATCACTGTTGTTCAACCTGATTTGTGTGTTATTTGTGATACAAGTAAGATTGACCAGCGCGGCTGCCTTGGCGCTCCTGATATTGTGATTGAGATACTCTCGCCCGGCAATAACCAAAAAGAGCTGCGCAATAAATATGAAGTATATGAGGAAGCCGGCGTGAAGGAATACTGGATTTTGCATCCATCGGAAAAAACCTTTTTAAAATATACCCTGAACGAGCTGGGCAAATATCAGCCTTCGCGCCTGATGACCCTCGGTGATGAAGTTGTAACGCCTGTACTGCCGGGTTTTGCTCTGAACCTGAGCACTGTATTTGAAAGCAGCAATTGAAAACCTGTTTAACCGCACAGGATTTGACACCATAATTAAACTTTTTTTACGTTATAAACTTATATTTGTATTCAATAATAAGTAAACAATGATTTTGATTCGCTTTCTGATCATCTCCATCTGTACGCTATACATTATCCGCAGCTTGGTGCGCATATTTTTACCCCTGCTTTTTGGCAGCATGGTAAACCGCGCACAGCAGCAAAATCAGCAGCGCCAGTACCAGCAGGGTAATAACCGCCCTTCGGGCAAGATCAGGTTTGATTATATTCCGCCGGCTAAAAAGAACACGGTACCCGATTCCGAAGGCGATTTTATTGATTATGAGGAAGTAAAATAACCGGCTATGCTACCCGAAAATGTCTTCAAAAATCGCAATTACAGCAGTCAGGCTGTAGTTTCGCTAATTACGGTTAATTACATTGTATTTGCGCTGGCCGTTCAGGTACTGGTATCATGCACAGCCATCAACTGGTTTTTCTGGATAGTGCTGGCAGGCCTGGCTGCCTACAATTATTTTACCATCCGCCGTAATATTGATGAGTTTAATGACAGGCGCATCAAAATTACCTACTTTATTTCAGTAGCCGGCCTGGCTATTATTTACTACCTACTGGGTGTAGCAGGCAAGCACTGCTGATTTTCACTCATTTAAACTAATCATTTCAATTCCGGCTCAAATTTTTATTTTTGGGGTGTAAATTATTTCCCGAAATTAAATGAACAACTGGTTTAAGCGTAATAGCCTCCACCTGGCTATCCTCGGCATTTATGTCGTGATTTCTTTTTTCTATTTCACGCCGGTATTTCAGGGCAAGGTATTAAGCCAGGGCGACGTGATCCGTGCGCAGGCCACCCAGAAAGAAATTATGGATGTAAAGGCCAAAACCGGCAAAGCCCCGCTCTGGACCAACAGTATGTTCAGTGGTATGCCCGCTTTCCAGATTTGGGTACCCTTTCCCTCAAATATTACTACTTATATCGGGCAAACGCTGCGGGCTATATTCCCTAACCCGGTAGAAACCGTGCTGCTTTATATGCTGGGCGCTTACCTGCTGCTGTGTGTGCTTGGCCTCAATCCCTGGATTGCCGCCGCAGGCGGCCTGGCCTTTGCCTTTTCCTCATACAATTTTATTTTGATTGATGCCGGCCATGCTAACCAGGCTTATGCCATTGCATGGTTTGCGCCGGTGCTGGCAGGTATCATTTTAATATTCAGGGGCCACTATTTAACCGGTGCGGCATTAACAGCGCTATTTCTGGCTATGGAGATACGCTCTAATCATATCCAGATGACTTATTACCTGATGCTGGCCGTGTTTATCTATATTTGTATTGAGCTTTATCATGCCGTTAAGAAGCAAAAGCTGAATGTATTTATAAAGTCCGTCAGCTATTTTGCAGCCGCCGGCGTGCTGGCGCTGCTGGTCAATGCGGCCTTGTTATGGACTACCTATGAGTACGGTACTGAATCTACCCGCGGCAAATCGAACCTCACCAGGCATACCACCGAACCCTCCAACGGATTGGATAAAGATTATGCCTTTCAATGGAGCGAAGGCATTGGCGAAACCTTTACCTTTTTAATTCCGAATGCCTATGGCGGGGGCAGCAGCACCCCGGTAACCGAAGACTCCAAGGCGCTGAAGGTACTAACCGGTAAAGGCATTGACCCTGCCCAGGCCCAGGGCTTTGTACAGCAAGTTATGCCTGCTTACTGGGGTAACAAGCCCTTTACCGAAGGCCCAAATTATTTCGGTGCTGGCATCTGCTTCCTGTTTGTTTTTGGTTTGCTGGCAGTAAAAAGCCGTTACAAATGGTGGCTGCTGGGCGCTACGCTGATGAGCGTCCTGCTGTCTTTCGGCAAAAACTTTCCACTGCTGTCTGATTTATTTTTTAATTATTTCCCGCTGTACAACAAGTTCCGGGCGGTGGAGTCATTTTTAGCGGTGGCAGGGTTGTGTGTGCCGGTACTGGCAGCAATGGCCGTCAATGAGGCGGTCATGGGCAACGATAAAGCCGATTTATTTAAAAAG
>CAXTAP010000043.1:9093-24631 GCA_964241965.1 uncultured Mucilaginibacter sp.
GGGTGGATAAGCGTTACCTCAACGATGAGCATTTTGTGGATAAGGAAGATAATATGAAAACTGTACAGCCGCGTGAGGTTGACAGCTTTATTCTGCGCGATACCGACCCGGATTTCCGGGTGCTGGATTTGAGCCAGGATAATCCGTTCATCAACGCCAACACTTCCTATTTTCATAAATCAATAGGCGGATATCATGCAGCCAAACTGAAAAGATATGATGAGCTGATTGAAAGCCAGTTCAGCAAGAGCACCAATCATGATGTACTGGATATGCTCAACGCCAAATACATCATTGCGGCCGACCCTAAAACGCAGCAGATCAGCATGCAGAAGAATGAGACTGCCGCCGGCCATGCCTGGTTTGTAAAAAGCGTAAAGTTTGCTAAGAACGCCGATGAGGAAATGCAGGCCATCAGCAGCTTTTCGCCGAAGGATGAGGCCATTGTGGATGAACGCTATAAAAAGATGATCGGCAATGATATTGCCGGCTTTAATCCGGCAGCTACCATCGAGCTCACCAGCTACTCGCCCGACCATATGGTATATCAAACCGGCTCTACCTCGCCGCAGGTAGCCGTATTTTCTGAAATATATTATGATAAAGGCTGGAAGATGCTGATTGACGGCGTTGAGAAGCCCTATTTCAGGGCAGATTACCTGCTGCGTGCCGCCGAAATACCGGTAGGTAACCACAAGGTTGAATTTATCTTCCACCCGGCCTCCTATTATACCGGCGAGGGTATTTCTCTTGCAGGATCAGCTATTCTGGTATTATTGCTTGTTGCCGCAGTTTATACTGAACATAAGAAAAAAAGCGTGATAGTGAAGAATTAAGATTTACAGCCTGTATTATTCATAAAAAAATCGCTGACAGCATTTGCCAGCGATTTTTTTTATGCCTGTCGGTTACGCCTTCCTGTCATCAGGCTGCTAAACAATTTATAATAAGCGCTGTTTAAAATTACAATTATCAGAAATAAGTGAGGGCATAAACTGCCTTTCGCAAAAAACATTTTATCCGGTTCAAATTATGAAAGTTTTAAAGTACCTGCTCATTTTAATTATTGCTGCAAGCAGCTTCGGCAGTGCGAGTGCACAAATCCAGGTTCGGATAGGCGGCCCCGGGCCGCGTTACCGTTATCAGCACCGATATTATCACCGGCCTTATTATCGCCACCACTGGCATGGCCGTTACCGCCGCTATTAAAACATAAAAGCCCTTTTGACAAGGGCTTTTATGTTTTATGCAAGCGAACTATCTGCCGAAAGAAAATGAGTCCTGTTATTATGCTAAACAGTAGTGCAGAGTCTGTAAAGTATCTTATAATATACAGGTTCTTCGCTGTCGCTCAGAATGACATCCTTTTCAACTCAATCATTCGTTTTTCTGTGCCTCAGCCAATACCAGCCCAGTTTAAAGGCAATCACTCCATGATTAAATAATGTAGGTAGCAACCCGTAGTGCTTTCGCATAATGGCAAAACGTTCGGCCAGGCTTTGGCGGTGCCTTTGTTTAGACAGGCCGCCCACCAGGTATTTGGCTACATACCGGCGCACATTTACAATTTTACCGGCTTTCCTGACTGTATTCAGTATCCAGTCAATATCTGCGCTAAGCTGGTATTGCAGGTTGTAGGGCTCCGTAAGCGAACGGCGGATATAAATGGCCTGATGGCTGACGCTCATGCCGTAATTAAAGCTGCGCCAGGTGAAATTTTCAGGGGCCTGGTGCCGCCGCCTGCCCAGGCTTTGGCCGGCCTCATCAATCATCTCGGTTTCACCATAGTAAATATCGGCATCAGGTTCGGCAGCAAAAATATGGGCTACGGTATCAACTGCATAAATCTCATCGCCCGAATTCATGAACAGCACATAATCGCCGGTGGCCAGCGCCAGGCCCTTATTCATGGCATCATAAATGCCTTTATCCTTCTCGCTGATGAGTAGGCTGATGTGCTGCCTGTACCGCTCAACAACCTCCCAGGTACCATCGGTTGAAACGCCATCAACAACAATGTACTCCAGGTTGCCATACGTTTGCCTGATAACGGATTGCAGGGTGCGCTCAATATGCTGCACGTTATTGTACACCACCGTAATTACGCTCAGTTTTGGCTTATACATGCACCTCCTGCGTTGGTGCCGGGTGTTGCAGCAGCTGCCTGTACAATTCAATATGCCGGCCGGCAATTACCGGCTCCGAAAAATAATCCGCTACGGTTTGCCGGGCCTGCTGCTGTAGTTTAACACGGTCGGGGTATTCGAATATCCACTGCATTCCCTGCGTAAAGCTTTCTGCCGAGCGGTAACCGGCCAGGTAGCCATTATAGCCGTGCACTACCATATCGGGTATGCCGCCCGTAGTAAAGGCAATTACGGGGGTGCCGCAGGCTAAGCTTTCCATTACGGTATAGGGCAGATTATCCTCTAGTGAGGGAATTAAAAAGGCATCGGCGGCGGCATAACACAAGGCCAGCTGCTCATCATCGGCAATGGTTCCCAGGAAACGGGTTGTAAACGGAAAATCAGGCATATTTTCAGCGCTCCGGTTGCCAAACACTACCAGCTCTATGTTTTCCGCCTGTTCACCCAGGCGGGTTTTGAGCAACTGCAGGCTTTTCATTAAGTAAGCGCCTCCTTTATGAGCATCTTTGCGGGATGGCATAAAACCGGTAAGGTAAATAAATTTATCCTGCGGCAAGCCAAGCTGATGCCGGGCGGCTGCCTTATCCTGCGGTTTAAAAATATCTGCTTCCAGCGTGTTGGGGATCTGGGCTATAGCCCTGCCCTGCATCAGGCTGGCTGCGCTAACGGAAGCCTGCATCCAGGTGCTGGGAGCAATAACGGTAAAGGGCAGCTGCCGGTAGGCCTCCTGCTTCTGCAGCCATATCCGGTGCGATTTATCATCGGGGCCCGCATGTTTTAATAAGGGGCAATTGCCGCATTGCCGTTCAAAATGACGGCAGGTATAACGTACATGGCAGCCGCCGGTAAAGGCGTTGCTGTCGTGAAAGGTCCATATTATGGGTTTGCTTAATCTGGCAAGTTCCTTTAAGTGTACTGGGTTTAAGAAACCATGGTTTACCCAATGCAGATGTATGATGTCGGCAGCCTTTACGTCGGGATGATTGATTACCGAACGGCCAAACCAGGTGAATGCAAACGGGGTTCTCTTTTCGGGCCTGAGGTAGGCCTTTGCCATTATTCGCTCTGATATAATTAAACCGGCAGTCCAGGCCTTTTGCAGGGCATTTTTGTTAAAAGTACCTGCCAGCGGATTTTTACTGAACTTATAGTGTACAATTACTTTAGAGTCAATATTCTGGCTGAGCAGGGCACGGTTAAGGCGCAGGCAGGCCCTGCCTGCACCGCCGTTACCATCATAAGTATTTAAATGCACCACCTTCAGCATGCTTCAAAAATACATTTATTTTATTGGCAGCACATGCAGATTGCCCTTGTTTGCCGCCGGCATACCATAATATTTAGCGGAAAGAAATATAGAAACAGCACTCTTTTTCTTTTATTTGCAGTAATGAGCAACGATCTTACTGATAGAAAATTCTGGGCCGGCTATTGGGAATCTAAAAAAGATCTGGCGTTTAAGGTGCCGGAGCATTACACTTTTTACCGGCTGTTAAGAAAAATCGTAAAAGAACGTTCTATTACATCGGCTATTGAACTGGGCGGCTTTCCGGGATATTACGCCATCTTTTTACTGAAATATTTGGGCGTAACAGCTACGCTCTTCGATTTTTTTGTACATGAACCTGTACTGCATGAGGTACTGGCTGCCAACCAGCTTACCCGGCAGGAGATAGGCGTTATTGAGGGCGACCTGTTTACTGCTGAGCCTATACAACAGTATGATCTGGTTCTATCCTGCGGTTTGATTGAGCATTTCCAGGATACGAAGGATATAATTGCGCGGCATCTTAATTTTTTAAAGCCGGGCGGCACCCTGTTTATTACCCTGCCCAATTTTACCGGCATAAACGGCTGGGTACAGCGCAGCTTTGACCCGGATAATTACAGTAAGCATAACATCAGCAGCATGAACCCCGAACTGCTCGTCCGGTTAAGCCATGAGCTGGGGCTCAAAGAGATTAAAGCATACTATTACGGCGGCTTTTCTGTTTGGCTCGAGAACCGGGCACAGCAAAGGAAAACAGTAAAAGCTCTGGTTAATACTATATGGCTAACCGGCAAAATAGCCACCAAGATTATTCCTGTCGAATCGCGTTTGCTATCGCCTTATATTGTATTGACGGCAATTAAGTAAGCAATTGATTTTTGTTTAAACCAGAATTTATCAGGTTAAAGGATTTATAGAATTATAATTTCTTGGCCCTTACTTCTATCTTACCGGTATTTCTTTACAAACCTCACCATCCGCTGCCACAAGCTGCCTTTACGGTTTTTCAGGAAGCGCCTGATGGCTTGATAAGCCTCAGGGTTTTCCTTTATCAATTCAGGAAAGCGGGTGACCGGCTGGCGGGTAACATGTACCTGGTAAATATCCTCATTATTGGAGTGCGTACCGCTGCCATCGTGACCGATGTTTTGAATCAGAGATTTTGAGGGGTTGAGGGTCAGGCCCCCCTTTAAGAATATGGAAGCATACCAGCGGATAGCCCACGAATTGTTTTTACCGGCCTTAAACTGCTGCATCTGCTTCCAGAAATTCATTTGGCGCTCGATGGAGAACTGATAAATTTTACGCTTATCAAACTGCTGCATCAGCAGGTCAATGTCCGGCTCAAAGTTTGCCCAGGCACGCGCCCAGGTAGCCCAGCCCCAGCTGGTGGCCGCCCGGTAAAAAAAAGTTTGCGGCAGGCCGGGCGCCTTTAAATCGTACATGTAGGCGCCAATGTGCATTACCTGTTCCTGCCGGGCATAGCGATTTAACGCCTCATTAAAGTATTGCAGCGTGTAGGGCGACGACAGCAGGTCATCCTCAAATACAATTACCTTACCATACTCTTTAACCAGCTGCGTAACCCCATTGATAATGGAATTAGCCAGGCCTAGGTTTTCGCGCTGATGAATAACCTTTACGGCTTTAAAGCCGGTAACCTGTTTAATTTCCTGCCTTACCTCAGCAACCTTGGCCTTGTCGGCTTCCGTTTTAGCTGCATCCGAAAAAATGAACAGCCTTGAATTCTCTGCGAGTGAGTTTTGCTGCAGGTGGCTTAGCGTACGGCGGGTATGGTCGGGCCGGTTGTAAACAAATAAGGCAATGGGGGCAAGGTTTTGCATACAGCAATCCGGTTAAAATATGTCGGCCTGTTGCCCGGCCCGGCGGCACAGTACAGTGTATGCGTTTGCCATTTGCTCACTTGCTCTTTTACCTCCTATGCGGCCGATGATGCTTTTAATGGTATATTCCGCACTGATCCTTAAATCAGTCGCCACGCTTTTGGGTTTGTGCTGATTAACATAGGCGTTGAACCGGGTAACTTCCGGCTCAATCATGGAGGTTAAGTCGCTTACTACTTCCAGTCCCTCGGTTTTCAGCAGGTAACGCAACGATGTCGGGGTGTACATATTAATATGCCCATAAGCCAGAAAGTGCTTAATGCGCTTATCTACGCCCGCCTTATAATCCCGCGGCACTTCAATAACCAGCATGGAGGCTACCCGTGTTAATTCGCGTAGCAGCAGGCGCTCGTGCTCCACATGCTCCAGCACGTGTGACAGTATAATCAGATCAAAACTGTTATCCTCAAACGGCAGATGATAACCATCAAAAACCTGCACCGATTGCAGGCCGTTAATCTGCCGTTCCCTGATGCGGCTCACACCGCTTTCTGAAATTTCTACGGCGGCATATACAGGTGCAAAACCCTGGTCGGCCAGCTGCTTCAAAATGCTGCCATCGCCGGCGCCAACCTCCAGCACTTTGTTAAAGGTATGCCCCTTGCATACCGCTATGATATGCTGCGCCTTAAAATTGGCGCCCAGCATACGCCAGGCCTCATCATGCTGCTCATAAAATTCATCATAGGCAGCTTTTACGTTGGTGCTTACTATCTCTCCGGCCATATCAAATTCCTAAACAGTTTTCAGGTTTATAAAAAACAGAGGTTGCCTTTTCATAGAACAAGCCGGGGGATATGCCGCTGAAAGATATTTGCCTGAATCCGTTGCTGAGCAAAAAACTGATACCTTCACTGTAATTTTCACGCTCCGAATCATCCAGCACAATAACTCCCGCCGGTGATAAGGCAGCTATGGATTGTTTGCAGCAGTTTACCCGGTCGCGGCCATCCACAATAATGATGTCAAAACTTTCTTCCAGTTTAGTCGGCATCCGGCAATATTCGCCGTCGCGGTGCAATTCGCAAAAAATCATTTCGGCATTATCCGGCTTGGTTTTAGTGATTTTCTCGTACCAGTCCTTGTCATGTTCAACAGATATTACAATACCGGTAAGCTGCGCGTAAAATAAGGTGGAATTGCCGGAGCCAAATTCAAATACCGCCTGCTGCTTGTTGAGCCGGCCCTTAATAAAGTCGATAAAAGAATAGGTTACCCAGGGTATGGGATTGCCTGCGCCATCAACCGGCGATTTGCTGTCAAAAGCCTTGAACCAGCCAGTACTGTTCAGGTAACCTTTATCGTTGTAAGATAGCAAAGCCTTTAATCGTGCCGGCTGTGTTAATATATTTATTAATGATTGAATTTTACTCAACGTTTAGCAATTTTTTGAAAAGTGAAATTAAGAATAATGATTTTAACATTTGCACTCCCTGCCCGCGTGTTTTTGGAACAAGCAGGATAAAGAATGTAGCTACTGCGTAGGCCGCTAGCGTAGCATAGGCGGCGCCTGATATACCATAAGCCGGTATTAAATAAATATTGAGCGCAATGTTAACGGCAGCACCTATACCAGTTCGCAGCATGGCTATTTTAGTATAACCCTCGGCAATAAGATACTGACCGCTGGCACTGCCTAAAAATACGAATATGCCTGCCCATACATGTACCGCCAAAACCGGCGCTCCGGGCCAGTAAGCGGGTTTATATACCAGATGATAAATAAATTTTGAACCAAAGCTCATCACAACAGCAATACTTAGGCTGATCAACACCATCAGGTCATACATATTCTGCAGCCTTTTATAGTATCGTGGCATATCTGTATTGCGGGCATTCATAATAGCCGGAAATACTGAGGTTACAATAGCAACCGGGATAAAGTACCAGCTTTCGCTCAGCCTGGCTACGGTAGAATAAATACCCAGCTGCGTACTGTTTAAATAGCTGGCAATCATCAGCTGGTCTATCTTCATATAAATTGAAACCAGCACTGCGGAGAATGTTAAAGGCCACGACAGCTGGATTAAGCGCCGGGCTACAGCATTGTTATAATGCCATTTTGAAATTGAGTTATGCCGGGTAAGATAAATAATAACATACCCGGCAGCTATAATAATGGCATCGAGCAGCAGGGAGCAAATAAAATAAACAAGCGGCAATTTCAATATTATGAAGCACAGCTTCACTGCAGCTGATAACAGATTGCCTGTAACCTGCACCTGCATAATTGCCCTTCCCTCCACTCTGGATTGAAAGTAACTGTCAATAATGTTTACGGCCTGCACTGCTGATACCAAAGCGACTATCAACACGTAGCTCCAAGGTGTCTCAACCGCTCTGTGGCGGTTAAGGAACCAGTAAGTAACATAAACCAGCGGTAAAGTGAAGAAACCGGCTGCCAGGCGCATCCGAAAAGCGGTACCTAAAATGGTGTTCTTTTGTTCCGGCTCATTTAACAGCTCGCGGGTTACCAAGCCATCCAGGCCTAAGGCAGCTACAGCCATAAAAAAGGCAACAATAGCCGTTGGATAATTTAATATACCAAAAGCCTTAGCTCCAAGATAATTGGACAAGGCAAAATTATTGATAATGATGCCAATAGCCAGGCTGCCTACCCTCGCCAGCAGTAACCAGCCCGTATTCTTAAAGTACTTTTCAAAGGCCTGCTGGTCAAATCCCGGGATGCTTGGTATGCGCATATCTGACCGCAAAGGTATAAAAAAAGCAAAGAGCCTTGAGTATTACCTCAAGGCTCTTTGCTTTATGCCGGTATAGCCAATTACTGATTAACAAACTTTTTGGCGTTAACCCTCCTGTCATTTTCATTCAGGAATATTTTGCGCATGCGAATGCTTTGCGGGGTTACCTCAATATACTCGTCGGCCTGTATATATTCCATTGATTCCTCCAATGAGAATTTAATGGCCGGTGCAATGCGTACATTGGTATCACTGCCGGAGGCACGCATGTTGGTTAACTGCTTACCTTTAGTTAAGTTGATTACTAAATCGTTATCGCGGATGTGCTCACCCAGAATCTGCCCTTCATAAATGTCTGCTCCCGGGTCAATATGGAAACGGCCGCGATCCTGCAGTTTATCAATAGCAAATGCAGTAGTCTTGCCGGTATCCATAGATACCAGTACCCCGTTCAGGCGGCCGGGGATATGCCCTTTCCATGGCTCGTAAGCCTTGAAGCGGTGCGCCATAATAGCCTCGCCGCCGGTAGCGGTCAACACATTATTACGCAAACCTATAATACCGCGCGCAGGAATGTCAAACTCCAGATGCTGCAAATCGCCTTTAGGCTCCATCACCAGCAGGTCGCCTTTGCGCTGGGTAACCAGTTCAATAACCTTACCGGCCACGTCACCGGGCACATCAACAATCAGCGTTTCTACCGGCTCAGATTTTACGCCATCAATTTCCTTTACGATTACCTGAGGCTGGCCTACCTGCAATTCGTAACCCTCGCGGCGCATGGTTTCAATCAGTACGGATAAATGCAGAATACCGCGGCCGTAAACCAGGTAAGAATCCGGCGACTCGGTCTCTACTATTTTAAGCGCCAGGTTTTTTTCAGTTTCCTTATATAAACGGTCGCGCAGGTGGCGCGAGGTTACAAACTTGCCTTCCTTGCCAAAAAACGGTGAGGTGTTAATGGTGAAGAGCATGTTCATCGTCGGCTCGTCAATATGGATAACCTCCAGCTTTTCGGGGTTATCAAAATCGGCAATCGTATCGCCAATGTCAAACCCTTCTATACCAACTACGGCGCAAATATCGCCCGAGCTTACTTCAGTGGCCTTTACTTTACCCAATCCCTCAAAAGTGTAAAGCTCCTTTATTCTCGACTTCTGGATGGTGCCATCACGTTTTACCAGAGATACCGGCTGGTTTTCCTTGATGGTACCGCGTGCTACGCGGCCGATAGCAATACGGCCTACAAATGAGGAATAATCCAGAGAGGTAATCTGCATTTGCAGGGTACCCTCGCTTACCGGCGCCGGCGGAATATTTTCCAGAATGGCATCCATCAACGGGAAGATATTATCTGTTGGTTTCTTCCAGTCAGTGCTCATCCAGCCCTGTTTCGATGAACCGTAAATTACCGGAAAGTCCAGCTGTTCTTCGGTAGCATCCAGGTTAAAGAACAATTCAAAAATCTGCTCATAAACCTCTTCAGGGCGGCAATTTTCCTTATCAACTTTATTAACTACTACAATTGGCTTTAAACCCAAGGCCAAAGCCTTCTGAGTAACAAAACGGGTTTGCGGCATAGCGCCTTCAAAAGCATCGCAGAGCAGCAGTACGCCATCAGCCATTTTAAGTACGCGCTCCACCTCGCCGCCAAAATCAGCGTGGCCGGGGGTATCAATAATGTTGATCTTTACATCCTTGTACCGTACCGAAACATTTTTTGATACAATAGTGATGCCGCGCTCGCGCTCCAGATCATTATTGTCCAGTATCAGTTCACCGGTCTCCTGGTTATCACGAAAGATGGCGCAGCTGTGCAGAATCTTGTCAACCAGTGTGGTTTTACCGTGGTCAACGTGTGCAATAATAGCTATATTACGAATGTTTTGCATGAAAAATATGCGGCTTTAATTTTTTGCAAAGATAGCCTTAATATATTGCATTTTAAAGCGTTAATAGTTTAAATATTCATGCTTCAGTCATTTCTGCAGACACCAGTGGTACACTATTAAAACAATATTATTTTAAGCTGAATATTCCGCTAAACAAGGATGCAAAAACCTAATAAACCAATAAAGATTGCCCTGCTTGATTTATACAACGGGCAGCCTGCCAAGGCTATCAGCAGCCTTGTTGCTATTATTGAACAGTACCAGGCACAATACCGGTTGAACTTGCAAACTGATGTTTTCTCCGTGCGCGATAAAAATGAGATGCCGGCGCCTGATTATGATATTTATATCGGCAGCGGAGGCCCTGGCAGTCCGCTGGATAGTGAGGGATCCGCCTGGGAACAAAAGTTTTTCAATTTATTTAAGCAGCTGGATATTCATAATACAACTGCCGGGAGCGAGAAGAAACACAGCCTGCTGATATGCCATTCCTTTCAGCTGATGTGCAGGCAATGGAGTTTAGGCACAGTTAACCGGCGCCGCAACTTGTCATACGGTATTTTTCCTGTTAAATTAACACAGGCAGGAACCGGTGACCCGCTCTTTAACCACTTGCCTGCGCCGCTCTATGTGCTTGATTCCCGCTACTGGCAGGTTATCTGCCCCGACCATAACAGGCTGGCGCAGACGGGTGCAGAAATTCTGGCTATGGAAGATGCCGCACTTGCCGGCGGACATCCTCAAGCCCTGATGGCTGTTCGTTTCAATCCGTACATGGTTGGCGTACAGTTTCATCCAGAAGCCATACCGGCGGTATTGCAGGTACAGCTTGCTGAGGGGGGCGGGCAGCAATTTATAGCACAGTACGGGCAGGCCAGCTACCAGCATTTTATCGATGAACTCAAAGATAACCGAAAGCTGCAGCGTACCTGCCAAACCATCATTCCAAATTTTTTAGATGAAGCGGTAAAAGCATCAATTCGGGTATAGCGCGGGTATAATCAGCCTATTGTAAACCTGCGCTGAGCTGCTTAAACCATAGGAGCCGCCCTGAGTTTAAACTATATACAAAACCAAACGTTAAAAACGTATAATATGCAGTGCCCTTGGCAACATGACAATACATTTATAGGCGTATTCAATGAATAAATATTAAATTTGTGAACATGATACAATATATCATCATTTTTGCGCTTTTTGCTGCTGCGGTGTTTTATGTAGGCCGCATGATTTATAAAAGCGTAACGGCTAAAAAGAGCTGCGGCGCCAATTGCAAATGCGGTGTTGATTTCTCGAATATAGACGTGCAGAGACCGGTAAAATAATTGCTGCCGCAAGGCTCACTGATATTTTGAACTTACCATACCCATTCTTGATAACTATTAATGGCCGATAAGCAGATATTTCAAACTGATACTCCCAACAGGTGGAACCGTTTTAAATGGCTGAGCCGGTTACTGCTGGTTTTGCTGGCCAGCGGCGTGGTAGCCGCCACTATTACGGTTACCTCTACGCAGTACCCCACCCCGCCTAACCTTACGCCTGCCCCCAAAAAGCTGACCAGGGAGGAACTCGACCAGCTCAAACACTCTACCAAGTACAAAGATTTTACTATTCAGAAGGCGGAAATTAAGGAACTGGCGCGCAACCGCTATCTGCACCAGCTTAAGCACCCTAATAATAAGCAGCGTCTCAATATCGGTTTTTACCGGGCCTGGGAGCCGCAGGCTTATACCACGCTGGCCTCTAACATTGTTCATCTGGATATGATCAATACTGAGGGATTCAGCCTGTCGCCCGGTACAGATACTGTTAAGGCGAACATTGATACCGGTTTAATCAGCATTAACCGCAATTACCGGAAACCGGTGCTGGTAACGCTGAGCAATTACATTAATTATACTAACACGTTTGGCGCAACCGACAGTAAGGATGTAAAGCGTATTATCAGCAACAAGGCATCGCGTACAACCTTTATTCATAGCATTGCGGTAAACCTTGCCCGTTATAAGTTAAGAGGCTTAAACTTAAGCTTTGATGATATTGCTGACCGTAACGGAAAGGCATTTACAGGCTTTGAGCAGGAGCTTTATGACTCCCTGCATGTAAAAGGTTTTATGGTGACGCAGAATGTAATACCGGATGACGAGAATTACAACCTGCCGGTGCTGGCTAAAATGAACGACTATCTGTTTGTGATGGCTATCGATCAGCATACTGAATCGAGCAATGCGGGCGATATTTCGCACCAGCGCTGGGTAGAAGAAATTCTGGATAAGGTATGTACGGCTGTTCCGAGCGAAAAGGTTATTTTAACTGTTGAGGGCGGCGGATACGACTGGCCTGAGAAAAGCGTAGGCAAATCCATCAGTTACACTCAGGCTATCAGTATTGCACAGGCTAATAAAAGCAATATTGTGTTCGACCCGGCATCGGCCAATCTGCACTTTGATTACACCGATTTAAACAGCCTGAATCATACCATCTATTTTACGGATGCCGTAACCAATTTCAACATTATCCGCATGGCTGATGACTGGGGCACCGGCGGCGTTGCCTTATGGCGCCTCGGCACAGAAGATCCTCGCCTGTGGACTTTCTTTCAGAAAAACCTTTCTATTGATTCACTTCATAAAACGGGGCTGGATGTGCGCCGGCTCACTACCGTTGGCCTGAATAACAGTATTTCATACGATGGTGACGGCGAGGTACTGGACCTGGCTACCACGCCTACCGTAGGCAAAATTAAGCTTAACCTTGATACCACAACTTATACGGTTACCAATCAGCAGTATATACAGCTGCCTACCAAATATTTGATCAGGCGGTATGGCGAAAGCCCGGGTAAGGTGGTATTAACTTTTGATGACGGGCCCGACCCGGACTATACGCCTCGGATTTTAGATATATTAAAGCGGGAAAAAGTACCGGCTGCCTTTTTTGTGGTAGGTTCCATGGTAGAGAAGAACATACCGGTTTTAAGGCGTGAATTTGAGGAAGGCTACGAAATCGGCAATCATACCTACTCGCACCCCGATATCTCTACCATCAGCCTGCAACGGGTAAACCTGGAGCTGAATGCCACCCGTAAAATTATTGAAACGGTTACCGGCCGCAGCACCATCCTGTTCAGGCCGCCTTTTAATGCCGATGCCGAGCCGCAAACGCTGGCCGAGGTAATACCGGTAGCCGAAAGCCGCAGGCAGAATTACATCAACATCGGCGAGTCAATTGACCCCTGGGACTGGCAGCCCGGTGTAACTGCCGATAGTATTGTGGCCCGCACCATACGCCAGGCCGGCAACGGCTCTATGATTTTGCTGCATGATGCCGGCGGCGATACCCGTGAGGAAACGGTAAAGGCGCTGCCTGCCATTATACACTACTTCAAATCGCACAACTATCAGTTTACTACCATTGCCGATATTCTGGGCAAAAAGAAAACTGACTTAATGCCGCCCATCCGCGATGATGCCAACAGCGGCCTTACCGGCAAACTGTACAACTGGTTTATTATGGGCGTGTTTTATGGTAACCTGTTTATAGTCTATCTGTTTTTATCGGCCATATTCCTGGCTATTGGCCGCATTGTGCTCATCGGAGTATTAGCCTTGCGCCAGTACAGGGAGGACAAAAGGGAAACCAGGCAAATTGATTACGGCAAACTGCATCCGGCAAGCATCATTGTACCGGGTTATAATGAAGAGGTTACCGCCGTTAAAACCATACAGAGCCTGCTGGCGCTGGATTACCCTGAGATGGAGATTATTTTTGTGGATGACGGCTCAAAGGATAATACTTACGATGTTGTAAACAATGCTTACGGCAACCACCCGATGGTACAGGTGCTGACCAAGCCAAACGGCGGCAAGGCATCGGCGCTTAATTTTGGCATTACCCATGCCCGGTATGATTTTGTGGTTTGTATTGATGCAGATACGCTGCTGAAACACGATGCCATAGTACAGCTGATGTCGCATTTTACGGACGATGAAATTGGCGCTGTAGCCGGTACGGTTAAGGTGGGCAACGAAAACAACCTGATAACCCGCTGGCAATCCATTGAATATATCACTGCTCAGAATATGGACAGGCGGGCCTTCGCCATACTTAACAGTATAACCGTAGTACCTGGTGCCATTGGCGCCTTCCGTAAATCAGCTATCTTCAGGGCAGGAGGTTTTACAACCGATACGCTGGCTGAGGACTGCGACCTGACTATGCGCATTTTAAAGCAGGGCTATATTATACGTAACAGTGATGATGCTATTGCCTATACCGAAGCCCCTGAAACTTTAAATGCCTTAATGAAACAGCGTTTCCGCTGGAGCTTTGGTGTAATTCAGAGTTTCTGGAAAAACCGGGATGCCCTGTTTAATAAAAGGTTTGGTTTTTTTGGTATGGTGGGTATGCCCAATATTCTGATCTTTCAAATTATACTGCCCCTGTTTTCACCGCTGGCTGATTTAATGATGATTTTTGGTTTGTTTAGTGATAAGCCGGGTAAGATTCTGGTGTATTACCTATCTTTTATTGTGATTGACGTACTGGTAGCCCTCCTCGCCTTCCGCATGGAAAAGGAAAAGTACCAAAAGCTGATCTATATCATTCCGCAGCGCTTTGTTTGGCGGCAACTGATGTATTACATCCTGTTCAAGTCCATCCGCAAGGCAGTTAAGGGTGAGTTGAGCGGCTGGGGCGTATTAAAGCGTACAGGGAACGTGGCAGTAAAAAATACACTATAAGGCTGCTAACAAAAACTACCAGCCGGGCAGCCCTGCAAATGGTGCGTTAGTTTTTCGCCCACCCTTCAAAACAGCAAACAGATAAAAACAAAAAAGCGGCGCATGGAAACCAGGCCGCTCTATTTTACGCTTTTAACAATTACATTTTAGTCCCGCCGCCGGCAGGAGCCGGGCTGGTATTATTTTGAATAGTATTGGTTGGCTGTATATTATCATCTGGCGTATCGTTCTGTTCCTGCTGCTGGCGTTTAGCACGCTGGCGTGCACCTGCGCCCCCAAAGCGGTAGGCTGCGGTAAACAGCACAACCCTGGTTGCAAAACGGCGTTCCGAATACTGCTGTGTAGTTAAATAAGGAACCCCATTAACATAGGTACTGTAATTAATATCCGACCGGAACTTGCGGGTATTGAAGATATCCCTTGAGTTTACGCTGATGTTCAGTTTCTTGGTTAAATCGTACCGGATGCCGCCGTCAACGCCGTACATAGCCCGCATGGTTCCCTGCGGAATAACCTGCCTGCCCTGGTAATCGCCGCGAAGCTGAATGCCCAGTTTAGGCAGCGGCTTAATGTTGGCTGTTAAGTTGCCATTATAAGCCCAGCCCGAAGTAGTTGCCAGGTTTAGTTCCGGGTCGCCGTCAATATGCCGGTAATAAACATTCACATTGGCTGTTAAGTCAACCGCATTGCTCGGGCTTACCTTAGCAATTAGTTCGTATCCTGCATTAGAGGCGCTTTTGATATTTTGAAACTGCGTGAGCGTTGTGGTGGTATTAGTTGCAGTAAGCGGCAGCGTAATTTGCTGTATGTTTTCACTAGTTATGCGGTAATATACAGATGAAGTCAATGTAACCGCCTTAAAGTAGTTAATATAACTC
>CAXTAP010000044.1:0-24618 GCA_964241965.1 uncultured Mucilaginibacter sp.
ATTTGCCCAAAAGCAGGGCTGACCGTGAGGAACCGGCCATAATGCTCATCAAAAATGAAGTAAACTTCATCTGCTTGCTGTATCTTCTCGCTAAAAACAGAACCGGCAGCAAAATTCATGAAATAAAAGTTGGAAAGGGCTAGTATGTAAAGATGCAATATGAGTGCAGCAAATTGTTCTATAAGGATGGTTCGCCGGTTGCCCTGTTTAATGAGTTAGCACCAGGGTTTGGCAAACTCAGGGTTGCCATGTGCAGTATCAGCAGTTCAGCCTGCAATTTCAGCCTGCAATTTCAAACCCGGCCTGCTAACGGTTGTTACATTTCAATATATACGTTGCCTTAATTTTTGCGGCAGCCACGAAAACCAATTATATTAAAATGGAAACAGCACTTCCCGGATTATATTTATACCCCAACTTTATTAATGAGATGCAGGAGCAGCAATTGCTGAGCGAGATTGACAGCCAGCCCTGGATTGTTGACTACCTGCGGAGATTGCAATACTACGGGTACCGGAATGAATTGGAAAAACCTTATCAACTCATTCCCTTTCCTGTTTCCATGCCGCCGCTGATCCGCCAGCTATCGCAGGAGATTGCAGAACGACATATCATCGACCTGCAGCCCGACCAGGTGATTATCAATGAGTATGTGCCGGGCGAAGGCCTCAAACCGCACAAAGACCGGGCTTATTACGAAAATCAGATTTGCGGCGTTAACCTGGGCAGCAGCTGCGTAATGCGCTTTATTAAGGGCAAGAACCAGGAGATATTTGATATTGAGGTTCCCAGGCGGTCACTGTACGTAATGCAGGATGATGCCCGCAAGAAGTGGAAACATGGCATACCGCCCCGCAAGAAAGATAAAGTGGACGGGGAATTGCACCACCGGGACAGGAGGGTATCCATCACCTACCGCAAAGTGAAGCCTAAGAAAGTACACCCTATTAACCCGGAGGGCAGGGTGGCTAAGTTGCTTGAGGAAAAATTTAATGTCGGCCCTGAGGTTATCGCGCAGCTGAGCCGGGCATAACCGAACCGGTTATGCTCATACAGGAATAGTGTTAAGCTTATCGTTCAGGCCCCACTTAGGCGGGAAGAAGTAGTTGATATTAGGGTCAATCCGGGCGTAAATTTGCTTGATGCGCGTCCGGCCGGAGATACCGCCTGCCTCGGGGTGCGCTACACGGGCATATTTATCCGTTTCGCAAAACAGGTTCTGGCAGTCAATAAGCTGCAGGGGCCTTCCCCACAGGTTTTTAAAGGAGATACCCAGGCGCTCAAACTCCTGCTCCTGCCGGTCAGTCGCATACCTGATTACGTCGGCCTCAGAGTAGCCGCCGAGGCTGCTGAAGCACTTGCGGATGCCATCCCTGGCACCAGGGCCGGGCATCACAAAATCCATCTCACTGAAGCTGGTCAGCGTACTGTAGTTGATGTCAATGGCATATTGATAAGCCAGGATTTTACCGATGGCGGGGAAGTTCAGCAGAAGCTGATAGGCCGCCTCCAATGATTTAGCTTCTATAATCTGCCCGGCTAACTGCGAGTGCATCATATGCTCAATCAGCTTCAGGTGGTTTTCATGCTTTCGGGCATAACCAAAGGCGCTGCTGCCCGAAGCCATCATGTAAGCGCCGGAATAGATGGGCTCACCTGCCTGCAGGGCCTGGTGCAGCAGCTGATTGTATGAAGCAAAAGAGTAATCATGCCAGCTCACTTCGCCCAGCTCATGCTGTAATAACTGCCAGGTTTCTATCTTGTTGAACAGCTTGAAGAGCAGGATGCGGAACAGCAGCTCATCGGGAGCCTGGTTACCCTGATAGATCACGTCGTGAATAAGGTACTGGCTTACCCGGTCAGCCGCACGGTAGGCGTTAGTGAATTTGTGCCTGAGCAGGATAGCATCAGCAGTGAGTGCCTGTTTCCCGGCAAGCCGGTTGAAGAATATTTCCTGCCGCTCGGCCGCAAACTTCCAGTAAGTGTCCAGCACATAAGTGGCGGTTGGAGGCTGTTTATTGACGCTTATCATCAGTATCGAAGGTAGGGAAACCACTGATGCTAATCAATGCCTTTCAATATTGGCGTAATTTTTACTGGCAACAGCAAACCTGCCGTAATCCGCATTCGCTGATTTAAGTGCATGAGCTTCGCAGAATGTTTCCGGTTTATACCGGACTTTTGCCGGACACTGAACTTCCGGTACGGATGCATGAAGTTTTACCTTGCGAAACGCCCAAGGAATGTCTGATCAGATTTTCTGCACAAGTTCCGCTTTTAACCGGGCGGTTAAAAGACTGCTCTTGTTTGATGCAGATTCCGGCACAACTGAAATTAAACGAATTATACGATAGCAGGGAAGTATGAATTTAGCTAACTTTCAAGCCATCTCTTTGTTTACTATGTTATAGCTGTTTATCCTAAATGCTTATATGGATTATTTAAAAAAGATGCAGCGCCGTACGCAGGCAGGGTTGCTTATGCTCTTTACGGCTACGGCCTGTACCCTGCTTTCGTGCCGGAGCGGTACAAGGAAAATAAGAGGGGCAAGCGGTTCGTCAAAAACCCCTTCCTCGCTTACGGATTTCAAACCGATCATTCAGGGGGTGTGGGTTAAGAAGGACTATATAGATCAACTTACGGCAACAAAATCGCCGGCTGCTGCAGCCACGCTGGCCAGCGGAATTACCTGCGTTTATTTTGACACTCACAAAATAACCGGTGACAGCCTGCTGGCTGATGCTGTGTTTAATAACCATGAAGGCGGCAGCATCATCCTGTACAACAAACCCGGCAAGCATCCGCATACGCTCCGGCTGGCCGAAGATAACATAGGTTACACCATTTCCAGCCTGGGCTACCACATAGCAGGCAAGGATACCCTGTTAGTGATACACCATACGGAACAGGGTAAAACAACGGCAATCAGCTTTGTAAAAGCGTTGAACAAGTAGCCGCACGATCAGCTGGATGCAGGCATGAACTATATAATTAATAAAAATCTGGTGGCGGGCGATTACCTGTTAACGGACAGTGCAGGCAAACAGGCCCAGGTTAGCTTTACCAGGGATGGGCTGATTAACGGTTTTGCTCCGTTCCGTGCTTATTACATTAAAAATGATATAGGCGGCGAGCCGATGAATAACCTGGATGAGATTATCTTTGATTTATGGGTTCCGGCGAAAAGCCGCCAGAAATTTGCTTATAAGATTAAAGGTGACCATCTGACATTATATAATAGTTACCCCAATGACAATTTCACGGCATCCATCATCGGAAAGCCCGTTTACAGGTTAGTTAAGCAGCACAAGGCTCCAGTCTCAGTACCATAGTGCTTTCTTTGCTGGTCAGCACATACGCAGTTAATAAATACAGGGAAGCCACGAAGCCGGATGGTTGAGTGTTAAGATTTATGGAATGATTATTTTTTTATAAAAAGTACATGCCTGATCTTCTTACTCCGCTTGTAAACTGTTCATGATCTGATAAAGCTCCTGAATAAAGCGGTCCACACTCTTACCGCGAAAGAGCGAAGCTACCGTAAGGGGCTCCTGCTGTCCGTTTTTGCCGGGTACCTCAAAATACAGGTTAACTGAAGTACGCACATAGATCAGGTTCATGGTATGCCGTACGGTTTGTACACCTTTGAAATTGATGAAGGAATATTGCTTATCCAGGAAGCGGATCAGGCTTGTTCGTTTAACGGTTTGGGCCTGCGGATCAAAAATCAGCTGCGTAAAAGCCGCATTGATGAATACAAAGCCAAAGAAGAAAAAAAGCCCGATACAGATCAGCCGGGTTGAAAAGCTGTCCACAGGGGCGGTAAATACCCAGCCGCCGATAGAGAAAAAAATCAGTCCCATTATAATGGCCCCGATTTTACGGTTGGTCACCGCATAGGCGTTTCCCTTCTTTACAAAATATTTATAGGAGGTCAGGCGCGGTTCAACCAGGTCTTCCGGTCGGTCATACATATTCAGGTAACCGTGAACCACCGGTATCACTTCATTCACAAAAGCAGTAGCGTTCGGGTCATCATTCCGGCTGTAGCCGGAAGAGACGGCCACGCCCCTGCCATGGCGTGCATCCTTGCGGAAAACGCTGTAACTGTAACCGCCCCTGTTAAGCTGGCTCACCACATTGATGCCCTGCAGTTCGGCGAAAGGGGTAATTACGGTAGGCACAAAGCCGAAAAGCATTTTGCGCATGCGGCCCTGCCGGTTGTCAAATTCTATGTAGGTGCCGGCTGCGCCCCACATCAGAACAACAGCCAGCAGCATGAGCAGCACCAGCGGCAAAGACTCGCTTACTGAAACATTTTGATAGTGGGTGTACAGCAGTAACAGCCCGGCACAAAAAACGGCCATGATGGGGGCAAACAAGTAAAACATTCCATAAGGATAAATCATCGCACGATCAGACTCTATATTCCATCGTGTTTTAGCCAGGCTCTTGAGTGACATCTTGCTCAATCTCTAAGTTGATAGCAGTTTAACAAAATCCGGCCTTCTAAAGTTTGCGCGATTGAAGTTCGGGCAGGCGTTAAATTTCAATTGAGTTCTCACAATACTATTACAAAATCTTATTTAGGTTAAATCGTTGTATTTTGGTTTATCCGTTCTATCTTTAACTTATATGCTTATTAAAAACGTGTATATCACCGCTACAGGCTCGTTTCTGCCTAACCAACCGGTAGAAAATGAGGAAATAGAGAACTACCCGGGCCGGATTGGCGGTGTACCCCCGCGTATGAAGGCGGTCTTTCTGCGAAAGAATGGCATCAAGCGCCGGTACTACGTGCCGGATACGCAGCAAAACACCACGCACCTGGCCTATCAGATGACCGCACTGGCGGTTAAGAACTGCCTGAGCAGCAGTTCCGTTAACAACAGCGGGGTGGCCCTGCTCAGCGCAACAACTACACAGAGCAACCTGCAGATTCCCGGCTTTGCCAGCATAGCTCAGGCCAAATGTGCATTAATGGGTGAAGTAGTATAATTAAGCGCCTTAATGAACAAGTATCTGAAGGGTTGCCTCATCTTTTTATCCGTTATTATACTAATGATGACAGGTATTATCGCGTGGTACTACAGCTGGAAGGCCCGGAACCAAAAGCAGGCACAAACCGATTTGTTAAAGTTTTCTAAAAATTGTGATACTATCCGTCTGATCACTGAAAAGCCGTCTGTCGAACTGCAAAATTTCAACAGGCGGGAGGTTAATCAGCTGAAGTTTTATCTCATCCGGCATGGTAAGATAATTAAAGATTCTACCCTGCGTTATCAGGGCGCACCTGACGATATTTACCTGTATGTACAGCTGCCTTTCGACAAATTTCTGAAAACAGACTCCATTATTGTAGAAACCAAAAGTAGCAGCAAGAGATTTTTCTCGATTTCCGGCTTTCATCATTATGCATACCTGTATTATGGCATGATGGGCTACCTGGGAAGTTATGACTGCCGTTTTGATGACGACAACTTTATGATAAATGGAAGGTTAGCCCATGCCGTTTTGATAAAGCAGGATGGAATCAAAAGAAATATACTGCCCCAATAGCTCATTATCTGAAAAACAGGATGATTGATTTAAGAGAAGATTAATCACTTCAAAACAGTCCGGACCTGACTGATAGCAGCAGAGGGCAGGAAGTAGCTAAATCCTCATCGCCTGTACGGGAAGCTCAGTTATAAATTTTACATCTTTACAGTAAGTTTCCGTTGCTTATAGTAAGCAATCAGAGAAAAAACAACAGCAGAAACGGGTATTATAGTTATGGTTAAAAACAGGCCCAGGAATACCCAGCTTACAGAAGCTGTAGCGCATTTTATGCCTGCCGGCAGGTTAAGTATATCCAGGTAACTGGCCAGTGCCGGCAGCAGTACACCCGCCGGCAGGCAAATTAAGGTAATAACCCAAAGCGGTAGCCTGATGCGCCCGGCCAGCCGCAACCCGCACAGCACCAGGTGCAATACCGGAGCGGCAATCATCAGTACAAAGCAGATTATAACTATCATGTTACCTTTCTTTTTACATAGATACCCGCAGACGTGAAAAGGTAACCCGGCCGGTTATTAAAGCACTGGCAAACTGCTGCTACTGCTCAATGACAATGCCATTGATAGATAATTCCTTGCAATACAAGGAAACAGCAGCTGTGCCATAACTGTCATTGTAAGAGTCGCCGGAAAACTGATCTGAATAACTGTACAGGCCGGCCTGCTTGAAGCTGATGGTACGGGTTGGATTCTTGCCATAGGTATCCACCAGTGTAATGGTACCGTCAAAGTGGCTCTGCTTTTTAGCTAACACCCGCAGCAAATCATTGCTTACCTGCTTAACGCTTATGCTCAGATAAAAAACAGATGATTTATCTGCGGATGCCTGGCTTTTAGCAGTATCCTTGGGTGTAGTTGAAAGCGCAAAATCATCATAGCTGCGCGACAGGGAGGTGCTTACCGTAGTGAGTTCGGTAACAATGGTTTTTCCTCCGGAGATGATGGTCATCCGCAGCTTGTTCCGCTGCGTATCAGACTGGGCATACAGCGGTGCCCGGGCGGCGGTAAACAGCAGAAAAGCAATGGCAAGAACGGCTAATTTTTTCATGAATTTAAAATTTATATTTTCTGCAACACTGTTTTGGAAAAAATGTTGACAGCCACTGAAAGGATATTACCTTTTTTACCATCAACACCCTGGTAAGCGCTAAGCCTTTTTAACCCGTTAAAAGCTAATGAGATGTGTTAAAATATTTGCTGCTCCTGTTTGTGCTCTTAAATGCCACAGGCTATGCCTTTTAAGGCACTGCCTATCAGAAGGTGCAGCCTGTATCTAACCATAAAGATACCGGCGCCGGCTATGTGAGCAACCCGCAAGGCGTGCTGGATGCCAGGGAAACAGACAGCCTGAACTACAACCCTACCGGCTGCTACGGTAAAGCACCTTAACCACCAGCTTCGGCCTACTATTGCCGACTGTTATTCATTTCCTTCGGGCCATACCAGCAATGCTTTTCTCGAGGCGGAATTTATGGCGCCGGAACTAAGCGGTAATTCTGTTTTTTATAGGATTGCGGATATGCCTTTGCCAGCACCACAGGCGTTTTACGCATCTACCATCACGACCATTGGTTCAGCAGGTGATAGCCGGAGCCGGCCTCGGCATTTTGACCCTAAGGGCGCTTGCCTGCTGTGCCCTTGCCTTCATAACGCATTATTTGTGGATAAAAGCAATAAGCTGCACAACAGTGGTATACCTGAAGAGTTGAAAAAGAAACCGGGCAGGAGCGGATTACCCTTGCCTTCATATTAGCAGAGCGCATTTGGCATTCAGCTCAGCGTGGAGTTGTAAAACTGAATACTTTCTATAAAAATATACTGACAGCTTAGTCAATTATGGCTGCCGCCCCCAAGTTATGAGGTTGCTTGCAGCATTCACAATACCGCTTTCCGCTCCCCGGTTTACTAACAATTATTTGCAAGGGTCCTACATGTCCACTCTCTTAAGTTTAACGTTATTGAGGGGGTTAACAATCAATGGTATTTTCTCAATGCGGGTTTCGCTGGTATCAAGCCCGAAGGCTTTGGCATCGCTCAGGGCAAGGTTGCTGATGCTGAAATAGCTGTTTAAAATAAAGCTTTCACTGGTGCTTAACACATTGTTATATGACAGAAAGCGTTCGATCAGTACAAACTGAAAATCCGCCGGCAGTTTAAAATTGGCCAGGGAAGCATAGCGGCTTGTAATATCAAGTTCGCCCCGGGCAATCATTTCCTCTACCGCCTTGCGGAAAAGTACGTTTACCCGCGGCGGTATGCGGAACCCGATGCGGAAATCCAGCCGGATGATTTTATCATTTTCCAGTTCTTCAACGGCATACTCCATAGTATAGGGCTCATCGGTGCGCTCAATATGTACAAACCAGTACACATCAGCCCGCTTGGGTTTACGGCTCAGAATAGAGTAGATTACCTTTTCCTCAATCTGCTTGCTGCTGTTGGCTTTGGTTAAATAAATTAAATGGGTAGCAAATTTTGACAGGCTCTCATCACTGCTCATAGCTTTAAGCATCGGGATATACTCCTTTAGATCCACAAAGTTCAGAAACCGGTTGGTAATTTTGCGCGCCCGGTACCAGATGTACATAGTAAATATCAGCCCTATTTCAAATACCAGGAAGAATAACCGTTTGAGCAGCTTTACGGCATTGGTTACGAAGAAGGAACCTTCTACCGAAACAAACACACAAACAATTATAATGACCAGCCACAGCGGCCAATGCTTTTTGTATCGCATAAAATAATACATCAGCAAGGTGGTCATGAGCATAGCTACTGTAATGGAGAACCCATAGGCGGCCGTCATGGCTTCTGAGGTTTTGAAATACAAGGCCACCGCAATACAGCCGAAACACAGCAGCCAGTTGATACTGGGAATATAAATTTGCCCGCGAATGTTAGAAGGAAACTTCACGGTAACCCTCGGCCAGAAATTCATACTGATGGCCTCGCTGATGAGTGTAAACGAGCCGCTGATAAGCGCCTGGCTGGCTATAATGGTAGCCAGGGTGGCAACACCGATGGCCGGCAGCAGGAATGAATGCGGCACTATTTCAAAAAAGGGGTTAACGCCATCAAAATGATATGCCTGCGGGCGGGTAAGCACCCAGGCGCCCTGGCCCAGGTAATTAAGCACCAGCGCCGTTTTAACAAATATCCAGCTCATCTGTATATTGCTGCGGCCGCAATGGCCCAGATCAGAATACAGCGCTTCGGCTCCGGTAGTGCACAAAAATACGGCGCCCAGCAGCCAGAAGCCGCGGGGGTGCTCAGTAAGTAGATGCCAGGCATAAGCCGGATTCAGTGCCTTGAAGATTTCAGGATAATGCGCTACCTGTATAAAACCTAATATCCCTAACATAACAAACCATACCAGCATAACCGGCCCGAAGGCAGCGCCCACTACGTTGGTGCCAAACTGCTGAAAGAAAAACAGCAGGAGTATAATACCGATCACAATGCCAATGATCAGATGATGTCCCGGCACAAAATCCCTGGTCAGCGCCGGCACCAGCCCCAGTCCTTCAATAGCGGAGGTTACAGAAATAGGGGGCGTAATAATGCCATCGGCCAGTAAAGTGCCCGCCCCGATGATAGCGGGGATAGCCAGCGTTTTGCCATAGCGGCGGATGAGTGCATACAAAGAAAAAATGCCGCCTTCGCCGCGGTTATCTGCCTGCAGCGTAATAATGATGTACTTGAAAGTGGTTTGTAAGGTTAGTGTCCAGAATACGCAGGAGATGGCTCCTAATACTAAAAATGCATCCGGCCGGCCGCCTTCTTTCAGTATAGTTTGAAAGGTATAAAGCGGAGAAGTGCCAATGTCTCCGAAAACAATACCCAATGTAATCAGTACCCCGGCAGCAGATAGTTTTCGTAAATGTGAAGTTTGCATTCAGCTGTTAATAACAAAGTTAAGACGATCATCGCCTTCTCAGATTGCTATGGATGTTCCAAGAAGATAATCGCCTTAACAACCCTTATACCAGGTTTTTTAACATTTTGACAAACAAGCACTTAGCCAAAATAATTTACACCATAATAATTACATACTATCAAAATGGTATGCCTGTTTTTTCATTTTGGCAGGGCTGGTATTCTTGATTATTTTGCCAGGGATACCGTTTTCGTCAAAGCCGGCAAACAAAAGCTGAAGGTACTGCCTTCGCCGATGGCGCTGTTCACCCATATCCTGCCGTTCTGCGCTTCTATAAAATCCCGGGATATGGCCAGGCCCAGTCCTGAACCTGATTTATTCTGCCCGTCAGTAGGCACCTGGAAGTACCGGTCGAACAAGCGCTTTTGATACTGCTCATCAATACCCTTACCCTGATCTTTTACTGAAAACTCTATCTGCCCGTTGCTTTCCTTGATACTGATAGCCACCTTTGACTTTTCCGGGCTGTAGCGCAAAGCGTTTGACAGAAAATTTACCAAAACCCAGGCAGTTTTCTCCATATCCACATGCACCTGGGGCAGTTGACCGTTAGGGGTAAATTCCAGCTGTACGCCTTTTTGCTCCGCCTGAAAGCGTACCGGCGTGAGCGCATACTCTACTATTTCAGCAGGATCAACATTCACGAAATTGAGCTGCAAGTTTCCGGTCTCTACCTGCGATAAATCCAGGAGCTCACTGGTAATCTTCAGGAGGCGGTCATTGTCTTCCTGTATATGTTCCAACAGCTCCTTTTGCTCTGTGTTCAAGTTGCCAACACGTTCGTCCTTCAACAGCTTCAAACTCATCTTCACCGAGGAGATAGGCGTTTTCAACTCGTGCGATATTGTGGCAATGAAGTTGGTTTTGGCTTCGTCCCGCTCTTTGTACTCAGTAACGTTCTTTAAGATATACACCATTCCGGCCGACCGGCCGGCAATCTTTAGTGTTTCCTGCGACTGGTCAGTCAGGTCAGGTACGGTAATCTCGCGCCGCTCCAATTGGAAATGGCTTTCCTTATGTTCCAGCGCTATTTTGAACGGCTTATCAGATGCTTTCTGAGTCAGGATATAGCTGAGCAGATCATTGTTCCTGCCGAGTTCGCCAATACTACTTCCTACCAGTTTATCCTCGCTCAAATTCAAAACGTTTCGGGCCACCTGATTAATAAATATGATTTCCTGTTTTTCATTTACGCCAATAATGGCATCCTGCATCTGCTCAATAATAGTATCTATACGCCTTTTTTCGGATAGCACGGTGGCAAGGTTGCTATTCTCCCATTCATTCAGCCGCGCAGCCATGTTATTGAAAGCAGTTGCCACCTCGCCGAATTCATCTGCCTTGTTAAAGTTTAAACGCTGGCTGTAATTTTTCTGAGTAATCTCCTGTATACCTTCCAGCAAGGCCCGTAACGGCCCGGCCACTACATCCGGAAAGTTAACGCTGAAACTGAAAAGTACCAGGAAGGTAAAGGTGCCTACCAAGCTCAGCAGCAGGATAGCCCGGTTTACCGAAGCGTGCGCCCTGTCATTTTTCCTGACTATAGCCTGCATATTCAGCGTTTCGATAATACGTAATTGCTGGCGTATGGCGCGTACAGTGAGCGCCTGCCGGTCGGCCGGCTCATTGGCCTGTGTAAGCCGGTTAAAGTCTGTGCGCAGTTGAGCCGTGGCCTGCTTTTCTCCTTTTTCAGTTATATTATGCTCCTGCTTAATCAGTTGCGCGTTAAAGGCCGCTGCGGAGGCTGCATTTAAGGGCAGGTTGTTTTCATCCAGCACAGTGCGCATTGCCTTGGCAAAACCCAGCGTTTCATAATTGTTTTTCAAAATCACCTTAGCGCTTTTTGAAATTTCCTGAATATAAAACAGGGAGATGGCGCCATAAAACAGAATGATGATAAACAGAAAGCCAAAGCCTAAGCGAAGTTTGTTTTTTATTTTCATGACAGTATAACTAAGTCGGTTTCGGTAGCTGCCAGATTCTTCAGCAGCTGATTAAATGAATTGGTTTTTAAAATGACCTGCAAAAGATTTAAATGAGGCTTGCCGATGCAGATAGTAGTAATCTCACGTTCGGCTGCCACCCGTGTAATGGTTTGTGTTACCTGGTCGCTTTTCAGTTTCAGCACTTCGGCGCCCAGTTCGGCGGCCAGCTTCAGGTTATTGAGCAGATGCCGCTGCTTGTCCAGCTTGATGCGGTCACCGCTTTCTGCGCCCGGCTGTACATATAATACAATCCACGGCGAGCGGTAATAGGAAGCCAGCCGGGCAGTTTTGCGTATCACAATTTTTGCAGTTTCCGCATTGCTGGATATGCAGGCCAGAAAACGCTCGGCACGCAGCTTAATCTGCTTTGGCACTTCCACATCAATCTTCCTTTCCAGATGATGGGCTACCTCTTTCAAGGCCAGTTCACGCAGCTGTAAAATCTTGTCATTGCGGAAGAAGTTTTGCAAAGCGGTTTCCACCTTACTCTTGTCGTAAATTTTTCCTTCGCGCAGCCGGTCAATCAATTCATCAGCCGTAAGGTCAATATTAACAATCTCGTCAGCCAGCTGCAGAATCTTATCCGGTATGCGCTCAGTGATCAGGATGCCGGTAATATCTTCCACCTCTTCATTCAGGCTTTCCAGATGCTGGATGTTCACAGCCGTAATTACGCTGATGCCGGCTTCCAGAATATCAAACACATCCTGCCACCGTTTGCTGTTTTTGCTGCCCTCAATGTTGGTATGTGCCAGCTCATCTACAATCACTACTTCCGGGTGCCGGTTCAGGATAGTTTGCAGATCCATTTCTTCCAGCTCTTTACCCTTATAAAATATTTTTCGGCGGGCTATTACCGGTAACCCCTCTAATAAGGCATGAGTTTCCGGCCGGTTATGTGTTTCAATATAACCTACCTGTATATTAATGCCATTTTTAAGCAGCGCATGAGCCTCCTGCAGCATCCGGTAGGTTTTACCTACACCGGCACTCATGCCGATATAAACCTTCAGCTTGCCGCGCCTGGATTTCTTAACCAGTTCCAGAAAGCTTTTTACCGATGCATCTTTATGTTCTTCCGCTGCTTCCACATCTTAATTCATTAAAATGAAATGGCAAAGGCAGCCGTAATTACCGGACTGGTATCTGTATAACTGCCATCTTTTATAAAAATATTATCCTTACTGTTATACACTTTACCCTCCAGGCGTATTAAGGCGTTGGGCACCGGCGCATAATCCAGGTTCAATGAGTAGCCGGCGGTTTTAAATCCGTTGGGCGTATTGGCTGCAATGATTACGCCATGCTGATCACGGTAATACTCTATGCGTGCCGCTGCTGCCCATTTAACAGAAAACTGGTACCGGGCTACTGCAACCGGTGCCATGATATGATAGTAGTGGCCGCTGTTAACCGCCTGCTGCTGCAAGCCATAATCAAATCCTGCGGTCAATCCAAAATTGTGTGTTACTTGGAAGATGCCATAAAAGTTGTGATAAATCCGGCGAACGCCTACGCTGTCGGCACCCTCTGTACCCAGGTAATTGCTGTAATTAAGTGTTACTTTTGAAGTGGGGGTATAATATACTTCGATACCGCCGGCGGGCTTGTTATTGCCATCGGGCCGGTAAATATGCTGCCATCCGTTTAAGTACAGGCCGGTCAATACCCATTTATTGTTGGCAGTAGTATAAGTCAGCTTAGCGCCGCTCTCATAGTAAGGTGTATTATCAGAAACTATATTACGGGTTAGGGTCCAGCAATTCTTTCCGATAGCGCTTTCATAGCCGATATGTGAGGTGAAAATGCCGGCATCCAGCCATAAATTAGCGGTTTTGCTCAATTTTATACCGGCATTGGCCTCAAAGATATTTTTGAGCACGCCCGGTTCATTAGCCAGGTTGGCATTGGCATAAGTGCCGGCCATCAAGGCCAGGTTAGCCCGCACGTTACCATTATCATAAGCTGCTTTAATAAAACCCAGATTCAGGTTCGCCTCGTTGTGGCGGTTATAGGAGTACACAAAACCAGGGCGGTTATGATTGCCGGGCTTATTAAAATCAAATCCGTAATATACCTCAGCATAACCGCTGAAGGTTAGCGAACTGTCTTTTTGTGCAGAAGCGGTACTCATTGTCATTACACCGATGATAAAGAGGAGCAGAATAATTTTCATTTGCAGCAATTGATGTATATGTACAACAAATACTGCAAATGAAACAGTGTTTGCCTAACACGTTCAAAACCTTACAATTAAATCTACAGCAGCTGAATACTGGTCTTTTTTGGTGCCGTTATCATAAGGGGTAATACCATCGGCATAAGCCCGCTCATAACGAATTTCAGGGCGGATGCGAATGAGGTTGTTAAAGTGGTGAATATAGCCGATGGTATGATCGGAATAGGACGTAGCATACCCGGTACGGTTGGCCTGCGGGTCATTAAGATAACCATTACGGATAGAAACATAGTCTTTACCGGAAAGCTTGATCTGGAAATAATTGACCGCGCCTACGGCATTGGCATAGCCTGGTATCAGGCTGCCCGCGCCTACGCCGGTATAAAAATCATGTGGCGGGCCTGTAATCACCGTGCCGCCGGTAAGCGCGTCGCGCTGCCAGATGTAATAGGCCTCAGTCATCATGTGCAGGGTGCCGTTAAAACGATGCCCCCAGGTACCCACTACCATTTGTAAATCGTCATGGTTATTTTTATACTTAGCTGCGCCTAATGAATTAATACCGCCATAGAATGAGTCGTTGTTATTGTGCGATACCCAGCGCACCATGGCCAGGCCATTCACGCTGGCCGAATTGCTCCAGGGCGCTACGTCATTACCGGCATGGATACCCAGCTCCAGCTGCCAGTACGAACCTAATTTAAAGGTGGCCTGTGCACCGGTAAAAGTGTAAGGATCCACAGTAAACATCAGCGAGTGGGTGTACAAGTAATTATCAGGCGCCCATTGCGCTTCAATATCCGCCGGTGAAATAAATCGGCCTACTTTTAATAACATACCGTCGGCCACTTTAGGGAAGTACAGCAAGCCGTATATCTCGGCCGGGTCATAGCCATATTTGTTATTGTGGCTCAGCAGCTGATTACTGAAATAACCTTTAGCGGTAGTATAACGATAGTCTGTTCCAAAAATGTTGGTGAACAGAAAGCCGTAATCAACATGGTCAGTTTGCACGGTGTTAGGCTGCCTGTCAATTTTAATGGCTGCCTGATCCAGGAATACACCGTTCGGGAATAAATCATACGAAGCAGGGGCGTTAGAATGCTTAGAGGTACTTATATCACCGCCAACGCTTGCCCAGCCGTAAATTTTAGTACGGCTATTGGATAAACCCAACGCTTTAGTGAGCGGATAGTTGGGCGCTTCGGTGTTAATACCAATCAGCGGTGCCCCGTCCCATTCTGAGGTAGGAAAAGGCGGCGAATCAATAGGCGAGGGCAGCGAGCGTGCTACCGTATCTTTCTTTATAGTTGCAGTATTGGTTTGTGCCTGAACTGATAAGCTGAAGGCTGCTGTAATGGCCATCAGGATAAATTGTTTTTTCATTGAGAAGTAGAATTAAATAAAATTTTATTTACCCATTGCGTCAAGCGCAATGTTGAGTTTGAGTACGTTTACCTTAGCCGGGCCAAACATGTTCAGCAAGGGCTGCCCGGTTTGTTTATTTACTAAATCGGTTACAGCTGAGACTTGCAGGTGGCGCACCCGGGCCACGCGCCGTACCTGAATTTGTGCTGCTGCCGGTGAAATGTCAGGGTCTAATCCGCTTCCTGAGGCGGTCACTAAGTCGGCCGGAATATCGCTGCGTTTTAAGTAGGGATGGTACTTCAGTAAGGTATCTATCCGGTTATTCACGTCTTTCAGGTAATCAGGATTGCTCGGCCCTTTATTAGAGCCGGCTGAGCCGGCAGCATTATAGCCTGCTGCTGAAGGCCGGCCCCAAAAGTACCGGGGCTGGTCGAACCTTTGGCCGATATTGGCGTAGCCCACAACTTTGCCGTTGAGCATTATGGTTTCTCCGTTACCGCCGTTCTTGCTTAGTTTGCCTATACCGGCAATCAGGAGCGGGTAAGCAATGCATAAAAGCACCATGAGCACCAGTGTAAGCCTTATGGAGGGAAGAATGTAATTTTTCATTTTAATGAGTTTCAGTAAGTAATCAGTTATACCAGTAATCCTACAACCAGGTCTATCAGCTTAATGCCAATAAATGGAGCAATCACCCCGCCTAAGCCATAGATGAGCAGGTTGCGGCGTAACAGCGCGCTGGCGCCTATGGGTTTGTATTCCACGCCCTTTAGCGCTAACGGAATAAGCAGGGGGATGATGATAGCGTTAAATATTACGGCAGAAAGTATGGCCGATTCCGGGCTGTGCAGCCGCATAATGTTAAGGCTCTGCAACGCCGGGATAGAGGCAATGAACAATGCCGGCACAATGGCGAAATACTTGGCTACATCATTAGCAATAGAAAAGGTGGTCAGCGTACCGCGTGTAATCAGCAGCTGCTTGCCGATTTCTACAATCTCGATGAGCTTGGTGGGGTCATTGTCCAGATCCACCATGTTGCCGGCTTCTTTGGCCGCCTGGGTGCCGCTGTTCATGGCCACGCCTACATCAGCCTGGGCCAGCGCCGGGGCATCATTGGTGCCATCACCCATCATGGCCACCAGTTTACCACTGTTCTGCTCATGCTTGATATAGTTCATTTTATCCTCCGGCTTGGCCTCGGCAATAAAATCATCCACGCCTGCCTTTTCGGCAATATATTTGGCAGTAAGCGGATTATCGCCGGTTACCATTACTGTTTTTACACCCATTTTACGCAGGCGCTCAAAACGTTCAGAAATACCCGGCTTAATGATATCCTGCAATTCCACCACGCCCAATACTTCTTCGTTTTGCGATACAACCAGCGGTGTGCCGCCATTGGAAGAAATAGCCTTTACCCGTTCTTCCACCTCGTTAGGGAAGGAATGGCCGGCGTTTTTGGCGATGTTGCGTATGGCATCAGCCGCTCCTTTGCGGATACGCTGCCCATCGGCAGTATTAATACCGCTGGAGCGCGTTTCGGCAGTAAACTTTATAAATTCCGCTCCGGCGGGCACACCGAGCGAAATGCCTTTATCATTCTGCTGTGCCAGCTCAATAATGGATTTGCCCTCCGGCGTTTCATCAGCAAGGGAAGATAATACTGCCGCTTTCACCAAATCCTGCGGACCTGTACGGGGTGCCGGCCAGAATTGAGTGGCCTTACGGTTGCCAATAGTGATAGTGCCGGTTTTATCCAGCAGCAATACATCAATATCACCGGCGGTTTCAACGGCCTTGCCGGATTTTGTGATCACGTTGGCCCGCAAAGCCCGGTCCATCCCGGCAATACCAATGGCAGACAGGAGTCCGCCAATGGTAGTGGGGATGAGGCACACAAACAACGAAATCAGTGCCGCTATCGTGATGGGCGTATTGGCATAATCAGCAAATGGCTTCAGCGTAACGCATACAATGATAAAGATGATGGTAAAGCTGGCCAGTAAAATAGTAAGTGCTATTTCATTAGGCGTTTTCTGGCGTGATGCGCCTTCTACCAGCGCAATCATCTTATCTAAAAAGCTTTCGCCCGGCTGGGTAGTAACCAGTACCTTGATTTTATCGGATAATACCCTGGTGCCGCCGGTTACGGATGATTTATCGCCGCCGGCCTCGCGGATGACAGGCGCTGACTCACCGGTAATGGCTGATTCATCAATGGTGGCAATACCTTCAGTAATTTCACCATCGGTGGGTATAATGTCGCCCGGTTCGCATGTAAATGTTTCGCCTTTGCGCAACTCGCTGGAAGATTTGGTAGTAATCGCTCCATTATCCGCCACTACTTTGGCCGGTGTTTCCTCACGGGTTTTACGCAGACTGTCGGCCTGCGCTTTGCCGCGTGCCTCGGCTATGGCTTCGGCAAAATTAGCGAACAGCACCGTAAGCAACAGAATAGCAAAAATGACCAGGTTATAAGTGAATGAGCCCTGGCCTTTGTGGGTAAAGCTGTAAAAGGTTACATACAGCATCACCACAGTGCCAATCTCCACCGTGAACATTACCGGGTTGCGCAGCATCACCCGTGGGTCAAGCTTTATAAATGATTCTTTAAGTGCGGTTTGCACCAAAGCGGGTTCAAACAATTTGTTGGATTGAGTTTTCATATCAGGAGGCTCAGGTTATTTTATTGAAAAGTATTCGGCCAGCGGACCTAATGCCAAAGCCGGGAAGTAGGACAGCGCATTCAGTACCAGAATAACGGCCATCGTCATCAGGCCAAAGGTCACGGTATCTACCCGCAACGTACCGGCAGATTCGGGAACATACTTTTTCTGTGCCAGCAGGCCGGATATGGCCACCGGACCGATGATAGGCAAAAAGCGGCCAAACAGGATCACTAAACCAGCACTGACATTCCAGAAGATGTTATTATCGCCCAGACCTTCAAATCCGGATCCATTGTTGGCGTTGCTGGATGTATATTGGTACAGCATTTCAGAGAAACCATGAAAGCCAGGATTGTTGAGCCATGCTGACGGCTTGGCGGCCCAGTTAGTGTTAGGATGCGCTGTAAAGATGTAACTGGAAAGCGCTGTGCCAGTCATAATCAAAAATGGGCTAAGCAGGGTAATCAATGCCGCAATTTTTACTTCTCTTGCTTCTACCTTGTGACCCAAAAATTCCGGCGTGCGGCCTACCATCAGCCCGGAAATAAATACGGCAATAATGAGGTACACATAGTAGTTTAATAAGCCTACGCCATCGCCGCCAAAAAAGCCGTTGATCATCATGGCCAGAATCTGCCAGGCGCCGGTGAGCGGCATCATACTGTCGTGCATCCCGTTTACGGAGCCGGTAGAGGTAACTGTAGTCAACGTACTCCAGTAAGCGGTAGCCAGCGGGCCAAAGCGTACTTCTTTACCCTCCATAGCACCGGTGTTTTGCATAATGCCTAATTTGGTTATTGCCGGGTTACCGCCCAGCTCGCTGCTGATTGCCGGTATCATGAGCATAAATACACCCGCCATCATGACGCCCCAGAGTACCCAGCCCAGCCTTTTTCGGCGTATGAAGTAGCCAAAGGCTAATATCATAGCCACAGGTATAATAAACTGGGCTATGATTTCTACCATGTTGGTAAGATAATTGGGGTTCTCCAGCGGATGGGCAGAATTGGCGCCGAACCAGCCGCCGCCATTGGTGCCCAGGTGCTTAATGGCAATCATCTGTGCTGCCGGGCCGCGCGATACATTTACCGTATCGCCCTGCATGGAGATGAACTGATCCTTACCGGCATAGCTGCTGGGCGTACCGTTAAAGGTTAGTATAAGTGCCACAATAACCGACAAGGGCAGCAGCAGGCGGGTGATGGATTTTATAAAAAATACCCAAAAGTTGCCCAGGTCCTGCGTAGTTTTATCTCGAAATGCTTTAAATACTGCCACCGCACATGCCAGGCCGGTAGCCGCACTGGTAAACTGCAGAAACATAAAGATAAAATGCTGGGTTAAATAGGTGGCCCCTGTTTCACCAGAGTAATCCTGCAAGTTGCAGTTAGCCACGAAGCTGATGATAGTATTAAAAGCCAGGTCAGGTGCCATGCCCGGGTTACCATCGGGGTTAAGCGGTAGCTTATCCTGATAGATGAGCACAAAAAAGCCGTACACCAGCCAAAGGCTGTTGATAGTGAGCATGGCTTTAAGGAATTGCTTCCAGTTCATCGGCTCGCTGGGGTTGATACCTGCCAGCTTATATATGCCGCGTTCCAGCGGTGCCATAAAATCGGTCCACAGCTTTTCGCCTGCATACATCTTAGCCAGGTACTTACCCAACGGAACAGCAATAAGCAGCGTAACCAGAAACGAAGCCAGTATGCCTGAATATTCAGTATTCATAAGAGTAACGATTAGAAGTTTTCGGGTTTGAGCAGTACATATACCATGTAGATGAATACTGCAATAGCGGTAATAAATAAGGCAATCATAACAGTTATATTTTTTCGAACCAGTTAACGGATTTAAACATCAGCCAGCAGCAAACGAGGATGGCGATAAAAAGAAGTAAAGTGATCATGATGTGATTTTTATCAGCACCGTGGCAAAACAGATACCCAATATTAGATTTATATCAAATGCTATTGATATTCAATAGGTTAACTTGTAATTTTATGCTGAAAAAAGTTTCTGATAAAAAAACCCTATCGTTTTGACAAGGTGCGGTTTTTCAAAAGGAAAGGCAGGCTTTGAATACTGTCAAATAATGAAGAGACTGTTTCAAATTAAAAATGCTGTCATTGAATCATCGGGCCTTTACAGAAATGACACAGTAGGTTTCCATAAGATTATTTAACCGTTTTCAGACAGCCTCTGAGGCACACGAGCTGCATCCATCAAAAATCGTATCTTTGCGGTACATGCAGGTTACAACAACGCCATTAGAGCAGGGAGTTAAGGGATATAATAATTACGGGGCCTGGCTGCGCAATAAATATGCAGGGCAGCGCGTATTCAAGGTTATTGTGGATGGCGGCTTTACCTGCCCCAACCGTGATGGTTCCAAGGGCTATGGCGGCTGCACCTACTGTAATGTGGATTCCTTTACGCCCTCCGTATCGCGGCAGGCGCCTACGCTGCGCGAGCAGGTAGTGCAGGGCATGGAGCGCGCCCGCAAGGGCAACAAGGCCGATAAATTCATCATTTATTTTCAGCCCAATACCAATACCTATGCCCCGGCGCATTACCTGAAAATGATGTATGATGAGGCGCTGAGTGTGGAGCCCGAAAATGTGGTGGGCCTGTCGGTAGGTACCCGGCCCGATTGTATTGATGCCGAAAAGGTGGCCCTGCTGGAGAGCTATACCGACCGCTTTGATGTGGATCTGGAAATGGGCATGGAATCTATTTACAACGGCACACTTGCCCGGATAAACCGCGGCTGCACGCACGAGGAACTACTCAGGGCGCTGGAACTGACTAAAAACAGCAGGCTTGATGTTTGCGTGCATACCATTTTCGGCTTCCCGTGGGAAACCCGTGACATGATGCTGGCCTATGCCGATGAAATTAACCGGCATCAGCACATTAAATTTGTAAAATTTCATCACCTGCATATTGTAGAGGGTTCGGTAATGGGCGTTAAATACAAGCGGGAACCCTTCAAGCTGTTTACCCTGCCCGAATATGCCGACTTTTTGTGCGACCTGCTGCCGCTGGTGCGCCCCGATGTGGTGATACAGCGCCTGTTCGGCCTGTCGGACCGTGAATTGTTGATTGCGCCTAACTGGCAGCTCAAAAAATCTGAAATACAGTATTATATCGATCAAGCCATTGCCGGCAGGGGCGTGGTGCAGGGAAGCGCTTTGTAAAAGGAAAATCAAGTAAGGTAGCAGGGGCACCGGGCAAACAGTGCATAAAGGCAGTAAAACCTGAAGCAGCACGTTGAAAACTGATAATAAAGCGGCCATTATACAGATTCATTTATTGCCCGGGTTGCAGATGCCCTGTAACATTACTGCTGCACCGCTCGTAAAATTTATTTATTTTGCCTTTCATTTAAAACGAGATACTGTTGCAAAAAACCTTACCTAATTATGTTCCCTCATTAACCGGGGTGCGTGCACTGGCAGCTTATCTGGTTTTTATCTCTCATTATGAGTATGCTTTCGATGCCGGTTTCCCTCATGCGGTACAGCGTTTTTTACAGGAATTTCATATCGGGGTTACCATTTTCTTTGTGCTGTCGGGTTTTTTGATTGCCTACCGGTATTATGATAATTTCAGGTTAACGCCAAACTGGTTTAAGCAATACCTCAAAAACCGGGTGGCCCGTATATACCCCATGTACTTTATATTAACCACCGGAGCATTTATAGCTTATCATTTTTACCCCGGTGCTGCCGTAACCGCAGGCTATAACCATCCCTTTACACTGCTGCTGCTGAATGTAACCTTTGTACGGGGCTTTTTTAACGATTTAAAGTTTACCGGCATTTCACAGGGCTGGTCGCTCACGGTAGAAGAGTGCTTTTACTTTTCGGCGCCGCTTATATTTTATGTAGCGCAGCGGTATAAAAAGTTTTATATTCAGCCGGTAATAATTACCCTGTCCGGATTTTTACTGGTGCTGATTTTCAGAAACATAAACTGGTATGGCTTTTTTGGCAACTTTACCTTCATGATGCTTTATACCTTTATTGGCCGCTGCTTTGAATTTTTTGCAGGCATCCAGCTGGCGCTGCTTATTAAAAGGCATGGCGGTGAACGCAGCAGCAATTTTAAATTCACCTACCTGGGTTTTATGCTCATTTTTGTATGCGTGGCCATCATGTCGGTACTGCGCATTCCTCAGGGCTGGTTCTTCGGGCTGCAAAATCCCTGGGGCATTGTTACCAACAATTACCTGCTGGCTGCAGCCATTACTGTTTTCTTTTACGGGCTGCTTACAGAGGGCACCATATTAAAAAAAATTCTGGCCAACCCCTTTGTTGAGCTGCTGGGCAAAAGCTCTTATATTTTTTACCTCATTCATTTAGGCTATATTTATAACTTTCTGCATTATGCGTTTGAGGTGCTGAATGACAAAATATTTAAGTTATATGATCTATTGGAGGTTGACTGGCATTCGCCTTTTGAATATGATGCACTGAACTTATTGTATGCCTTCATCCTGCTGAATGCCATAGCTGTACTATTGTTTAAGCTTATAGAGGAACCTTTGAACCATTATATACGTAAATCGGATTTTTTAATAAAGAGTACCCGCAAAGAGGTTGCCAGCTGAATAACAAACCAGCCTGTACAGGCTACAACTCATTACAATGAAAATAAAACTGACGTTATTAACAGGTTTTCTGCTTTGCTTTCAGCTTTACCGGGCTGCAGGGCAGGTAAACCCGCCGCGGCCTGTAAACCAGGCGCCGGTTACGCTGCCAGCCAGCCGGCAAAACAAGGCCGGCGCCAGGGCATCGGCTGCCGAAGCCGATGAAGCCAAGCAGGGAGATATGCTCATTAAGATTAATGCGGAGCCTAAAAATGCCATTTTTACGGGTACGGATGATATCAAATTCAATCTTGACCTGAAGAATACCTACAAACAAGCGCAGGACGGCAAACTGTCGGTATATGTAACTACTACCTTCGGCACCAGGGTATTTGAGAATGTGCAAAACGTGCACATAGGGCAAAACAGCTCCGATAAGCTCCATATAACGCTGCCGCCGCAATCAACAGGCTTTTATCAGATCAGCTTCCGGTTCAACTTATCCTTTTATGATGACACTATTAAGCGCATCTTCGGGGTAAATCCTACTGATATTGTAGGCAATAAAAACAAGCCGACTGATTTTGACGATTTCTGGGCCGGCACCCGCAGGCAGCTGGATGCCATAGCGCCGGATTTTAAGGAAACCCGCGATGATAAGCTATCCACACCGGCTAAGGATGTTTACTTAGTAGAAATGCACTCGTGGAACAATGCTGTTATTCGCGGCTGGCTCACCGTGCCAACCAAACGCCGGCCTAAGAAAATACCGGTAAAGTACCGGCTGGGCGGCTACATTGTGGCCATGAAACCTACTATGGACGATGATGACTTTGCCGTATTTAATATTAATGTCCGCGGCAGCGGCAACAGCAGGGATGCCATTAAGTACGAAGGCGAATATAACCTGGTTAACATCACCAGCCGCGATAATTATATATACCGCGGCGTTTATATGGATTGCATACGCGGGCTTGATTTTGTGTTTGCCGAAGGCAGCAAGTTTGGCTTTGATCTGGACCGCGTTAATGTGGATGGCGGCAGCCAGGGGGCCGGCCTGGGTATTGTGCTGGCCGCGCTGGATGGCCGGGTAAAGGCTGTAACCAGCGAACTGCCCCTGTACAGCGACCTGCGCGATGCTGTGCGCATCGGGCCGCTGCTGTACCCCGAAAAAAAATCTCCGGTGTGGATGTTTACCGATTATATGCAAAAGCACCCCCTGTTCACCTCTAAAAAACTATTTGCCGTTTGGGATTATTATGATCCTATCAATTTTGCGCCCATGGTAAAGTGCCCGGTGCTGATGGCCATCAGTTTGCTGGATGAGCTTTGCCCTCCCTATTGCAGTTTTGCCGTATTCAACCAGCTGGCCACCAGGGAGAGCGAGAAGGAATATTGGATTAACCCGATACTTACCCACGAGGTGGACAATAAATATTACGGCTTTCAATACTATTGGGTTAAAGAAAAATTCAGGCTGCCCTAACGCTTAGTAAACTTCAACATGAAAAAACTTTACACCTCATTATTGCTGCTTTTACTAAGCCTGGCACAAACTACTTATGTTTTTGCCGGCTGGCCCGTAGGCAAAAAGCGCTACCTGGTTGGCGGCAGTGTATATACCTATCTGGCTAAAAATTACTGGGACCAGAACGGCAGGCGCCACAGCGGTGATGGTAATAAGTTCAGTTCCTACTCCCTGGGTATTTATGCTGATTACGGCATATCGCGCAAGCTGGATTTGGTGCTTAACGTCCCGATCTCTTACCAGTCGCTCGTTAGCGGCAATACCACCATCCACCGCAATGGCCCCGGTGACTTACACCTGGGCCTGAATTATGCCCTGGCGCAATTCGATTTGAAAAACTATATATCTGTTTACGGCGGCGTTATTGTGCCGCTGTACCCGCAGATACGGAACCAAACTTTGGGGTATGCCTATAATGGCGTAGAGGCGCGGGCAGCCAACACCGGTAATTTAAAGCTGGGCAGCCATAACGGCTACTATAACATAGAGGCCGGCTACCGCAAATACCTGGCATCCGACGGGCCTTCGCAGCTGCTTTACCAGGGTACCTTTGGTTATTACTTCAACAAATACAATGTGCTGCTGGTTGATGTTGCCGGCACCGATTCGGCCAGCCCCAACCATACCTTAACCAATTTTTCGGGCAGTACGCTTGATTACCGCGAAACCCACTTATCACTGGATTATGGCTACACGGTATCGCGCCGGCTAAGCATTTACGCCTCCGGCTTTTATACCATCGCCGGGCGCAACATTGGCCAGGCTTACGGTAATAGTCTGCAGTTTTTATTCAGGTTGTA
>CAXTAP010000045.1:0-7380 GCA_964241965.1 uncultured Mucilaginibacter sp.
TCGACATCCTGAACAAGATGGAAAAGCAGTTTATGGATGGGGCAGTGGCCAAAGGGCATCCCAAAGCGCAGCTTACCAAGATATGGAACGACTGGAAAGCCTTTGCGCAATATGCCTTTAACAAGTCGCATTCTACCTGCTATGCTTTTGTGGCTTATCAAACCGCCTGGCTAAAGGCGCATTACCCGCCGGAGTACATGGCGGCGGTATTGAATAACCAGAATAATATTGAAAAGATATCCTTCTTTATGGAGGAAACCCGCCGCATGGGTATTGAGGTAAAGGGGCCGGATGTTAATGAATCCGACTGGGCCTTTGCGGTAAACAAGGCAGGCGACGTGCGCTTTGGTTTCTCCGGCGTAAAGGGTATCGGCGAAAAGGCCATTGAAAGCATCATTGATGAGCGTAAAACCAACGGCCCTTACAAAAGCGTTTATGATTTTGCACAACGCTCCAACGGGCGCGCGGTTAGCAAAAAGGTGTATGAAAACCTGGTTTACAGCGGTGCTTTCGACAGTTTCGGAGGCAACCGCGCCCGCTACTTTGCCAAAACGGAAAACGGCCTGCTTACAGGTTTAGAGCGGCTGACCAAGTACTCGAACGATTATCAGAATACCCGAAGCAGTTCACAGGCATCATTATTTGGCGGTACGGTATCAGCTTACATACCCGAACCAACCTTGCCTGAATGCGATGAGTGGCCGCTGATTGAAAAGCTGAAATATGAAAAGGATGTCATCGGCATATACCTGACAGGGCATCCGCTTGATAACTATAAGCTGGAACTGGAACGTTATTGCAGCAACAAGGTAGCTGATTTAAAGCTGCTTCAAAAAATGCGGAACGGCGAAGCAGATGATGAAAGCAACCTGCGCTTTGCCCGCCTGCGCAAGCAAAGCGAGCTGACCATAGGCGGCCTGATGGGCAACGTTCAGCATAAAATGACCAAGACCGGCAAGCCCTTCGGCACCTTTGTGATAGAAGATTATAACGATTCCTACGAATTTGCCCTGTTTGGCGATGATTATATCAATCATCGCAATAAGCTGGTAGATGGCTATTTTATTCACGTTAAGGGCACCGTTGAGGAAAAATACCGGCAGCAGGATAACTGGGACCTGCGGATTACTTCCCTGTCGCTGTTATCAGAGATGCGCGACAAGCTTACCAAATCAGTTACCGTGCCGATAGGGGTGCACATGATTACCGAGCAGCTGCTGAATGAACTGCAGGAAATACTGCAAACCAACCAGACCAAATATCCGGTAAAAAACTGTACCCTTAAATTTAAGGTGATAGACAGTGAGGCGTTTGATAAAAAAGATTACATCACATCCGATCTGTCATCAAAAGACATTAAAATTAATCCGAGCGATGACTTTATTGAGGCGGTTTATAACCTCACCAACATACAGCCGGTGCTGAAGTAAATGTTCGGGTAATCAATTTGTCAGATTGTCAGGCTGCACTTGTGGCAAGCTATTTGAATAGTATATATTTGTTTAATAGAAATTTAAAACTCAAAATTATGGCCTTAGAAATTACTGATGCGAACTTTGAAGAAGTTGTGCTGAAATCAGATAAACCGGTGTTGATTGACTTTTGGGCTGAATGGTGCGGTCCTTGCCGTATGGTAGGTCCGGTGGTTGAGGAAATAGCCAAGGAGTACGATGGTAAAGCCGTTGTAGGTAAGGTAAACGTGGATAATAACCCGGGTATTTCCATGAAATTTGGTATCCGTAATATTCCTGCCCTGTTATTCTTCAAAGGCGGCGAAATTGTTGATAAGCAAATCGGGGCAGTGCCAAAGTCGGTACTTTCCGGTAAGTTAGAGAAACAACTGGTGTAATGTTTTACCCGGTTAATATAAAAAAAGCGCTGCAGGTATGCAGCGCTTTTTTTATGATATTGATTTCTGTATCATCAGGTAAACACTCGTGTCATTTTAAACATTCTCAATAAAGATTTACAACTATTGATGTATTATTGATACAATATACGTTACTATAAAAAAATCTGGCAAGAGGCATGGATAAGCTTAACGGCAATAATCAGATCAGACAACTGGCCAACCTGGACCTGCTGGCCCGGCAGGTAGTGGAGGGCTTTATTACCGGCCTGCACCAAAGCCCCTTCCATGGCTTCTCGGTTGAATTTGCGGAGCACCGGTTGTATAACAGCGGCGAATCGGTTAAGAACATTGACTGGAAACTATTTGCCAAAACTGATAAGCTTTTTGTAAAGCAGTATCAGGAAGAAACCAATCTGCGCAGCTACCTGCTGCTGGATACTTCGTCATCCATGAATTTTCCTGAAAAGGGCATGAATAAACTGCAATTCTCCATATATGCCGTTGCCTCGCTGATGTACCTGTTCAAAAAGCAGCGCGATGCTTTCGGCTTATGCCTTTTTGCCGGCCAGGCAGACTGGATAAGTGCAGTGCGTTCAACCACCTCACACTTGTTTTACCTGTTTGCCCAATTGGAGAAAGCCTACCAGCAACCCAGGGTTAACAGCGCTACCAACCTGACTCAGGTGATACATTACATTGCTGAAGAAGCGCATCAGCGTTCACTGATTATTATTTTTAGTGATATGCTGGAAAACAGTATCAGCGCGGAAAAAACGCAGGCGCTTTTTTCCGCTTTGCAGCACTTGAAATATAATAAGCATGAAGTATTGATTTTTAATGTGAGCGACTATCCGCATGAAGTGGATTTTGCCTTTGATAACCGTCCGCACCATTTTGTGGATGCCGAAACCGGGCAGCAGTTAAGGGTGCATCCCGGCAGGATGCGTGAGGCCTACCAGTCGGCCTACCAGCAATACAGGCATCAACTGGCTCTGAAATGCGCTCAGTTCAATATAGATTTAATTGATGCTGATATTAATGCGGGGTACTACCAGTTGCTGAAAAGTTATCTGATTAAAAGAAACCAGATGATTTAAATCATAAGCTGGCAATTGCTCGTTACTGGTGTTAAGCAGCAGAAAACACTAAATACAACAATTTAAAACTGGGCAGTGGCTTCCACTCCTATGCTCAACCTTATAAAAAAGGCTGCTCTGAGTGAACAGAAGCAGCCTCAAAAATAAATAGGGGTAACTCGAAACTAAAACTTTACACTGCTAAATTATTTTATGTATATGAAGATTAAATGAAGATGACAGGCTTTATAATAAAAATGTTAATTTAAAAGCAGTGCCCTCATTTTTTTCCGATTGTATGCTTACCTGTATGTGATGAAAGGTGGCTATGCTTTTTACAATGGCCAGCCCCAGGCCAAAACTTTCCCTTTCATCGGTATCCAGTTTTTCAAAGCGGTTGTAGGCTTTTTCAATCTGCTCATGGGTCATGCCGGCGCCGGTATCGGTAATACTCAGCTGATAAACTTTGTGATTAAAGGAATCCGTTACGGCAATGCTGCCCCCGGCGTAGTTGTACTTAATGGCATTATTAATAATATTGAACAGTAAGGTATGCATCAGTGAACGGTTGCCGCTGATGATGTGCTCACGCCTGGCGGCATTGGTAAATGTTAATTGCTTGTCGGCAATGCGGTATTCAAGCTCCCTGTATATCTCATCAATTACCTCACTCGGCCTGATGTTATCATTTTTATCGAACTGATTGTTTTCAACCTTCGAAATTAACAGCAGGCTGTTAATGATGGCCTTGAGCCGGGTTAATGTTTTCAGCGAAGCAAACACTTTATTCTCACTTTCCTCGCTTAGCTGCTCGTGCACCATCAGGTTTTCCAGCCGCGTACTGATGATGGAAATAGGCGTCAGTAACTCGTGCGATACATTGGCAATAAATTGTTTCTCCAGCAAGAACAGATCAGCAATTTTTTTCATCAGGGTACTGATGCTGTTGTCAAGCAATATAAAATCCTGGGTACTGGTAGCAATGCGGGCATAGTCGAAATGCAGGGGATCATTTACCCTGATCAGTTTGCGGTCAATAATGCTGTAAAGCGGCGCCAGCAGGTATTTGGTAAAGGTAAGGTCAATCAGCAGTGTAAGCGTAAGGGCAATGATGAGGATAAACAGCGTAAATCCTCTTATGGTCTCCTTCAAATCATCAACAGCTTCCATACTATTCCCAATTTCGAGCAGGTAGGTATGTGCATTAAAGTTAAATTTGTACGTTAAAATTCTGAATTCCTCTTTCGATTTTTCGAGGGTGCGCTGCTCCGTGCTGAATTCATCGTGTGGGGTAATGGATGGCTCAAAGGCTACGGGCTTCAAAAATATGTACTCCTCCTTTAATATCGTATAGTCGGTAAAACTCTTCTGTTCCTTCAGCAGCTCATTAATCTCATTAACCGACAGGTTTTTCAAAAACTGGTTCTTCTCGGCAATCAGCCGCATGGAAATATGCCGCACCGAGATGTTTTCGAGCGAAAACAAAATCAGCACCCCGGTAAAGAAGATAATGGCAATTTTAGTTAAGGCATTGTACAGCGCCAGTTTAAATTGCAGCTTCATCTTTCATTAATTGCATTTACAGGTTAATGCGGTAACCAATACTCCGCACGGTTTCAAACCAATCGGCCGGGGCAAACTGCGATAGCTTTTTGCGCAGATTTTTTACATGCACATCCACAAAGTTAGAGTCGGAGTTAATTTCCAGAATATCGCCCCAAACATGCTCGGTTAAATTAGTGCGCGATATAACCCGGTTTTTGTTCAGCACCAGATAATTTAAAATCTCAAATTCCTTTTTAGTCAGGTTGATACGGTCGGCCTGATGGTAAACAGTGCGGTTTTGTATGTTAATCCTGAAATCTCTCAGGTTAATTTCGTTACTGTCCAGCTTATGCTTGCGGCGGGTTATAGCATGTATGCGCGCCAGCAGCTCATTCAATGAAAACGGTTTGGCCAGATAATCATCGGCCCCCTCTTCCAGGCCCAGCACACGATCATCAATGGCGCCGCGGGCCGTAAGTATAATAATGGCATCATCGCGTTCGGGCAGCTTTTTCAGTAACTTCAGCAGTGCAAACCCATCGCCATCAGGCAGGCCCAAATCCAGCAATATAAAATCATAGGTGTTTGTATGAATTTTTTCCCCGGCCGATTTGCTGGTACGTGAATAATCAACCGTAAAGCCTTCCCTGTTCAAAAATTCCGATAATTCAAGCGCCAGGCTTTTTTCATCTTCTACAATGAGCACATTCATACAATGGGCAAATTACAAAACATTAAAATAATTCAGCATTAAAACCTCTTTTCATTACTTATCGTACAATATTTCTATACGTTTGCACTTTATTAAAATACGGCAATCAAATTAAGTGTGCTGCTGTTAATGAATAAACTTTTACTTCATATATGAGACTTTCTATTGAGCGAAAACCCATAAGAGTTAATCCTGATCCGAAACGTGTAATTGCAAGATTTTTTTTTAATGGTAATGATCGTGCTAAGGAAGTAATACAGCAGGTAACCAAGCTAAATGAAACTCAGGTTTTCGATTTAATATCGCCTTTGCTGCAGGAGTATTCAAAGCGGCACCGCAATATTACCCGTGTTTTAAACCGCCATTGCGAAAAACTAAAGAATATTTTTGAGGAAATTAATATCGAATTTGATACGCTGAGCTCCTACCGCAAGCTGCTGATCGGCTCTTATTTTACCCATGAATATTCAATAGAATCAGCCGCCTTTTTTAATCCGTCTATTGTGGACGACCCCGACCAGAGTGAACTTGAAGAAGGGGAGCGCCGGGTTATCATCAGTTTCAGGGCCGTAGGCGAGGGGCATATTTCATCCATTACGTTCCGGCGGGCGCTGATTGATAAAAATAATGAGATTACGGTTATACCGGCCGGAAACTATATTGATGAAGCTGAAGTGGTACGCAATGCCGTTTATAACAAAAAATTGTTTTTCGAAAAAGCCGTAACTACGCAGATTAACATTGATGTGCTGCGGGAAGTGGAGGGAAAGTTAGATTATCATTTTGAATATTCAACCCTGCGCCGCATTATCCTGGACTCGCAGAAGCTACAGAAAGATGACATGGCCAGATTAGAATACGACAAAATATTGTGGCTGGCCGACTCCTATTATGAAATCCTGTTTTCATTAGACACTGATATTTCTGACCGGGTTATCTTCCCGATTTCTGAATATGAGCGTAAGGGTATTGAGGATGCCCGCTTTGTAAAATTTTACCATGAGGACGGCACAACCGATTACTTCGCCACCTATACTGCTTATGATGGCTCGCTGATTATGCCCAAGCTGCTGCAGACTGATGATTTTGTGGATTTCAAAATCATGCCGCTGTATGGGGCCGGGGCGCAGAACAAAAACCTGGCGTTGTTTCCGCGTAAGGTTAATGGCAAATATGTAATGATATCGCGCATTGATGGCTGGAATAATTACATCATGTATTCGGACAAAATCAATATCTGGGAAAAACCGATACAGTTACAGCATCCGGAGTTTGCCTGGGAATTTATACAAATTGGCAACTGCGGCTCACCTATAGAAACCGAGGAAGGCTGGCTGATGATAACTCACGGCGTAGGCCCTATGCGAAAATATGTGCTGGGCGCAAGCCTGCTGCAGCTGGATGACCCGGCTATTGAAATTGGCCGCCTGCGTGAGCCTCTGCTGATACCGAACAGTGATGAGCGGGAAGGATATGTACCCAACGTATTATACTCGTGCGGTTCCATTATACATAATGGCAAGCTGATTATTCCTTATGGTATCTCTGATTCCTCCACCTCGTTTGCCGAAGTAGAACTCAAAGCCCTGTTAGAAAAGCTGAAGGAAGGAAAGGCATAATACATCTGCTAAACGCGATGACGATGAACCTTTATAAAGACATATAATTTACAGGCTCTTCATTATGGTTTATAAAAATATATTGTACAAGTTTTACTTCTCTAAAATCTGCTGATACAGTCCCCAATAGTCCTCTACCATCTTTTCGGAGGAAAACTGAGATTTAGCCCATTCATAGCATTCCTGCCGGTTAATGGATGGTAGGTTATTTACCGCCTGTACTGCTTCGTTTACATTATTTACCAAAAAGCCGGTTTGTTCATGCTTAATCAGTTCGGGCATGGAGCCTCGATTGAAGGCAATTACCGGTGTGCCGCACAGCATGGCTTCAGCCACGCTCATGCCAAAGGGCTCGTTAAAGTTAATGGGATGCAGCAACGCTGCGGCATTGCTCAGCAGCTCATTTCTCTTTTCCGGCCCTGCATGGCCGGCGTACTGTATCTGCTCGCTTAGTTTAGGTTCAACCCGTTCCCGGTAATAGGCTTCATCCTGAATAATGCCGGCAATGATAAGTTTCCGGTTGCTTTGAAGCGCTATTTCAATGGCTTCAGCCGTGCCTTTATCATGATGAATGCG
>CAXTAP010000045.1:7480-16498 GCA_964241965.1 uncultured Mucilaginibacter sp.
AAAAAATCAAAGTTGTTGTGGATGATATCAAAATCCACCGCCTGCTCCATCAGGTTACTGATGTGCAGGCACTCTAATACCTTGGCATCCTGCGTACGGTCTTCTTCGTAACCTGTTGCACAGATATGCGAAAGTTTACCCTTGGTAACAGAATCGCCGGTGGCAAACAGTGTTACGTCGGCACCCTTTTCAATCAGGCCTTCAGCAATGTTGGAGGCAATTTGTTCCCAGGGCCCGTAATGCCTGGGCGGTGTTCGCCAGGCAACCGGGGCCAGTACTGCAACTTTCATTTAGCAAACTTGGAGGCTTGCGCTAAACTTATTATACTCGTACTCCAGTTCAAAGGCCTTCAGCACGGTAAGGTGCGAAATGAGGTAAGCCAGCGTACTTTCGGCTCCTTGGTTACGGTTGATACCGGTAGGCAGCAAGCCGTCGCAGCAGCCTTTGGTTTCATGGTCATACAGGGGGGCCCGCAGGGTATTATCACCCAGGAACCATTTGTAGCTCAAAAACATCTTTTCGATATATTCCGGCTTTTTCAAAAGCTCATAGGCTTCAAAGTACATCAGTACCATAGCCATAGTTTCAATGGCCTGCTGATCAAACGTAGGGAATGAGCCTCCGCGGTAATACCAGCCATCGTTGCCTACCGGGCTCAGGTACCCGTTAGATAGGGTTAGCTGATCCAAAAAGTTCATGGTAGTCATTGCTATTTCCTTTACCCGCTCATTGCCGGTTATCTGGCTCGAGTAAAGCAGAGCAAGGGGTAAAATGGCATTATCATAGGTCATGCCTTCCTCAAACCATTGCCAGTCGGCCGATGAGGTCTTTTCATAGGCCTCAACCAGCGGGTTGGTAAGGCTGATTAATTGCTGAAGCATACCCTCGTCTGACGGGTAAGCCTTCATATATAAAGCCACCCCGATCAGGGTATTAGCCATACCGCGCAGGTAGCGCAGCTGCCCGAAATGCGGAACAGAGCGCTGAAAGATTTCCATAGCAAATTCTCGGTAGGAATTGCTGGCAGAGCAGCCGATCAGGTGGCCCAATGACCATACCGTGCGCCCGAAGGAATCCTCGGACCCTACCTCGTCCAGGTAACGGCGGTCAAAGCTTAAAAAGTTGCGGAAGTTGCCATCTTCGCGCTGCATGTAATGAATATAGCTCAGGTAAACCGGCAGTAGTTCAAAAGCCTCTTCGCTTTTATTACGCTGGTAAGCCATGAGCGCCATAATCAGGGCACGGGCATTATCATCCAGGCAGTAGCCTTCCTTTAAATTCGGAATGCCGTATTTGGCGTGCTGTACAATGCCGGTATCGTCAGTTAAGCGCAGTACATGCGTCAGGCTGAATGCGGGCATTACTTCGGGATCTACAATGCTGTTGCGCAGTATCTTATCACTGAAATTATGTACCCGGCAGGCAGTTTCGGCCACCTTGATATACTCTGCGCCGATGCTTGGCCAGCGCAGATGCAGGCCATACTCATAGGCATTATGTTTAAGTTCGTTTAATGCGTTTTTGTTATCAAAAAGCTCATTGATGATATCAGCCAGGCGGTCAGAATCCTTGAAGTCAAACAAGCGGCCTCGGTTATCAGCCAGCAGTTCGGTAGCATGCCAGTAAGGCGTGGATACCACTGCCGCACCCGAACCAACTGCGTATGACAGGGTGCCGCTGGTAATCTGGGCTTCGTTATGGTAGGGGGTTACGTAAACAGCTGCGGCGGTGAGGTAATTAATCAGTTCTTCCTCTGTTACAAATTTATTGATGAAAGCCAGGTTGTTGGAAACCTTCAGCTCAGCTGCCAGGCTTTTGAGTGAATCACGGTACTCTTCGCCCGAATGCTTCACCACACCAGGGTGCGTATTACCTAATACAACATACATCACATCCGGGTGTTTGGCTGCAATCTTCGGCAGGGCCTTTACCACGGTTTCCAGGCCCTTATTACGGCTCAGCAGGCCAAAGGTAAGCAGCACCCTGCGATTTTTGAAGGCGCTGAGGCTTCTTACCGGATTTACGGCAGGTTCCTCCAGATCAGGTACGCCATGTTCAATAATTTGTATTTTTTCAACAGGAATATCATAAATGGTGGTCAGGAACTCAACGGCCCGCTGGCTCATCACTATAATTTTTGATGATTGCTCGGCAATTTCGCGGATAATGATGCGCTGCACATAGCTTGGCTCCTTCAGGATGGTATGCAGAATAGAAATGAGTGGTTTTTCCAGGCGGTTAATCAATGGCAATACATAAATACCGCTTTCACCGCCATAAATGCCGAATTCATGCTCCATAATGCAAACATCAGCGCTGCTGGTATTAATATAATTAGCTGCGCGGATGTAATCCTTCTGATGATTTTGGCGTATTACATACTTTACTTCTTTCGGGTATTCATATTCCTGTAAACTTTCCGAGTCGTTAAGCGCAACAACATAGCCGTTTTCCAGCAATGTTTTTCGTTCAGGAAAATTTGCGCTTATGGCGCGCATCAGGTTCTGGTTAAAGGTAGCAAGTCCGCATTCGCGGGGTGGGTAGGTAGATATATAAGCTATTTTCATTTTTATTATTATGCTTTTCGGCTAAGTAGGTAAATAAGCAATTAAAAATATTGTTGAGCAGCAGCTAAATAACAGTGATGTATCGGCTGGATACACAATTGCAGGCAACTCTATACATTTTTATATAAATTCCTGCCGTTTTAACTGTTGATGCTATTGCTGGAAACAAAACACAAATTATACCACATTTATAAATGCAGGCACTGATTATTATGAATAGTTAAAAATCAGGGTGATAAATATACCAGTTAATTAAACCGTTTCACACATTTAACAACACATCACAGAAAATGTGTGATTTTGAGCGCAAGCAACGCTTACTTTACAGCAGCAAGGACAATATACGAATTAATCGGTAATATAACAGGCTATTGCCTCATTAATTACCTGGCAGGCACTCACAACCTCCTCGGGTGTAATGATTAAGGGAGGAGCAATACGCATGGCATTGCTGCAATGTAAAAACCAGTCGGTAATTACGCCCTGTTCAATGCAGCGGTCAATCACCTTCTTATTCAGCTCGAAATCGGCCAGTTCAACAGCCAGCAATAGCCCCTTTCCCCTGATTTCCCTGATGGCCGGATGCGTAAGATGCTGCCTGAACAACGCTTCTTTTTCGGCAGCGGTATGAATAAGCTGCTCCTGCAGTAAAAAATCGAGTGCGGCCAGGCCTGCAGCACAGCAAACCGGGTGGCCGCCAAAGGTAGTTATATGCCCTAAAATCGGGTTTTCCTTCAATGCGCCCATAATGGCACCGGACGATATAAAGGCGCCAACCGGCATACCGCCGCCGAGGGCCTTAGCCAGCAGCAAAATATCGGGCACAATGCCGAAATGCTCAAATGCAAACAGCTTGCCTGTACGGCCAAAGGCAGCCTGTATCTCATCCAGAATTAACAGTGCGCCTGTTTGGGTGCACCGGTTTCGCAGCGCCTGCATATAAGCGGCATCGGGTACTCTTATGCCAGCCTCGCCCTGTATGGTTTCTATAATTACACAAGCCGTATCTTCAGTAATCAGCGCCAGATCTTCCGGATGGTTAAAGCGGATAAATTTCACGCCCGGCAGCAGGGGCCGGTAATTCTGTTTGTACTCCTCGTTGCCCATTACACTCAGCGCACCATGGGTGCTGCCATGATAGGAGTTTTGGCAGGCCACAATTTCCTGCCGGCCGGTATAGCGTTTGGCCAGCTTTAAGGCACCCTCCGCAGCCTCCGTGCCTGAGTTTACAAAATATACCGATTGTAGGGCATCCGGTAAAACTGAAGCGAGCCTTTGGGCAAACAATACCTGCGGCGTTTGCACATACTCGCCATATACCATCAGGTGCATATACTTGTCCACCTGCTGCTTAACGGCTTCCTTTACCCTGGGGTTACCGTGCCCTATGGTGCTTACGCCAATGCCCGAAATCAGATCGAGATAAGGCTTGCCGGCTGCATCGTACAAATGCACGCCCTCGGCCCGCTCAAACTCAAGCAGCAGCGGAAAGCTGGTGGTTTGCGCATTGTTGGCTAAAAAAAGCTGTCGCAGGGTAAGCATGCCGCAAAAATAACAAAGGCCTACCTGATTAAAGTAAGCCTATTGTAGAATGTTGCACTTTGCCGGCGCGGTCAGTTACCGCGTTCGCCCATCTGCCTGATGAGCTCATCATTAAATTCCCGCTCGGTTTTGTATATCATGCTTACTTTCTGTGCAGGCAGTATCTGCAGAAAGGCAGTATTATAGCGTTTGCGGATTTCTACCAGCTTCTGGTCATAATAGAGTTCCTTATTGATCTGGTCGGTACCATCCGCCTGGGCACTGGAGTTGTTCAGGCGTTTCAGCCTGCGGGTTTGCATCAGTTCCTGCTGATATTGCCTGTAAACGGGCCAGAACCGGAGGGCTTCATCAGGCGTAAGCTGTAGCTGGCTGCCTATAAAGTTTTCCTTGGCCGCCTCCAGCCGGCGGCCATTGCTGGCCGGCCTGTTCATGGGGCCGCTTCTGAAATCTGCCCCGCGCGAGTCGCGAAAACCCTGCGCAAAGGCAATCAAGCCCGAGCTTGTCAGTACGGCAACTAAAAAAAGTCTGATTAAGGTTTTCATGAGCGCTCAGGTTATTTGCCTTTGTTGTGACTGCCGTTCAGCTTAACTGCTACCTTATTATAATCAACCGGTGTATTCTCAGTCAGCACAGTGTGCTGTACGTCGTTCACATCCATCTGGTCCTGCAGGTAACTTTTTATTTCATCGGCCGGGATACCGGAGAGCTGCTTATGCAGGTACGAACGGTTATGCTCGGCATCGGGTGCGGTAACCTGTGTAATAAATATACCCGCGCCAACAATAAGCGCCAGGCAGGCGGCCGATGCATATTTAAAGGAGCCTGAGGTAATGAGCCGCTTTACCACGCCCTTGCGCAATACCATATCCTGATTTACCGTTTTATTCAGGATGGCTTTATTAAGCCCGGTAAAATATTCATCGGGAACAGTAAAATCTTCACTGCTGTTCTGCAGGGCTTCCTCTACAAAAATACGGCTGGTAATCTGCTGATGTAAATGATCAAAATATCCTTCAGGCACAGTGAAGCTTTCAGCGTCGGCCGGCGCTGCTTCTTCAATATTGATGCGGCTTTGCAGGCGGCCGGTTAAATCGTCAAAATAACCATCCGGCACAGTTAACCCATCGGGCGAGCTGTTTTGTTTCAGCTCATCAAAATATACAGATGACATGATGCGCTGATCCAGTTCATCAAAGTAACCGGAGGGCACGCTAAACGGGTTTTGGTTATTAAACCGTTTAAGTGACATTTCATCGTCCGGCCATTCTTTATCGTCTATATCGCTTATCATAATGCACATTAGATAAATTCTAATCCTAAAGGTTTAACCCTGTATGTAAAATTAATCTTTTGATAGTAAAAATGATTCAATTTTTTTAACAGCTAAATGAAATGATGCTTTCAAGGCACCTACGCTGGTGCCTAAAATCTCCGAAATCTCCTCATACTTCATATCATCAAAATATTTCATGTTAAAAACCAGCCGCTGTTTTTCGGGCAGGGTAAGCAGGGCCTGCTGCAGCTTCATCTGTGCCTGGTCGCCGTTAAAGTAGCTGGAGCCGGCCAGCGTGTCGGCCAGTTCATAGGCCACATCATCTAACGAAACATTGTTTTTCTGCTTTTTCTTATTTAAAAACGTGATGCATTCATTGGTAGCAATGCGGTACATCCAGGTGTACAGCTGTGCGTCATTACGGAAGCCGCCCAGGTTTTTCCATATTTTTACAAATACATCCTGCACAATGTCATCGGCATCATCATGATCAATTACCATGCGGCGAACATGCCAGTAAATTTTTTGCTGATATTTTTTCAGTAAGAGGTTAAAGGCCTGGTTCCGGGTCCTTTCATCCTGAAACTTACTTAAAATCTCCGCGTCATCAGCATGCATAGAGTTGGGTTTTGTTATAAAAGATGTTCTTTAAAATTTATAATTACTGCTGTGCGCTTAAATAAGCCATTTACCTGCGGCTATAATCAAATTCCATCAGCTATCCCTTAATACGTATTGCAGCATAAGGTTGGCCGCAAAAATAATTATAATGTTTCAATTACGCTTACGCTTTTAAAACGCTCAGCACCTGCTGTGAGGCCGCCTTGGTATCTACCTTACTGATGATGTGCGAAATAACACTTTCGGGACTGATGATAAAGGTAGTGCGGGCCGTACCCATATAAGTTTTGCCATACATGCTTTTTTCTGCCCAGACACCATACTTTTCTACCAGGCTATGGTCGGTATCAGCAATCAGCGTAAAGGGCAGCTGGTACTTGCGCTCAAACTTTTTGTGCGATTTTTCATCGTCCACGCTTACGCCGATTACCTCGTAACCCTGCGCCGTGAGCATTTCATAATTATCGCGCAGATCGCAGGCCTGGGCAGTGCAGCCCGGCGTATCATCCTTGGGGTAAAAATATAAAATAACCGTTTTGCCTTTAAAATCGGTTAATGATACTGATTGCCCGTTTTGGTCGGGCGCGGTAAAATCGGGGGCTTTATCGCCTGCTGTGAGTGCTGCCATTATGTTTATCGGTAAAATTCTGCGGTAAAAGTAGAGGTATTATCCTTAAAATCAGTAGCTGTAAACTCAAAAATATGCTTGCCCGGAGCCAGGCTGCCATCAAAGGTATAACGCGGTACCTTATTTTTGTAAGTCCATTCCATCAGTACCCATTTGCCGTCAATGGTTCCGCCCCAGGTTTTAATGCCCGAAAGATTATCGCTCATGCGCACTGCAATGCTGCCGGCATTGTGCAGGTTGCTGCCGTTATGAATGTTTACCGGCGTTATTACCGGCGGTATGGTATCTAATTTTATAAAATAATCGCCAAAGGTATGTACGGTAGCTTTGATATAGCCATTATCAAACTCGCCTCCCTCGGCGCCTGCGGTGGTACTTACAATAACGGCCTTGTCAGCATATTTTCCTAAATCAGCATCCGGCTTTATCCACAGGGTGTAGCCATCGTGTATCGGCGTAAGGCGGTTATGGATGCGGTAAATGGCTGATAACATGCCGGCTTGTTTAGGCCGGACTGCGTAGGTGAAATCAACATCATCGTATAAATTCCCTATGGGGATAACCACTTTTACCTTATCAGCCGTAAACTCATTGACTTGGTTATAATGGAACAGGGTACCGGCCGGGCTATAAGCGGGCTGGTCCTTAACAGCGGCTGATTTAACCTTTACATTCAGCGTCGAGGTGTTACCTGCCACGTCCTTTACGGTGTATTGCACCTCATGCTCAGCATCATCAGTAAAATTGATGATGCCCCGGTTCACTGATTGCGGATACAGCGTAATCTTGCTTCCGGGTAAAATAAAGCACTTCTGGATGAAGCGATGGCTTACTACCTGCTCCGGGTAGTCAATGTAGGCGTTTAATGCATGGGTTTGGTCAAAGGCGAAGCGCTCAGCGGTATAAGTGTAAACAGTGGTGCCATCCAGCTTCAGTTCAACAGAATATACGCCGTTATGGTTGGCCGAGGTATTGTTCATATCACTGGCTATAATACCAAAGCCAATGCTGCCGCTTAAGCTAAGCGTTTGCGGCAGCCGGTAGTTTCCGGCTCCGCCTGCCACGCCGTAAATCTGCCGTTTGGTTTTTTCGCTGAACGGTGCGCCGTTAATATGGTAAACGCAGATGCCTGAAATGGCAGGTGCAACCCTATCGGGGATAGTCAAGCCAAAAAGCTGGGCATTAATAGTTTCCTGGGTTAGTGAATCGCGGATTTCAAAATGCACATGCGGGCCGCCCGAAGCGCCGGTGTTACCCGATAATGCAATAACCTGACCCTTGACTACAGGTATTTGAAAGGGCTGCAGGTTAAAGTCGGCATCAAAGCTCTGGTGCTGGTATTGGTAAGCCCGCACTGCCTTTAATATTTCAGGACTGAAACTTTGCAGGTGGCCATAAACCGTAGTGTAGCCGTTGGGGTGTGTAAGATATACCGCATTGCCGAAACCGCCCAGCTGAACCTTTACGCGCGATACATAGCCATACATGGCGGCATGTACCGGATAGCCGGTACGCTGATTAGTCCTGAAATCGAGCCCGGCATGGAAGTGGTTGGGCCGCAGCTCACCGAAAGTGCCTGCTGTGGATGGCAGTAAATCCAGCGGGTAGCGAAAATCCTGCTGAGGGTAGGGCCTGCTTTGAATAATGTTTTGAGCGGAGCTGACAGTAGAGTTTAACCATGTGGCTAACAGAAAGCACAGGAAGTATTTGAACATTGATTATTTAACGTAGAAGCTCAGCATTTTCTTGTCTTCAATGTACCCTTCCAGGTGGTCGCCTATGTTCACTTTGCCTACGCCTTCGGGTGTGCCGGTAAAAATGAGATCTCCCTTTTTTAAGGTGATATAGCCCGATACGAAGGTAATGATGCGCTCAAAGGAAAATAGCAGGTCGCTGGTGCTGCCCGTCTGCTTTGTCTGCCCGTTAATATCAAGCCTGAAACCAATGTGATACAGGTCGCTCAAATCGCTTTTCGGAATAAAATTGCTTACCGGCGCTGAGTTGTCAAAAGCTTTGGCCAGTTCCCAGGGCAGGCCCTTTTCCTTATGCCGGCTTTGAATGTCGCGCGCGGTAAAGTCAACCCCCAATCCAATCTCATCATAATAATCGGCTGCAAACCTTTCCTCAATATGCTTGCCCTCCTTGCTGATTTTCAGCACCAGTTCAATCTCATGATGAATATCCTGCGAAAAACCGGGCAGGTAAAAGGGCTTATTATCCTTAAGCAAAGCCGTATCGGGCTTCATAAATATTACTGGTGTGGTGGGCACCGGGTTGTTCAGTTCTTTAGCATGTTCGGCGTAATTGCGGCCTATGGCAATAATTTTCATGGCAATGTGTTAGCAAGGGCCAAAGCTAAAAAATAGTTTGGTAAGGCTGCTGAAAAC